>DAOOFR010000061.1:4355-18559 GCA_035415285.1 Opitutaceae bacterium
GGCGCGCCGCGCGCGCGGGCTACCGCGTGGCCACGCCGAACCGCTCGCCCATCTTGGCGTAGGTCTCGATGTGGTTGAGGCTCTGCTCGCGCAGGTCGGCGTCGAACACGATCCGGTCGCGCTGGAACAGCGTGATGACGCAGGAGCCGCCGAACTTGAAGAGTCCCTTCTCGTCGCCCTTTTTCACTTTCGTGCCGGGGATGAAGCTCTGGCGGATACCGCCGACCATCGTCGCGCCCACCTCGATCAGCGCGACCAGCCCGAACCGCTCCGTCTCGTGGAGCGTGACCATGCGCTTGTTCTGGACGAGGTAGCGGACGCTGCGCCGCAGCGCGATCGGATTGACCGAGAAGAGCGGGCCCTTGATCTCGCTGGCGCGGCCGGGCGTGCCGGCGCAGGGGAAGTGGAACCGGTGGTAGTCCACCGGCGCGAGTCGCGAGATGAGCATCGCACCGCCGATGAATTGTTTCGCCACCAACTCGCCGCCGATCAGTTCGCCGAGTTCGAAGCGGTCGCCCTTCACATAAAAACCATCGGCCGCGTCGACGTCGGGGAACACGAGGTGGCGCCCGTCGGCGGGCAGGATCGCGCTGGCGGGATCCGGGTCGATCGGACGGGCGGACGCCTTGAGTTTGCGGGCGAAGAACTCGTTGAACGTCTTGTAGGCCATCGCCTGTTTGGCGAACTCGTCCACATCGAGGTCGTGCTCCACGATGAAGGGGAGCACCCGGTGGACGCTCCGGGGCTTGTCCATCTTCCTCCCATACAGCCACGAGAAGAACGCACGCTTCACCAGCCCATGCAGGGCGAGCCGGCCGCTGAGCGAGCTGCTGTAGAGCCAGCGCAGCCAGAACTCGCCCGGGATCTTCTCCTCGACCATCGCGCGGCGTTTCCGGTGGAAAAACTCGACAGTATCTTGCGACATGCCCGCACCGTGAGCACGGGCCCGATCCGCGCCAAACCGAAAACCTCCGGTCCGCCGCACCCCGTCGCCGCACCGGTCCGGCCACCACGGTATCCGCCCACCCGGCACCACGTCCCGAATCCGGGAAACGACCGTCCCACCGGCGGGACATCCCTCCCCGTGTCCCGGGAAAAGCCCCCGGGACGTCGCTGCGAGCGCCCCCTCTATTCTACCGTTACAGCAACACGTCGACGCCGCTCGGTGAGAATTGCCTTTGACAAGGCGCGAATCGCTCTCCGATTCTCGCCCCCTGTCTGCCGCTATTTGCCCGTTTTCCCTCCCACAACTGCCCTTCCCCGCACCTCCCACCCCCCCCTCTCGCGGATCGCATCAGCGATCTTTGCCCCTCCTGAAGTGAATCGCCGCCGTGCGGCGTTTAGTTGGTACCCCCTCCCCTTTCCCGCGAAAGATAAGCACCTTCCCCTCCCGACTCTCCCCTCAGCTCGCCGCCTCCGGCCCAGTTGCTTCCTTTCCCCTCCCGCTCTCTCAATAATCCTCGAACTCATCACACCATGATCCAGATCCTGCCTCTCGCCTTCTTGATGAACAAGACCCCGATGGAGCTCTTCCATGCCGGCGGTTACATCATGTGGCCCATCTTGATTACCTCGCTGGTCGGCGTCACCGTCGTCACCGAGCGCATCATCTTCACCCTGCGTGAGATGAAGGCCCGCAACCCGGAGGTCGTCGAGGGCATGCTCGAGAAGATCGAAGCTGGCGACATCGACGGCGCGATCGCTCTCGGCCGCACCACCAACGACTACATCGCCCGGATCATGGTCTATAGCCTGACCCACCGCGAGACCTCGCTCCAGAACGCCTTCATCCGCAGCTCCAGCTCCGAGCTCACCCGCTTCGGCCAGGGCATGCCGACCCTCGACACCTGCATCACCGCCGCCCCGTACCTCGGCCTCATCGGCACGATCACGGGCATGATGACCACCTTCGGCAGCATGGAGGGCGACATCGCCCAGGCCGCCAGCAAGATCACCGGTGGTGTTGCCGAGGCCCTTATCGCCACCGCTTGCGGTATCGCGATCGCCGTTATCGGCCTGCTACCCTTCAACTATCTCAACGCTCGCTGGGAGAACGCCCGCCACGAAGTGGAAGACGCCGGCAATGCGCTCGAGATCATGATCAAGAAGTCGAGCGGTGTGAACGCCGAGCAGTAAGCCGCGTTCACGTCCCGGTCGCTTCGCCACCACTATTACTCGGTAAATCTTAACCATCGCTCACCATGCACGGAGGAGGAGGAGGGGGCTCAGGCTCCAAGAAAAAGGCTACGATCAACGTTATCCCGCTGATCGATGTCATCATGTTCCTGCTGGCCACCTTCGTCTTGTTCACCCTTTCGATGAACAAGGCCAATGGCCCCGCCGTTGACCTGAGCGAGGCGAAGACCGGTACGGACGTCGACCCGAACAAGGCCATCACCGTCACCCTCGATACCGAGGGGAAGATGAGCTGGAACAACGAAGCCGTTACTTGGGACAACTTCATCATCGAGTTGATCAAGTACAGCGAGCAGGAAAGTCCCACCATCCTCATCAACTTCGACCAGAACGCCAACTACGGTCAGGCGATGTCGATTTTGAACGAGATCCGCAAGGCGCCGAAGCCGGTCAAGGTTTACCTCTCGACCAAGCTGCCGAAGCCCTAACCCCCAGCCCGAGTCACTCTCACCGCAGTCCTGCCCTCCGATGCAAGTTAAGCAAACAGTGCGGAAAAAGGCACGTATCGAGATCATCCCGCTGATCGACGTCATCATGTTCCTCATGGCGGCGTTCGTGTTGGTCATGCTCTCGATGAACAAGAACAAGCAGGTCCCGGTGGAGTTGCCGAGTGCGACGCCGTCGCCGGCGCTCATCCAGGACCAGCCCGAGAAACCGGTGAAGGTGTCGATCGACACCGCCGGCGACTACTTCTGGAACTCGGAACGTGTCTCGCTCGACGATCTCATCATCCGCCTCAACGGCCTGAAGGCCCAGTCGGCCGATCCGAAAGTTATGATCGAGGGAGAGATCGGGGCCCAATTCGGCAAGGCGGTGGTCGTCGTCGATGAGGCCCGCCACGCGGGCATCAACAAGGTGACCTTCGACCCCATGGCCAAGAACTCGGTGCGCTAACAGGAGGCCAACATGAAGAAAATCGACATTATCATTGGCGTTCTGGTCTCGGCCGGCCTCCACGGCGGTGTGCTGTGGGGCGGCGAGCTCATCGGAGTCGCCAGCCATCACGGACCGGCCCAAGCTGCCGACGACCAACAGATCGTCGCCGCCGAGATCGACTTCACTCCCGAACCCGAAGAAGAAAAGCCGCCGCAAGAGGCTGCTGACCAGCAATCCGACGACCAGAACTCCTCCGATTCCGATCTGGGTGGCGATGCCTCGGCCGCCTCGCTTCCGGAGCCGATGAATACCATCGGCGTCAGCGACATCACGACCGTCATCAAGCCGGCCCCGCCGGTCGCCCCGAAAGCCGAGTCCACCACTTGGGCCCCGCCGAGCAAGCAGACCCGCCAGCTCGACACGAGCCGGTTCAAGGAGTTCGTCGACTTCGGCAAACTCGACAAGAAGCCCCAGGCTCGCTCGCAGATCGCGCCCCGTTATCCCTTCGAGCTGAAGCGCCAAGGCATCAGCGGCGAGTGCACGGTTCAATTCTTCGTCGATGAGAACGGTGTCGTCAGCGATCCCGTCGAGGTCTCCGCTTCCCACCGCGAATTCGTCAAGCCCTGCATCGATGCGGTTCTCCAGTGGCGTTTCTCCCCTGGCATGAAGAACGGCCGCAAGGTCGCCACCCGCATGCAGCAGACCTTCCCCTTCAAGCTCGGAAACTGACGCCATGGCCACCCTCCGTTCCTCCCGGCTGCGCTCCTTCGCGCGAGCTGGCACCCTTTTGCGCCTCGGCGCTCTCCTTGCCGGTTGCGCGCTCCTTCCCTCCGCCGCTCGTGCGCAGGCCGCTCAGGCGGCACCGCAGTACGAGCTCAGCAGTGCCGCCTCCGATGAAATCGGGCCGATCCGCGAAGATCTGCAGTCCGAGGACCCGCAGAAGTGCATTGAGCTGCTCAAGAAGATCGACGCAGCGATCATCAAGCTGAAGCTCAAGGGCTACGACCTCGCCTACTTCAACCAGATCAAGTTCACCCTCCTGATCCGGTCCGGTCAGGCGCTCAAGGCGATCCAGCCGCTCGAGGAGATTCTGGCCGGCGATTATTTCCCGCAGGATGCCCAGCTCGGCATGACGCTCGCGCTCGCGCAGCTCTACATGCAGGATGGCGGCACCACCAACGACGAGAAACTGCGCGAGAAACGCCTCGCCCAAGCCAAGGCCCGTCTCGACAAGTGGTTCGCCGCAGTCCCCGAGCCGGTTCTCGGCTCCGACAAGATGTCGGTGTACATCGACGCCACCTCGCTCTACGCCAACTGCCTCTACTTCCTCAAGGAGTACCAGAAGGCCTACGCGACGGCGCAGAAGCTCGTCCGCCTCTCCGTCGAGCCGAACGATCAGGCGTGGATCCTTCTCTTTGCCGCCCAGCAGGAGTGCGGTGCCAATGCCGAGGCTGCCGAGACCTTCGAGATGTTCATCCGGAAGTTCCCGGAGAAGAAGGACTACTGGTTGCAGTTGACCCAGGCCTACCTCAGTTCGGACCAATCCATTCGCGCCATCCTCTCCTACCAGCGCGCCCAGTCGTACGGCTTCATGAACCAGCCGTCCGACTACATGAATGTGTTCGGACTCTACTACCGGTTGGAGGAGTACAGCCGCGCCAGCCAACTTCTCGAAAGCTGGATCAAATCCGGCAAGGTCGAGGACAACGAGGACAACTGGGAACTGGTCTCCGTCTGCTTCCAGAACCTCCGTCGCGAGGACGCCGTGCGCAAGATCCTCGACGAGTCCCGCAAGCGCTTCAAGACCGGCAATCTCGACTTCCAGCTCGCCCAGTACCTCTGGTACGACGGCAAGTACAAGGAGGGCCTCGAGGTCGCCACCACCGCTTGGACCAAGGGTGGCCTTAAGAAGGCCGGCCGCACCGCCCTCTTCCTCGCCACCGCCAACTTCGAGCAACGCAAGTACGACGAGGCGATGAAGTTCTTCAAGATCGCCAAGGAATCGGGGGATGTCGAAAAGCGCGATCTCGATCGCGTCGGGCGCATCCTCGCCGAAGCCGAAGAAATCCTCAAATCCCGCTCTATCGAGACCGGTGCCACCCCGGCTGCAAACCCCTGACCCCGCCACCTTCTTCCCTTTACCAATATGAAAAGAGCTTACATCTGGTTCGCACCGCTCGCGGTCCTTGTCCTCTTTATCGGACTCTACATGCAGTCGCGCGACGCCTATGACGCCAAGGTCGAGGCCGAAAAGGAGGCCAAGCGGGTCGAGACGGAGCGCCGCAACGCCGAGACCTTGCGCCGGAACAAGGAGGTCGCGGAACAACGCCGCCTCGATACCGAGCGCAAGAAGGCCGAAGACTTGGCCGAGAAGGAGCGCAAGGCCGCCGAGGTCAAGCGCGCCGAGGAACTCGACTACGCCCGCGACTTCGCCCGGCGCGAGGCGGCCCGCTACGACAACGTCGTGAAGGACCTCACCGAGTCGTTCAAGACCGAGAAGGCCGCCAAGGATGCCGCCGACAAGGCGATCGCCGACATGCGCGACGAAAAGAAGTTCATCGTTGAGTATGTCGCCAAGGCGCAAGCCAACGAGAAGGCGCTCAAGGAACTCCTGCAGAAGCTTCAAAAACTCGAGGAAGACCGCCTTAAGGCCGCCGCCAAGAGCTAAGCCCCCATCCATCACCGACCATGAAACGTCTGATCATCGTCATCCCGCCGGTCATCCTGTTCGCCATCTTCCTCTTCTTCTACAACACCCACGTCGAACAGATGCGGATTACCGAAGAGCAGAAGAAAGAAGTCGCCAAGCAGGAGGCCGCCAAGGAAGAAGCCCGCAAGAAGAAGCTTCAAGAAGAGGCCGAGCGCGAAGCCCTTCGCCAGAAGGAAGAACGCCGCCTCGCCATCGAGAAGGCCAAGGAAGAAGCGCAGAACAAGAAGGAAGAGGAAGAGCGCAAGGTCATCGCCGAAACCGAGGCCGCCAACGCCCAGTCCAAGCGCCTCCAGGCCCAGATCATCAAACTCCAGAACGACATCCAGTCCGTCCGTGCCGCCCGCGACAAGGCCCAGGCCGAGGCGATGGAGACCCGGCTCGACCTCGAGAAGGCTCGCATCGACAAGCGCAACGCCGAGTTCGAGATCCAGCGGTTCACCGACATGCTCGCCACCCGCATGGCCCAAAGCCAGGCGCTGACGAACGAGGTCATCGCCTCCAAGAAACGGTAACTCAGCCACCCTGATCGTTTTCCAAGCCGCACGGTATCCGCCGTGCGGCTTTTCTTTTGCCCGGTCGTCAGCGTATCCCGATGCCTCCACTATGAGCTTATGGCCCCGCCTCGCATACGCGTCCACACGGTGCAGCTCGACGCAGAGCCCAAATGGAGAGCGAAGAGAAACAGGATCCGTGAAATGATCCCATGCGCCGGAGTAGGCCGGACCACACTCCGCTTATACAAATTGCCCGCTGCCGCAGGTTCCACCGAACGGGAGGGTGAGCTGTTCCCGCCTCGCCTCTGCCCTGCGCCCTGCCGGTCCTAGGTTCAGGCGACGGCCGGCTCCGGCTCGGCGGCGGCCGAAGTGATGACCTCCGCGTACCGCAACCCAAGGTCCGCGACCTGCTCCTCATTCGTGAGGTGCACCACCTCGTCCTTCACGGAACCGTCCGGCATCCCGAGCCGGATCCGATAGGCGGAGCTGTTCGCTTCGTCGCCGATCTTCTCCACCGAAACGCGTAGCTGCCATTTCTTGTCCCCCAGCCGTGCAAACGCGAACTCCAGCCGCTTCTGCAGCGGCAGAAGGTACCGGTTTGGGGAGATGCTCAGGCCCAGCCCAGCATCGCGGGACATCTCCAGCGCGGCTTTCTCCAGCGCTGTAACGACATCGAAATAGTGCGGAATCTTGACGGCGGCCATGGTGGGGCGACTCCACTCTATCGGCCGGCGAGGGAGTGCGCTTGAGCCCCCGTCGGCCGGGACTTCACCCTACGCCCCCGCCTCACGCAACGCCCCCCCCACCAATCATCACCGCCGGCCCCTCACCGGACCTGCCCCCAAAAACGGAAAACGTACCCGCCACCACCTCAAGGCTCGACGGCGTCGCACCCGCCGCCATACTGCCAACCGCGATGCAAAAAAAGCTCCTCGTCGTCGACGACGACATCGTCGCCCTCAAAGCGACCAGCCGTATTCTGCAGGCGAGCGGATACGATGTCACCTCCACCACCCGCACCGACGAAGCCCTGCACTTCCTCGAGCGCGACAAGTTCAAGGGCGTCGTCTGCGACTACCACATGCCCGACCAGAACGGCTCCGTGATTGTCTCCGCCGTGCATCACCACCATCCGGAGACCAAGGTTCTGCTCGTCACCGGATACCGTGAGGACCTCCCCGAATTTCTTCGCACAGGCAAACACGCTGTGCGCGTGGTCGACAAGCCCTTCACCCTGCAGGGGCTGCTCCAGGCCGTCCATGAGGAGATCGGCCTGCCCGCTTCCTCCACTGCGGAAGCAGCGGCCGGAAAAAAAGCCTGATCCCCATTCTCACTGCATCGCCTTTTGCCGGCACAGTTCGCTGTGCCGGTTTTTTTTGCGCCCCCTGACCGCCCCCCCCGGCCTCCGAAGCCCCGAACGCCCTCGCCTCCTCCGGGGCAATTGCCCCACACCGCATCCCGCACAATCCCTGCGGCACTCAATCCCGCCAGTGGCCGGCCGATGCAGCTTGTCCCAGGTCAACGTCGCCTCCCTCCGCCGCAATTTCCGCACTGTACTCGCCAAGTTTTGCGTGGCCCCCGGCGGGAAACATTGCGAAGATCAGCCTTTATTCTTCTCCTTCCACCTTTCTGCTCCGCACGACACGCGCGTCATTCTTCCCACATGGATGTCAAACTCGCCAACGATCTGATCTACGTCTTCGGCTATGCCGCGGTCGGTCTGGCGTTTGCCTTCGGGCCCCTGCTGCTGGTGTATTTCCTGGCGCCGCGGACCCTGCGGCAGACGGTCGGCAAATCCGGCCAGGCCATCGAATGCGGCATGGAGCCGATCGGTGATGCGTGGATCCGCTACAGCGCCGTGTACTACCTGTACGCGCTCGTCTTCGTCGCCTTCGCGGTGGACGTTCTTTACCTCATCCCGGTCGCGCTGGTCTACAACCGGCTCAATTTCCCGATCCGGGACCTCGTCGAACTAGTGATCTTCGTGGGCATCCTGTCCCTCGTGATCATCTACGCCTGGAAGAAAGGGGTGTTTGAATGGACCCGCAAAACGGCTGCTCCCAAAACGAACCAGGGCTGAAGCTCCCGCCCGGCCCGGCCTCGGATGATATTCCGCCCGAGCTCTCGTCGCTCGTGCGCTTCGCCAAGCTGGACGACCTGCTCGCCCTCGGGCGCGCCAACTCCCTCTGGCCGCTGACCTTCGGCCTCGCCTGTTGCGCCATCGAGATGATGGCCACCGGCATGGCCCGCTGGGATCTCTCGCGCTTCGGCGCCGAGGTCTTCCGCCCCTCGCCGCGCCACGCCGATCTCATGATCGTCGCCGGCACGGTGAACAAGAAAATGGCTCCCGCCATCAAGGTCCTCTACGACCAGATGCCCGAGCCCAAGTGGGTCATCGCCATGGGCAACTGCGCCATCTCCGGCGGCCCCTTCGTCTATCCCGGCCAATACGCCGTGGTCGAAGGCGTCGACAAGCTCTTCCCCGTCGATGTCTACGTGCCCGGCTGCCCGCCGCGCCCCGAGGCGTTGATCGAGGGTATCCTCTCCTTGGAGGAGAAACTCACCGGCAAGCGCCGCTGGCCCCGAGTCGAAACGCCATGAGCAGCCCCACCGCCGAGCAACTCGCCGCCGAACTGGCCCCCTTGGCCGTCGCGGACTTCGTCCCGCTGCCCCCGCCGCCCAAGCCGGCCGCGCCCAAACCCGCGGCGCCCAAGCCGGCGGCTCCGGCCGCCGACGGCGCCGCCCCGGCGCCCTCACCGGCTCCCGCCCCGGCCCCCGCCGCGCCGCCTCCCCCACCGCCGCCCCCCCCGCCGGTTCAGGTCTGCGACCACGCCGTCAAGGGCGTGCATGTCGATGCCTGCGTCCGCCTCGATGCGGTCGTCGCCTCCGCGGAGCTGATGCGCACCCACGGTTTCGCCATGGATACCATCACCGGGCTCGACTGGATGGCCCAGGGCCTGATGGAGGTCGTCTACGACTACTTCCACCCGCTCTCCGGCCTGCGCGTGGCCATCCGCTGCCGCATCGCCCGCGACGCCGAGCAGGTGCCCACCATCTCCCACATCTTCCACGGGGCCAACTGGCACGAACGCGAGACCCACGACTTCTTCGGCATCCGCTTCGCCGGCCACCCCAACCTCACCCCGTTCCTCCTGCCCGAGGACGCCACCTTTCATCCGCTTAGGAAGGACTACGCCGGTGCTCCTGCTGAATAAACAAGAAGCCCTCGCCCGCGTCGCCTCGCACAACGTCGGCGGCCCCAACGAGACCTTCGTCCTCAACCTCGGGCCGCAGCATCCCGCCACCCACGGCGTGCTGCGCCTGAAGCTCACGATGGACGGCGAGTTCATCCGCAAGGCCGAGTGCGTCGTCGGCTACATCCATCGCATGCACGAGAAGATGGGCGAGAACCGCACCTGTGCGCAGTTCCTCCCCAACACCAGCCGCCTGGACTATCTCTCGGCCATGCAGTACACGCACGCCTGGTGCGGCGCCGTCGAGCGCGCCACCAAGCTCGAGGTGCCCCAGCGCGCCGAATACATCCGCGTCGTCACCTCCGAGCTCAACCGCATCGCCTCCCACCTCGTCGGCTGGGGCGCGTGGGTCATGGACCTCGGCGGCCTCACCCCCATCCTCTACGCCTTCGACGACCGCGAGAAGATCCTCGACCTGCTCGAGGGCATCTGCGGCGCCCGCCTCACGTTCTGCTACTACCGTTTCGGCGGCGTGGTGAACGACATCGACGACGCCTTCATCCAGGGCACCAAGGCCTTCGTGCCCTACATGCGCGAACGGCTGAAGATGTACCGGGCCTTCGTCACCGACAACGTCATCCTCCGCAAGCGCCTCGAGGGCATTGGTATCATCGATCAGGACATGTGTCGGCGCTACGGCGCCTGCGGCCCGGTCATCCGCGGCTCGGGCATCGCCAACGACACCCGCAAGACCGAGCCCTACTCGGTCTATCAGGATTTCGACTTCGAGATCCCGGTCTACGACCAGTGCGACTCGATGGCCCGCTACCTCGTCCGCATGGACGAGATGGAGCAGTCGCTGCGCATCATCGAGCAGGCCCTGGCCAAGCTCCCCGAGGGGCCCTTCATCAACCCGAAGGTCCCGAAGTTCCTCAAGGTTCCCGCCGGCGACACCACCTACGCCACCGAAGCCGGCCGCGGCCGCTTCATGGTCCGCCTCGTCACCGATGGCACCGACACCCCCTACCGCGTGAAACTCCGCACGCCCTGCCTCGCCAACCTCAGCCTCGCCGAGGAAGTCTGCGAGGGCATGATGCTCGCCGACGCCATCGCGTTCCTCGGCAGCCTCGACCTCGTCATCCCCGACATCGACCGATGAGCGCGTCCATCGACTTCCTGCTCGGCCCGGCCTGGCCCTGGGTCCGCGTCCTTCTCTTCCTCGGCGGCACCGCCGCCTTCGCCGGCCTCAACGCCGCCTACCTGGTCTGGTGCGAGCGCAAGATCGCCGCCTACGTCCAGCGCCGGCCCGGTCCGATGGAGGTCGGCCCCCAGGGGCTCATCCAGCCCATCGCCGACGCCGTGAAGCTGCTCTGCAAACAGCTGCTCACGCCCCCCGCCGTCGACACCATCCTCTACCGCATCGCCCCGGTCGCGATGATCATCCCGGCGCTCATGTGCTTCGTCGTCCTGCCCTACGGCGACGCGCTCATGCCCACCCGCATCGATCTCGGCCTGCTCGTCGTCTTCGCCTTCAGCGCCATCAACGTCATCTCGCTGATGCTCGCCGGTTGGTCTTCGAACAACAAGTACGCGATCATCTCCTCCGCCCGCGTCGTCTCGCAGAACGTCGCCTACGAGATCCCGATGCTGCTGACGATCGTCACCCTCATCCTCGTCACCGGCACCACCGAGCTCGGCACCATCGTCGGCCAGCAGGGCGGCTGGTTCTGGAACTGGAACATCCTGCGCGGCATCTGGACGCTGGCCAACCCCCTCGTCCCGGTCTCGTTCCTGATCTTCTTCATCTGCATGCTCGCCGAGACCAACCGCGCGCCGTTCGACTTGGCCGAGGCCGAGAGCGAGCTGGTCGCCGGCTCCTTCACCGAGTATTCGAGCATGGGATTCGGCCTCTTCTTCATGGCCGAGTACGTCAACATCGTCGTCGGCTGCTCGCTGGCCACCGTGCTCTTCCTCGGCGGCTGGCACACCGGCCTCGGCAACCTCCTCGACTTCCTCCCGGCCTGGGCCTCCGCGCTCGTCGGGCTCGGCGCGTTCTTCGTGAAGCTCTACGCGCTGATCTTCGTCGTCATGTGGATCCGCTGGACCTTCCCCCGCACCCAGTTTTACGGGCTGCTCAACCTCTCCTGGAAGATCCTCATCCCCGTGGCGCTCTTCACGCTCCTGCTGAGCAGCGTGCTCGTGAAGCTCCCCAACCTGTTCTGACCATGGGCTACTTCAGCGAAATCTACCACGGCGCCAAGAGCCTGGTCATCGGGATGCGCATCTCCCTCGACCAGTTCCTCAAGAACTTCCGCGGCGACTACAACACGCCCTACCCGCACAAGACCCTCCCCATCCCGGAGCGGTACCGCGGCCACATCATCTTCACCAACGACGAAGCCGGGAAGTCCCTCTGCATCGCCTGCAAGTCCTGCGAGAAGGCCTGCCCGTCCGACTGCATCTTCGTCGACGGCCTGAAGAAGGAGGGCGAGAAGAAGAAGTCCGCCACCCAGTTCGACCTCGATTTCACCAAATGCAGCCTCTGCGGCGCCTGCGTGGAGATCTGCCCGACCGACGCGCTGACGTTCTCGAAGCGCTACAACTTGGCGAGTACCAGCAAGGTCGTCTACGCGAAGATCGACCTCATCAAGGACCTCGAAAACCGGATGCAGAAGAAATGAGCTCCTCCGTCCTCCTCCCTCTGGCCGAGGTCACCCCGCTGCCCGGCTCGACCTACATCATCCCCGCGCTCTTCCTGCTCTTCGTCGCCACCACGGTGGCGGGGGCGCTCGTCGCCGTCGCCTCCCAGCGGATCATCCGCAGCGTCTGCGGTCTGGCGCTGTGCTGCCTCGGGATCGCCGGCCTGTACTACTTCCTCAACAGCCCCTTCCTGGCGTTGATGGAGCTGCTCATCTACGTGGGCGCCGTCTGCGTCACCATCATCTTCGCCGTCATGCTCGCCGAGCCCGAGGAACCCGCCCCCACCGCCAAGCGCGGTTTCGCCTGGCTCGCCGTCGGCGCCACCGCCGTCGTCACCGGTGCGATCTTCTGGTCGCTCGCCCGCCTCGGCGTCTGCGGTGAGTGGCCGGCCCTGGCCGTCAACCAGTCCAGCGGCTCGGTCGAGACCATCGGTGTCCAGTTGCTCACCACCTACAGCTTCGCCTTCGAAGCCATCTCGCTCGTGCTCTTCGTCGCCATCCTCGGCGCCATCGCCATCGCCCGCACCGGGAGGCACAACGCATGAAACCGTTCCTGGATTCCGTCCTGCAACTCCACACCCAGCCCGCGCCGTACCTCGTGCTCGCGGCCTTCCTGCTCGCCGTCGGCCTCTACGGTCTCGTGCGCCGCCGCACCCTCGTGGGCATGCTCATCTCCGGCGAACTCCTCTTCGCCGCGGCCTCGTTGAATTTCATGGCGGTCAATCGCTTCTTCGCCCCCGACCCCGCCGCCGGCCAGATCTTCGTCCTGTTCATCATGGGCTTGGCCGCCGCCGAGGTCGCCATCGCCCTGAGCATCGTGATCGCGATCTACCGCAACTACGGCTCCATCAAATCTCGCGAGCTCAACGAACTGAAACGCTGACGCCATGTCCCCGGAATCCGACCCACGTCTGCTGTATGCCCTGCTCGCGCCGCTCCTCGGCGCGGGCCTGGTCATGGCCACCGGCAAAAAGCCGAACTTGCGCGAGGCGATCTCGTTCCTCGCCGCCTGCACGCTCTTCGGCTTCGTCGCCTCCCTCGCGCCCGCCGTGCTCGCCGGCAAGACGGTCCATTTCACCGTCTGCCAGATCCTCCCGGCCAGCGACGGCTTCTACAAGGGCCTGAGCCTCTCGCTGCGCGCCGACGGCCTCTCGATGGTCTTCGCGCTCGCCGCCTCCTTCCTCTGGATCATCGCCGTCTTCTACGCCGCCGGCTACATGCGCGGCCACCACGAGCCGAACCAGACGCGCTTCAACACCTGCTTCGCCCTCGCGCTCTTCGGCGCCGTCGGCGGCGCGTTCTCCGACAACCTCCTCACCCTCTACTTCTTCTACGAGGTCGTCAGCGTCTCCACGTATCCTCTCGTCGCCCACCACCAGGACGAGGAGGGCTACGCCGGCGGCCAGAAGTACCTCGTCTACCTCACCACCACCGCCAAGGCGCTCATCCTGCCCGCGATGGTGCTGATCTACGTGCTCTCCGGCACCCTCGACTTCGCTCCCAACGCCCAGGTCGGCATCCTCCCCGCCGGCGTCCATAACGGCGTCGTCATCGCCCTCTACGCGGCCTGCATCCTCGGTTTCGCCAAGAACGGCGTCATGCCCTTCCACAACTGGCTGCCGAGCGCCATGGTCGCCCCCACTCCGGTCTCCGCCCTCCTTCACGCCGTCGCCGTCGTGAAGATCGGCGTGTTCTCCACCGTACGCGTGATGCTCTACGTCTTCGGCACCGACCTGATGACGCAGCTCCACCTCGGCCTGCCGACCGCCTGCTTCGTCTCCATCACCATCGTCCTCGGCTCGGTGATCGCGCTCTCGAAGGACAACCTCAAGGCCCGGCTCGCCTACTCCACGGTCTCGCAGCTGTCGTATGTGATTCTCGGTGTCGCGCTGCTCAACCCGATGGGCATCGAAGGCGGCATCTTCCACATCGCCGCCCACGCCTTCTCGAAGATCACCCTCTTCTTCTGCGCCGGCGCCATCTTCGTCACCGCCCACAAGAAGGACATCTCCGAACTCGGCGGCCTCGGCCGCCG
>DAOOFR010000062.1:0-16728 GCA_035415285.1 Opitutaceae bacterium
ACAGTAAGTTCGCCGAAGCATGGGGAGAGCGAGATCTGGCGGTGGAGCCCGGAGACGAGAGCGCCGGTGCGGCGGATGTGGTTCGCTTTGTGGTTCTGGGCCATGAACAGCAGGTCTTGGCTGCGGGTTCGACGTCAACGGCGCGAGTGGGCTGCGGTGTCAGGGGCCACGACGAGTTGATCGCAGGCGGCTTCACTGCGGTGGCTGGTGCGGTTTGCAGTGGCAGGCAGAGTGCGCGTGCGGAATGGAAGGCAGCGCGCAGCGGACGATGGAGGCGGGGGTACGGTAGGAATAACGAACTGGTGGCGTGGGCTTGCGTCGTGGCGCGGTGGGGCCGCGACATCTGGAGCGGGCGCAAGGCCCGCAATCCGGCGCTGCCGCGAATGTGGTTCGCGCTGTGGTTCTGGTTGCGGAATCCGGGCTCGTGGGGGCGGATGGGGCGGAAGCCCTGCGGGTGGCGCGGGCGCTAAGCCGAAAGCCGCAGGCTTGCCTCGCGGGCGCAGGCCGGGCAGCGTCGCGGCGCGCATGGAACTGTTTTGCCGTCGGCCGCCCGTGTGGGCGTTGATCCTCCTCCCGGTCCTGTTGTGGCTGGGCCAGTATTGGCAGCGCGGACTTTGGGCGCCGGACGAGGCGCGGTACGCGTACGTGGCGCGTGAAATGCGCGAGTTGGCGCCGCCGGACGGCACCAACGGGTGGCTGGTGATGCACGTCAACGGCGACCTCTATCCCGACAAACCGGCGCTGCTGTTCTGGTTGATCAACGCCGCGGCGACCGTGTTCACCGGCGGCGAGATCAACGGCATCTCGGCCCGGCTCCCGAGCCTGGGCGGCATGATCCTCGGACTGTGGGCGGTGGCGCGGCTGGCGCAGCGCTGGACGGCGGACGCGGCGACGGCGTGGCGCGCGATGCTCGTGACGATGACGGCTTTCCTAGTCTGGCAGGAGGGCGGCTGGGGGCGGATCGACGCGCTGCTGTTCGGCTTCGAACTCGCGGCGATCTATCACCTTTTCTCGTACAACGATGATGGCCGGCGCTGGCGTCTGTTCGCGGCGTACGGGCTGCTCGGGCTCGGGACGTTCGCGAAGGGCCCGGTGGCGCTGCCGGTGGTGCTGGGCAGCTACCTCGCGGCGACGTGGGCGGCCGGCGAGGGGGCGAAGCTGCGCCGCTGGCACTGGGCGTGGGGCATTCCGCTCGCGCTGGCGCCGCTCGCGGTGTGGCTGGCGGCGGCGCGCTGGATCGGGCACGGGCCGGACGAGTATTTCCAGGCGATGTTCGGCGTGAAGTTCATCGGGCGCGTGGCGGCCGCGGAGGACCACGCGAATCCGCTCCACTATTACCTGACGCATTTCCCGGTGGAGTTCCTGCCCTGGACGATCTTCCTGCCGGCGGCGTTTGTGGCCCTCGGGGCGGGCGTGCTCCGGCGGCGCCTGCTCGGCTGGTTCCTGTTCATCTTCGTGATGTTCTCCGCGTTCTCCGGGAAACGGCAGATGTACATCCTCGCGCTCTATCCGGCGGCGGCGCTGCTCGTGGCGGCGGCGTGGCCGCGGTTCGGCGCGCTTTCGCGGCGTTGGACGGCCACGACGGGCTGGCTGGCGATCGGCCTGGTGCTGCTCATCGGTGTGGTCGGGTGTGCGGGGGCGATCGCCTACAACTTGATCCCGGCCGACGGGACACTCGGGCTGAAGCTGGCGAAGGCTACGGAGGGGCTGGATGGCTCGATGCTGTCGTGGCGGTTGCTCGCCCTCGGCGTGCCGATGCTGGCCGGTGGGGTGTGGCTGGCGCGGACGCTTCGCCGCGAACAACTCTCCTTGCGCTGGTTCGGCCGCTTTGCGGCGACGGTCTTTGCGTTGCTCGTCATCGGCGGCGCGGTCGTGGTGCCGGCGCTCAACCCGGTGAAGGCGCCGCTGGCGCTGGTGCCCGAGGCGCAGCGACGGCTCGCGCCGGGGCAACCGATCCATGTCTACGGACACCAACTGGCGATCGTGCCGTTCTATGTGGAGCGCCCAGGGCGCGAACTGCGCACGCCGGAGGAGGTGGAGGCGACGCTGGCGCGCGAGCGGAACGGCTTGATCGTGTTCATGGCCGATGGCTGGTTCGAATTATCGCCGGAGTTGCGGGCGAGAATGCTGGCGCGGCCGTTGCGCATGGGCGGCAAGCGCCTGGTGTGGGCCGAGTTTCCGGTGCCGGCCGGCGCGGTGCCGGAGGCGATCACCCCGCCGCCGGTGAAACGAGGGGAGAAGGCGGGGGCGGCTCCTGCGGTGGGCGAAGGCGAGTGAGGCGAACGGGGGGCGCGATCAATTTGAGCGGTTGCTGTTTCCGTTGTTGACCGGCGCGGCGGCGTCGCTCTCCTCTAGCCCCTCGCGTTTTTCGGAGCCGGGCGACCGGTGCCGAAGGATGCAGCCACGGAGAGGTGGCAGAGTGGTCGATCGCGCACGCTTGGAAAGCGTGTGTAGGGAAACCTACCGAGGGTTCGAATCCCTCCCTCTCCGCCATCCTTCGCCCGGTCGGGCTATGGATGGCACGTCGGGCATTGCTCGGACCGGCATTTCTCCGTCGCTTAAGCGGATTGGCGAGCGGGCGATTTGTTGTCCTAGTGGCGGCCCCGTCTCCATGCGCACTTTCCTCGGCATCTTGCTCGAAACCCTCACCGTCGTCGCCCTCGTGGCGGCGAACGGCTTTTTCGTGGCCGCCGAGTTCGCGCTGGTGAAGGTGCGCACCAGCCAGTTGCGGCCCCTCGAGAAGAAGGGTGGCTGGCGCGTGCGGGCGGCGATCAAGGCCAGCGAGCATCTCGATGCGGCGCTCTCGGCCACGCAGCTGGGTATCACGCTGGCCAGCCTCGGGTTGGGCTGGATCGGCGAACCGTTCCTGGCGCACCGGCTCGGGCCGTTGCTGGCGCTGGCCGGCATCACCGATCCGCGGGCGGTGGCCTCGATCTCCTTCGCCGTGGCGTTCACGGTGATCACGTTCCTGCACATCATCTTCGGCGAACTGGCGCCCAAATCGATGGCGATCCAGCGGGCCAAGGGCGTGTCGCTGTGGGTGTCGGGCCCGTTGCTGGTGTTCTACTACGGCTTTTTCCCGGTCATCTGGACGCTCAACAGTCTGGCCAACCGCATCGTGCGCTGGGCCGGGCTGGTGCCGGCGACCGAGGGCGAACACAGCTTCAGCGCCGACGAACTGGAATACGTGTTCAGCCACGCCAGCCATGCCCATCCGGCGGATGCGCTGGTCAACAAGCTGATGGTGCAGTCGCTGCGGGTGCGCTCGACGACGGCCCACCAGATCATGATCCCCAAGGAGGAGGTCGTGGTGCTCTGGCTCGACCGGCCGCTCAAGGACAACCTGCGCGTGGCGCAGGTGAGCGGCCTGAGCCGGTTCCCCGTCTGTCGGGGAAACAAGGACACCGTCGAGGGCATGCTGCTCATGCGCGAGTGGCTCTGGCAGATCGCGGCGCTCGGGCCGGACATGCCGTTCGAGCCGCTGATCCGCCCGCTGCTGACCTTCGACCTCAAGACAACCGTGCCGACGATGATCGAGCGCTTCCGGGCCGAACGCAGCCACCTCGCCGTGGTGCGCAACGAGGCCGGCGGCATGGCCGGCATCGTCACCTTCGAGGACGTGCTCGAGGAGATCGTGGGCGACATCCGCGACGAGTTCGACATCGAGCACGGGCCGATCTTCGAGCGCACCGCCACCGCGATCGTGGTGAGCGCGGGGCTGACGATGCGCGAGCTGCAGGCCGAGACCGGCTGGCCGCTTGAATGGACGATGCACCAGACCGTGGGCCAGTGGTTCCAGCAACGGCTCGGGGTCGCGGCGCGGCGCGGCGATGTGGCGACCATCGGCGAGTACCGGCTGACGGCGACGGAGGTGAATGCCGAGCGGTTGCGCCGGGTGCGCGTCGAGCGCGTGTCGGCCGATGAGGCCGAGGCCCCGAGCGGCGAGTGAGACGGCGGGCGGACGTCGCCCCGGTGCCGCCGGGACGCCGCTTCCGGGGCGCGCGTGGGGGGGGGCGATTCCGTCGTCGGTAGTCGTGATGCTGCAGCCGGCGTAGGGGGCGAGCTTGCTCGCACCGTCTGGATGCCGCACGGCACGCGCGGTGCGAGCTCGCACCCTACACTGGAACTCCACCAGACCCCGGCTGGTGCGCAGGCCAACCAGTAGCCGCGTTTATCCGACTGGGCCGCGCGGGCAGGTGCGGCTTGAGAGCGAGGTTTTGCCCAAATGCGACTTGCTGGAGGATTGGCTCGACCCTAGCTTGCGCCGCTCCCGGCAAATCGACGTTCCCGCTCATGGTCTCACCGAACACCGAAGTCATTGGCTACAATAGCAAAGTCGAAGGCGGCGTGGTTGTTTCCCGCGTCGACGCGGTGATCAATTGGATCCGCTCCAACTCCATTTGGCCGATGCCGATGGGCCTCGCCTGTTGCGCGATCGAGCTGATGTCCGCGGGCGCGTCGCGTTTCGACATCAGCCGGTTCGGCGCCGAGGTCATGCGTTTCCCGGCGCGGCAGTCCGATGTGATGATCGTCGCGGGCACGGTGACCTACAAGATGGCCGTCCACCTGCGTCGCATCTACGAGCAGATGGCCGAGCCGAAGTGGGTGATCGCCATGGGCGCGTGCGCGTCCTCGGGCGGCATGTACCGCTCGTACTCCACGTTGCAGGGCGTCGACCGCATCGTGCCGGTCGATGTCTACATCAGCGGCTGCCCGCCGCGCCCCGAGGCGGTCCTCGATGCGCTGCTGAAGATGCAGAACGTGGTCCGTGAGGACCGCGGCTTCCGCAAGACCACTCTCGGCTCCGTCCTTGTCCGCTGAGCACCCCGGCCCTCGCCTCCGATGACCGCTACCGCCCACGATCTCGCCGCCGCGCTCCAGACGCGTTTCCCGAACCTCACCGTGCGGCCCAGCGCCGACGGATCGGCGTTCAACATCCCCGCCGCCGAGGTGCTCGCGTTGCTCGCGCACCTGCGCGACGAGTGCGGCTTCGACCTGCTCTCCGACCTCACCGCGATCGACTGGGCCCCGGGCGCCTCGCCGCGTTTCACGGTCGTGTACCACCTGCTCGCCACCGCCCGCGCCGAGTACGTGCGCATCGCGGCCGACTGTCCCGACGACGCGGAGCCGGCGATGCCCACCGCCACGGGACTGTGGCCCGGCGCCGATTGGCACGAGCGCGAGTGCTTCGACCTGCTGGGCGTGAAGTTCACCGGACACCCCGACCTGCGCCGCATCCTCATGTGGGAGGGTTATCCCTACCACCCGCTGCGCAAGGAATTCCCGCTGGCCGGCCTGCCCACCGAGCTGCCCGACGACGAGATTGCGGAGGTTTCCGGGGTGCAGGTCCAGCCCGCGCCGATGGCCGGCGGTCCGTTCGTCGCGCAGCCCGACGGCAGCGTGACGGTGTCGGCGGGCCGCGGCCCGCGCGCGCTCGACCAGGCCTGGAACGAGAAGAAGGAGAAACCCGCCGCCGGCTGACCGCGCCGCACCGAACCACCCACCGACGCCATGCCGACGGATTTCACATTCCCCGATAGCGCCGCCCGCGCCGCCGAAGCCGCCGAAAGCGAGAAGCTCGAGATCAACCTCGGCCCCTCGCACCCCAGCACGCACGGCGTGCTCCGCATCCGCCTCGAGCTCGACGGTGAGGTCGTGACCAAGGCCGACCCGGTCGTCGGGTATCTGCACCGCGGCGACGAGAAGATCGCCGAGAACATGACCTACAACCAGTTCGTGCCGTACACGGACCGGTTGGACTACCTCGCCCCGCTGGCCAACAACGTCGCCT
Source organism: Opitutaceae bacterium (assembly GCA_035415285.1). Taxonomy (GTDB): domain Bacteria; phylum Verrucomicrobiota; class Verrucomicrobiia; order Opitutales; family Opitutaceae; genus CAJCBL01. The sequence goes on from DAOOFR010000062.1 coordinate 5,792, forward strand.
ACGCGATCGCGGTGGAGCGGCTCGCCGGCCTCGAGGTGCCGGCGCGCGGGCAGGCGCTGCGCGTGATCGTCTGCGAGTTGGCGCGCATCTCCTCGCACCTGGTCGGCCTCGGCGCCTTCGCGATGGATAACGGCGCGTGGACGGTGTTCATGTACGCCTTCGAGGAGCGCGAGAAGCTCTACCGGCTCTTCGAGGAGCTCACCGGCGCGCGCTTCACCACCAGTTTCAGCCGCATCGGCGGCATGGCCCGCGATGTGCCCGCCGGCTGGCTCGACCACGCCAGCGACTTCTGCGACCAGTTCGTGCCGCGGCTCGAGGAGATGCTCGGGTTGCTCACCGACAACCGTATCTGGCGCGACCGCACGGAGGGCGTCGGCATCATCTCGAAGGCGGACGCCCTTGCCTGGGGCTGCACCGGCCCGATCCTGCGCGCCAGCGGCGTGGCCTTCGACCTGCGCAAGGACAAGCCGTACTGCGGCTACGAGAAGTACGAGTTCGACGTGCCCGTGGGCACGCGCGGCGACTGCTACGACCGCTACCTGGTGCGCGGCGAGGAGATGCGCCAGAGCGTGCGCATCGTGAAGCAGGCGATCGCGATGTTCCCGGCCGGCGCCGTGAGCGCGTTCGAGGCGCGCAAGATCGTCGCTCCGCCGAAGGCGCGCGTGCTCGAGAGCATGGAGGAGCTGATCCAGAACTTCATGATCACGACCGAGGGCCCGCAGATCCCGGCCGGCGAAGTCTATTTCGAGGCGGAAAACCCGAAGGGCGCGCTCGGCTTCTACGTCGTCTCCAAGGGCGGCGGCGTGCCGTGGCGCCTGAAGATCCGCTCCCCCTCCTTCTGCAACCTGAGCATCCTCCCGAAGGTGTGCGTCGGCGCCATGTTGGGCGACGTCGTCTCCATCCTCGGCAGCCTCGACTTCGTGATGGGCGAGTGCGACCGGTGAAAAAATCGACGCGCGATTTTTTATGAATCTGAAGCCCGAAACTCTTTCGAAGATCGACGAGGTGATCACCCACTACCCGGTGAAGCGCAGCGCCGTGCTCCCGCTCCTGCACCTGGTGCAGGAGGAGCAGGGCTACATCTCCGCCGCGGCCGTCGAGTGGATCGCCGCCAAGCTCGAGCTCCAGCCGATCAACGTCCAGGAAGTGGCGACGTTCTACCCGATGTTCCGCCACCAGCCCGTCGGCCGGCGCCACGTGCGGATGTGCCGCACGCTCTCCTGCGCGCTCAACGGCGGCTACAAGATCTGCGAACAGCTCGAGCAGGAGTTCGGCTGCAAGGCCGGCCACACCTCGCCCGACGGCGAAGTCTTCCTCGAATTCGTCGAGTGCCTCGCCAGCTGCGGTTCCGGCCCGGTCGTCATGGTCGACGACGAACTCCACGAGCGCGTCGACATCGAGAAGGCCAAGGCCATCGCCGCCCAGATCAAGGCCGACGCCGCCCAGCGCACCTGAGCCGCAGTGCCCGACCCGAAACTCGAAACTCGAAACGCGAAACCCGAAACTCTTCCGGTCCTCCATGCCACATCCCGCCGAACGCCGCCTGATCTTCCGGCACATCGACGAACCCGGCTACTCGCCCGACCTCGCCTGCTACCTCCAGCACGGCGGGTACGAGCAGTTGCGCAAGGCCGTCGCGCGGCCGCCGGCCGAGCTCATCGACGAGGTGAAGAAGTCCGGCCTGCGCGGCCGCGGCGGCGCCGGTTTCCCCTGCGGCGTGAAGTGGTCGCTGGTCGACCGCAAGAGCGGCAAGCCCATCTACCTCATCGTCAATGCCGACGAGTCCGAGCCGGGCACGTTCAAGGACCGCTACATCATCCACCAGGACCCGCACCAGCTCATCGAGGGCATCATGATCGCCTGCTGGGCCAACCAGGTGAAGCAGGCCTACATCTACATCCGCGGCGAGTTCCCGCACGGCGCCCGCATCCTGGAGAAGGCCATCGCCGAGGCGCGCGCGGCCAACTTCGTCGGTCCGAAGATTCTGGGCACCGACTACTCGTGCGAGATCTTCGTGCACCGCGGCGCCGGCGCCTACATCTGCGGCGAGGAGACCGGCCTGATCGAGTCGCTCGAGGGCAAACGCCCGTATCCGCGCATCAAGCCCCCGTACTTCCCCGCGGTCCTCGGCCTCTACCAGTGTCCGACGATCGTCAACAACGTCGAGACCCTCTGCCACGTCCGCCACATCGCCGAGATGGGCGGCGCGGCCTACGCGGCGATCGGCACGCCGAACAACTCGGGCACGCGCCTGATCGGCGTCTCCGGCCACGTGTTGCGCCCGGGCTACTTCGAGTTCGAGTCGGGCAAGGTCACCCTCGGCCAGCTGCTCAACGACATCTGCGGCGGCCCGCGCCCCGGCCGGAAGTTCCAGGCCATCATCCCCGGCGGCTCCTCCTCGAAGGTGCTGCGCTGGGACGAGAAGTTCACGATCAAGCAGAAGGACGGCTCCGTGCTCAACTGGACCACGGCCGACATCCCGCTCGACTTCGACTCGTTCGCCGCGTGCGGCACGATGGGCGGCTCCGGCGGCGTGATCGTGATGGACGACACCGTCAACGTCGTCGAGGCGCTCGCCAACCTGAACGCCTTCTACGCGCACGAGAGCTGCGGCCAGTGCACGCCCTGCCGCGAAGGTTCGGCGTGGATGCGCAAGATCACCCACCGCATGGTGCACGGCGAGGCCCGCGCCGAGGACGGTGCGCTGCTCAAGTCCGTCGCCGACCAGATCGCCGGCCGCACGGTGTGCCCGTTCGGCGAGGCCTGCTCGTGGCCCGTGCAGGCCTTCGTCCAGAAGTTCGGCGACGAGTTCAAAGCCTATCCCGCCGCCAAACAAAACCGCCACGCCCTCGCGCCGACGCTGGTCTGACCCCGGCATTGTTGAACCGCTAATCCACGCTAATGAACGCTAATCGCAGACCGCGGCATCGCTGGCCCGCCATCAGTGTGGATCAGCGTGCATCAGTGGTTCCTTCATTCCGGAGTTCCTCCGCCCATTAGCGTTCATCAGCGTCCATTAGCGGTTTCCACTTCCTCCACTTTCCGTCTTTTCCGCGTGAGCCAGACACCGACCAAACCCGACCTCGTCACCGTCAACATCGACGGCCGCGACATCGCGGTGCCGAAGGGCACCAACATGATCGAGGCCGCGGCGCTGCTCGGCATCGAGGTGCCGCATTTCTGCTACCACCCGAAGCTCCCCGTCTCGGGCAACTGTCGCATGTGTCTGGTCGAGATGGGCCTGCCCGCCGTCGATCCGGCGACGAAGCAGCCGGTCATGGATCCCGCCACGGGCAAGCAGCGCGTGAACTGGATGCCGAAGCCCCAGATCGCCTGCTTCACCAACGCCACCCCCGGTCTCCACATCCGCACCACGACCCCGCAGATCAAGGAGGCCCGCGAGGGCGTGATGGAGTTCCTCCTCGTCAACCACCCGCTCGACTGCCCGATCTGCGACCAGGCCGGCGAGTGCAAGCTCCAGGAGCAGTCCGCCGACTACGGCCGCGGCGCCTCCCGTTTCATCGAGAAGAAGAACGTGAAGCCGAAGCGCACCCAGCTCGGCCCGCGCGTCACGCTCGACGACGAGCGCTGCATCCTCTGCTCGCGCTGCATCCGCTTCACCCGCGACATCGCCAAGCAGGACGTGCTCGGCTTCGTCGACCGCGGCAGCTACTCCACGCTCACCTGCTACCCGGGTCGCGAGCTGAACCACAACTACTCGCTCAACACCGTCGACATCTGCCCGGTCGGCGCGCTCACGAGCACCGATTTCCGGTTCAAGATGCGTGTGTGGTTCCTGAAGACCACGCCGAGCATCGACACCGAGTCCAGCGTCGGCGCCAACACTGATGTCTGGGCGCGCGAGGGCGTCATCTACCGCATCACTCCGCGGCGCAACGACGAGGTGAACGACACGTGGATGACCGACTCCGGCCGGCTGCTCTACAAGCAGGTCGCCGCGGAGAAACGCCTGCGCGAGCCCCGCGTCGGTGGCCATCCCGCGACGCTCGATGCCGCGATTGATGCCGCGGTGAGACTGCTGAAACCGGAAACCGGAGACCGGAAACCGGAAAGCCCAGAATCCGCCTCCGCCACTCCGCACTCCGCATTCCGCACTCCGCACTCGTCGGTCGCCGTGGTCGGCTCCGGTCGCCAGTCGGTCGAGGAACAGTATCTCACCGCCAAGCTCGCCGCCGCGCTCGGTGCGGTCCGCACCGACATCGTCGGCCGGGTGGGGCAGGGCGACGGCTTGCTGCTCTCCGCCGACCGCAACCCGAACGTGCGCGGCGCGCTCGTCACCGGCCTGGTTCAGGAGTATCCGAAGACCCGACTCACCGAACTCGGCGCCGCGATCGATGCCGGCACGGTGAACGCCGTGATCTCCTTCGGCGAGGACCTCGCCGAGGCCGGTCTCTCCACCGGGCAGCTCGCGAAGATCTCGCTCATCGAGGTCGGCACGCACCTCCTGCCCACCAGCGCCGTGGCGCAGGTGCTCATCCCGGCGCTCACGGTCTTCGAGAAGCGCGGTTCGTTCATCAACCAGCAGTTCCGTCTCCAGAAGTTCGCTGCCGCCGTGCCGGGCCCCACGCAGGCGCTCGACGATCTCGCGGTCCTGCGCCGCCTCATCGCCGGAGTGAGCGGCGCGCCCTCCGTGGCGGCGGCCGATGTCGACTCCGTCTGGTCCGAGCTCGCGGCGCAGGTTCCGGCGCTGGCCGGCCTCACGTGGTCCACGATCCCGGCCACCGGTGCGCCGATCGACGGCTCCGCCTGGGCGGCCCAGCCCTACGTCGAGGGCGAGTCGCTCCACTTCAAACCCGCGGCCAAGACCGCCCACGCCTGATGGACCTCTTCTACCAGCTTCCGCTCGTCCTCCAGCTGCTGATCAAGGCGCTGCTCGTCGTCGCCGTGCTGATGGGGCTGTGCCTCTACGGTTCGCTCGCCGAGCGCAAGGTCTCCGCCTGGATCCAGGGCCGGCCCGGCCCGAACCGCACCGCCATCCCGTGGATCGCCGCGATCCCGCTGATCGGCCGTTTCCTCCAGCGCCTCGGCATCTTCCAGCCGCTGGCCGATGGCGGCAAATTCCTCTTCAAGGAGGAGCCGATCCCGGCCCACGTCCGCTGGTTCTACTTCAACCTCGCGCCGGTCCTCGCGCTCATCCCCGCGCTCTGCACGGTGGTCGTCGTCCCGTTCGGCGAATACCTCGACGCCGCCGGCCAGCGCGTGCCGCTCATCCTCGCCAACCTCGACCTCGGCATCCTCTTCCTCTTCGCGATCTCCTCGCTCGGCGTGTACTCGACGATCCTCGCCGGCTGGTCCTCGAACTCGAAGTATCCGTTCCTCAGCTCCGTGCGCGCCTCCGCGCAGCTCGTCTCCTACGAGGTTTCGCTCGGCCTGTCGGTCCTGCCGCTCTTCCTCATCGTCAACGGCCCCGGGGCCGAGGGCACGCTGAGCCTGATCCGCGTCGTGCATTGGCAGGCGGAGACGGCCGGCGGCGCCGCGTGGTTCGTCCTGGTCGCGCCGCTCTCGGCCTTCATCTACCTCGTCTCGCTCTTCGCCGAGACCAACCGCCTGCCCTTCGACATGCCCGAGGGCGAGGCCGAGCTGGTCGGCGGTTTCCACACCGAGTACGGCGCGTTCAAGTTCGGCCTGCTCATGACCGCCGAGTACGCGCACCTCTTCGTCGGCTGCGGCGTGTTCGCCGTGCTCTTCCTCGGCGGCTGGCAACCGCTGCCGGGCGTCACCTGGGACAAGCTCGCCGCGTGGACCGCGCTGCCGCTCGCCACCGGCCTGCTCGGCGCGCTGCTGGCGCTGCTCGTCTTCCTCGCGAAGGTGCTCGTGCTGGTCTTCTTCTTCATGTGGGTGCGCTGGACGGTTCCGCGTTTCCGCTACGACCAGGTCATGCGCATCGGCTGGCGCAACCTGCTCCCGCTGGCCCTCCTCAACCTCGTCGCCTACGCGATCGGCATCGCGGTGTTCGCCAGCTGAGCATGGAGCCGCCGATGAACGCCGCAGCACACAGTTCTCTTCGGGTAGGGCGGGACCGCTGGGCCCGCCGTCCGTGCAGCGAAGCTCGTGAGAGCTTCGTCCGTCGCTTCCCGGAATCGACGTTCTCACGAACGTCGCTACGGCGCCGATTCGGCACTGCTTGGCCGGACTGCTTCCGCGGTAGCTGGACGGCGCAGCCGTTCAGCCTCCGCGCGAGGTTCAGTCGATCCGTCGCCGCTCCGCTGAACGACTCCGTCGTCCGGCTACCTGTCCTTGCGGTCGAACGCGGCGCGCCCAGCGGTCGCGCCCTACCTCCGGCCAATCCGCGCTCCGCCTTCCGCAATCCGCAATTCCTCTGATGCCCGCCACCGTCAAAGTCCTCGAACGCAAGCCGCTCTCGTTCCTCCAGCGCACCTATCTGCCCGGCGTGCTCGCGGGGCTGCGCACGACGTTCCGGCACCTCGTCGCGCCGAAGGTCACGATGGAGTATCCGGATCAGCGCCCGCCGATCCCGGTCGGCTACCGCGGCGTGCCCACCCTGGTGAAGGACCCGCACGGCCGCGAGAAATGCGTCTCCTGCCAGCTCTGCGAGTTCGTCTGCCCGCCGAAGGCCATCCGCATCACCCCCGGCGCGGTCGACGCCACCGGTCCCAACGCCCACGTCGAGAAGGCGCCGAAGGAGTTCGAGATCGACATGCTGCGCTGCATCTACTGCGGCTACTGCCAGGAGGTCTGCCCCGAGGAGGCGATCTGGTTGCAGACCGTGTACTCGCTCTCCGGTCACAGCCGCGGCGAGATGGTCCACAACAAGGCCAAGCTCTACGAACTCGGCGGCACGCTGCCGGACACCCACCACAAGTGGGACAAGAAGAAGGCCGCCGAGCAGGCCGGCAACGCGCACTGAGCGCCATTTTCGGAACTCCACAGAAGGTAACGAAGAGAACGAAGGAATGAATTCACCGGCTGCCATCCACAACGCTCGCGTTGCCGCCTCAAGCCCGCGCCCGGCTTCGCGTTCTTCTTCGTTTCCTTCGTTATCTTCTGTCGCAATCCGTCTCTTTTCCGGTCTCCGCCATGGCTGACTTCCTCTTCTATCTCTTCGCCGCCCTCACGGTGGGCTCCGCGCTCTCGGTCGCGCTCAACCGCAACGCGGTGAACGCCGCCATGTCGCTCTTCCTGACCTTCTTCGGCATGGCCGGGATGTTCGTGCTGCTCGAGGCCTACTTCCTCGCGGTGTTGCAGGTGCTCGTCTACGCCGGTGCGGTCGTCGTGCTCTTCGCCTTCATCGTGATGCTGCTCGATGTCGACAGTCTCCCCCGCAAACCCGTGGGCAAGCTCTCGGCGGTCGCGGCGACGCTCGCCTTCGCCCTGATGCTCACCGGCGTGCTCTGGCTCTTCCACCGGAACCAGCTCACCTCGCCCGCGTTGCCAGCCGAGGCCTCCGGCAGCGTGCTCAAGACCTACGGACGCCAGCTTTTCACCACCTATCTGCTCCCGATGCAGGTCGCCGGTTTCCTCCTCCTCGTCGCCATGATCGGCGTGATCGTGATCAGCAAGAAAACGCGGGATGCGGACGAGCCCACCGCTTCCTGATCCCGAAACAGCCCGGAATTTCCACAGAAGGTAACGAAGAGAACAAAGAAAACCTCGATCCAACAACCGCCCAACTTCCTCTCTTCGTTTCCTTCGTTCTCTTCTGTCGTCCGAATCCGTCCTCTCCGCCTTCCGGTCTCCACTTTCCGCTCTTCCTCCCGTGACCATCTCCCTCAACGCCTTCCTGCTCGTCGCCGGCCTGCTCTTCGCGATCGGCTTCTTCGGCGTGCTCCTGCGGCGCAACACCCTGGTGCTCTACATGTGCCTCGAGCTCATGCTCAACGCCACCACGCTCGCGCTGGTCGCCTTCTCCCGCTTCAACGGCACGCCCGACGGCAACACCTTCGTCTTCTTCATCATCACCGTCGCCGCCGCGGAGGTAGCGGTCGGCCTCGCGATCATCGTCCAGCTCTACCGCCAACGCCGCACCGTGCAGGTCGACGAACTCACCGCGCTGAAGGACTGAAGAAATGAACCACCCGCGCACCACCCCGTCTCGTAGCGACGCTCGTGAGAGCGTCGAGAGCGCGGCTGCGCGTATGCCCAAGGCCTTCGACGTTCTCACGAACGTCGCCACGAGGGTAGGGCGGGATCTCTGGGCCCGCCGTCCGCGTAGCGAAACTCGTGAGGGTTTCGTTCCCCGCCACCCGATTCCGACGTTCTCACGAACGTCGCTACGTCGCGCCCTACCTCCGCACTCCGCCATTCCGCATTTCGGAAATCCGCATTCCGAAATCCGAAATCCGCATTTCTGATGACTCCCGTCACGACCACCCTCGCACTCCTGCTGCTCCCGCTGGCCTCGGCCGCGGTGATCGCGCTCTTCCTGCGCCGCCGGCACAACCTCGCCGCCGCCGTCTCCGTGCTCGCCGCCGCCGGCATCGCCGCGCTCGCCGCCCAGCTCATCTTTGCGACCGACCGCACGCCGGTGACCGGCTCGCTCGAGTGGCTCGCCCTCGGGCCGCTCACGCTCAAGCTCGGCTTCCTCGTCGACGATCTCGCCAAGCTCATGATGGCCGTCGTGGCGTTCGTCGGCTTCCTCATCCACGTCTTCAGCCTCGGCTACATGCGCGACGACGAAGCCAAGGCGCGGTTCTTCGGCGGGCTCTCGATCTTCATGTTCTCGATGCTCGGCATCGTGGTCGCCGACAACCTCTTCATGATTTTCATCTTCTGGGAACTGGTGGGCTTCAGCTCGTACCTGCTGATCAACCACTACAACCAGAAGCAGTCCGCGTCCGACGCCTCGAAAAAGGCTTTTATCGTCAACCGCATCGGCGACTTCGGCTTCCTCCTCGGCATCCTCTGGTGCTGGTGGCAGTTCGGCACAACCAACCTCACCGAGTTGACCGCGACAATGGGGCAGGGTGGTGTCGTTGTTTCTACCGCGCTTCCGCTGCTCCTCTTCTGCGGCGCCGTCGGCAAGTCCGCGCAGTTCCCGCTGCAGATCTGGTTGCCCGATGCGATGGAGGGCCCGACGCCCGTCTCCGCGCTCATCCACGCCGCCACGATGGTCGCCGCCGGCATCTACATGCTTTGCCGGATCAACGTCCTGATGACCGCCGACGCGCTCTGGTGGATCATGGTGATCGGCACAGCCACCGCCGCCTACGCTGCGCTCTGCGCCGTTGTGCAGCGCGACATCAAGAAGGTCCTCGCATATTCCACGCTCTCGCAACTCGGCTACATGGTCGCGGCGTTTGGGCTGGGATCACATGCTGTATTCCTTCCGCCCGAGGTTCTGGAGGCTGGTAACATACCAAATCCGCCTGCGGAAGGCATGGTAGTTCAACTGGCGGCCGCCGGCGCCGCAGCCGCGATGTTCCACCTCACAACCCACGCTTTCTTCAAGGCGCTGCTCTTCCTCGGTGCCGGCTCGGTCATCGCCGGCTGCCACCACGAGCAGGACATCTTCAAGATGGGCGGCCTCTGGAAGAAGATGCCGCTGACGTTCGCGACCTTCACCATCGGCGTCGCCGCCATCGCCGGCCTGCCGCCGCTCTCCGGTTTCTACTCGAAGGATGCCATCCTTTACCTCGCCTTCCTGAACAACAAGGCGGTCTTCGGCATCCTCACCGCCACTGCCGTGCTGACCTCGTTCTACATGGTCCGCATGTGGAAGCTCACCTTCTTCGGCGAGGCCCGCTCGCACGAGGCTGAGCATGCGCACGAGACCGGCCTCACGATGACGCTGCCGCTCGTCGTTCTCGCCGTTCTCTCGGTTGTCGGCGGCTACGGCTGGTTCTTCCCTCACATCGCTGGATCCTTTGCGGAGATGATCCCGGAAGCGCACGGCTCGGCTCACACCGGCATGCTGCTGCTCTCGCTCGGTATACTCTCCGTCGGCGCCGGCGCGGCGCTGCTCTTCTACAAGTCCGACGCCACCGACACCCTTGCGGCGAAGTCGCCCGCGGCGTTCGGCTTGCTCGAGCGCCTGAAAGAAGGTCCGGACCGGTTCTACGGCTACTACGTCGCCAAGGTGCAGCAGCGCTTCGCCATGGTGCTGAACTTCCTCGACACCATCTTCGTCGCCGGCCTGCCGCGACTCGGCGCCGAGATCGTCTCGTGGTTTGGCGCCGGTGCACGCCTGCTGCACGTCGGCAGCCTGCACGGCTACGTCTACTGGTTCCTCTTCGGCGCCGCCCTCTGCTGGGCCATCGCCACCGGACTCCTCTGAACCATGTTTCCTGATTTCCAGACGGACCGACAGAAGGCGCCAAGCAGACCGAGGCGGCATCGCCTGAGTGGCATGGCTCTCCAGAGCCATGACCGTGCGCTGCGACTAGGGGATCACGGGTCTGGAGACCCGTGCCACGGATTCCGCCCTTCGTTCCCTTCGTTATCTTCTGTGGTCTGCCTCTTCCGCCGATGAACGCCTCTACGCTCCAGCTCCTGTTGCAACTGGCCGTGGCCACTCCACTGGCCGGCGGGCTCATCCTCGCCTTCGGCAACTTCCTCCCGAAGCGCCTCTGCAAGCTCGTCGCCTTCGTCGGCTTCCTCGTGCCGCTGCTCGTCGCGCTGCACCTGTGGTGGGCGTACTCCGACGCCCCGAAGACCGACGGCTACGCGTTCCTCTCCAGCGTCGATCTCGGCCTGTCCGCCCTGCTCGGCATCTCGCTCAAGCTCGGGCTCAACGGCATTTCGCTCCCGCTCTTCGTGCTGGCGGCGATCGTCGGTTTCGCGGCCGGCCTGGTGGCGCTCAACTCCGGCGCCGAGCGCCTCAAGCTCTACCTCATGCTCCTGCTCGTCATGCACGGCGGGCTCATGGGCGTGTTCGCCTCGGTCGACGTTTTCTTCTTCTACTTCTTCCACGAGTTCGCCCTCATCCCGACGTTCATCATGGTCGGCGTCTGGGGCGG
>DAOOFR010000062.1:16828-18185 GCA_035415285.1 Opitutaceae bacterium
GCGCTCGCGATGCTCGGCCTGATCCTCTCGGCGGTGTACGGCCTGCGCGCCGTGGCGAAGATCTTCTTCGGTCAGCCCACCGAGCTGCACGTGAAGTACGCGGAGGCCAATCCGACCGCCGACCTCTCCTGGTCCGCGCGCCTGCCGGCGCTGGTGCTCTTCGCCGCGCTGTTCTTCCTCGGCTTCTGGCCGAAGGCGCTCACCGCGCCGCTCAACGAAACCCTCGGCACGATCTACCCGGCCCTCGAGGCCGCCGTGAAGGTCGCGACCGCGCAGCAATGAATGGAACCGCAGATCAACGCTGATGAACGCGGATAAGAGACTCTCGCCATCGCCGTGGACCGGCTGCCCGGTTCCCTGCATCTGCGTTCATCCGCGTCCATCTGCGGTTTCAAATCCTCTCCTTTCGGTTCCATGACTCCGGACCTCCAAACTCTCCAAGCCATCGCCGCGACCAACCGCTGGTCGGCCCTCGCGCCCGAGCTCGTCCTCGGCGGGTTCGCGCTGCTGCTGCTCGCGCTCGAGTTCGTGCTGCCCAAGCGCGCGCTCGCCCTCGCCACCCCGCGCGTCGCCCTGCTCGGTTTCGCTGCCTCGCTGGCGTGGACGCTGCGCGACTGGGCCGCATCGCTCACCGGCCAGCCGCTCTTCGGCGGGCTCCTGCTCCAGACTCCGGATTCGCAGGTCATGCGCGTGTTCTTCCTGGCCGCCTCGGCATTGGTGGCGTTCATCGCCGCCGTGGTGCTGCCGAAGCACAAGGCGCCGCGCGTGGAGTTCTACCACATCCTACTCGTAGCCACCGGTGCGCTCATGCTGCTCGCGCAGAGCAACCACTTCGTCCTGCTCTTCGTCGCGCTCGAGACGGTCACCGTGTCGTTCTTCATCCTCGTCGCGTTCTTCCGCGAGAGCCCGTTCTCCCTCGAGGCGGGTCTGAAGTACCTGGTGACGGGCTCGCTCAGCTCGGCCCTGCTGCTCTTCGGCATCGTGCTGCTCTACGGCGTGGCGGGCAACCCGTTGCTCGAGGGGCACACCGCCGACGGGATGAATTTCGACGCCCTCAACCAGTTCCTCCTCGTCAACCCCGACCACCCGCTCGCGCTCGTCGGCGCGGCGCTCGTGCTCTGCGGCCTCGCTTTCAAGATCGGCGCCGTGCCGTTCCAGATCTGGGTGCCCGACGTCTACCAGGGTGCGCCGACGCCGGTGACGGCGTTCTTGGCCGTGTCGTCGAAGGCCGCCGGTTTCGCGGTGCTGCTGATTTTGGTGCGCGGGCCGTTTCAGACGCTGGCGTACATCACGGTGCCGCTGCTCTCGATCTTCGCTGCGCTGAGCCTGCTCTTCGGCAACCTCGCCGCGCTCGGCC
>DAOOFR010000063.1:0-18179 GCA_035415285.1 Opitutaceae bacterium
TGCGGCAACTGCATGATCACGCCTGAGCGGCCGGGATGACCGGGTTTCCCGGGCCGCGGTAGGTTCGGCCGTTCCGATGCTTGCCCCGAGCCGGCTCCGTCGTCTTCTGTCGGTCTCGCCGCCTTCTTGAACGCGCGCTCTCCATGACCCCGACACCCGACCCGGCCGGTTCCGCCCGCTGCAAACACTGTGGGACCGCCTTCACGCCGGCCGCGGGGCATGCGGAGTTTTGCAGCCCCGGTTGTGCGGCGGTGCACGCGCAGATCGTACGCGAGGGGCTGGAGCGGTTCTACACGCTGAAGGATCGGGCGGTGGCGCCGGCGGGCAGCGCCGTCTTCCAACCGCGCGACTATGCGTGGCTGGCGGAGGCGGTTGCGATCGCCGAGGCGGGTGCGCCGAAGGCGGCCGAGTTGGTTCTCGACGTTCAGGGGATCTCATGCGTGGGGTGCGTGTGGCTGATCGAGCGGCTCTTCCGGCGCCGGGCCGGTGCGGTCCGGATCGAGATCAACGCCACCTTGGGCCGGTTATGCTGGCGCTGGGAGCCGGGCCGGTTCGATGCGGTGGGATTCGCGCGCGAACTGCAGGCGTTCGGGTATGTCGTGGGCCCGGCCGGGGAGAAACCGGGCGCGGAGGCGGCGCAAGGGCTGCGCCTGCGGCTGGGCTTGGCGGCGGCGTTCGCGATGAACACGATGATCTTCGCCCTGCCGGCCTATCTCGGGCTGGAGCGCACGTCGGAGTTCCGGCCGGTCTTCGAGGCGTTGCAGGCGGCGTTCGCCACCGCGGGGCTGCTGACCGGCGGGGGGTATTTCGCGCAACGCGCGCTGGCGGCGCTGCGCCACGGCCTCGTCAACCTCGACGTGCCGATCACGCTCGGGCTGCTCATCGGCTACGCGGGCTCGCTCTTCGGCTGGCTCGGCGGGCACGAGCATCTGGTGTACTTCGATTTCGTCGCGGTGTTCAGTTTCCTGATGCTGCTGGGCCGTTGGACGCAGGAGACCGCGATCGAGCGCAACCGCCTGCAGCTGCTCTCGCTCACCCGCGAGCCGGCGGAGGTGGTGGTGGAGATCGGCGATCGGCGCGTGGACACCGGAGAGACCACGGATCCCACGGATGGGCACGGATTCCGGAACTCCGCAGCCGTCGATAGCGGTGAGATCCGTGGTCAAAACGGGGTCGGGGCCGGGCGGCCGGCCCCCGCGGGCGCGCTGCGCCGGTCCCCGGTCTCGACGCTGAAGCGCGGCGCCATCTTCCGGCTGCGCGCCGGGCAGGTCGTGCCGGTGGCGGCGCGGCTGCTCGACGGCGCCGCCACTGTCACCACGGAGTGGATCAACGGCGAGCCCGAGGCGCGCGAGGTCGCGGCGGGCCAGACGATCCCGGCGGGCGCGACGAGCGCGAGCCTGCGCGAGCTGCGGCTCGAGGCGCTCGAGGATTGGGCGGCTTCGGCGCTGGCGCGGTTGCTGGCGACGAGCGGGGCCGAGGGTTTCCGGCACGAGCTGGCCGAACGGATCGTCCGGTGGTACCTCGGGGCGATCCTCGTCTTGGCCGGGCTCGGTGGCGCGGGCTGGTGGTGGTGGGCCGGCGACGGGCTCAAGGCGCTGCACGTGACGATCGCGGTGCTCGTCGCCTCGTGCCCGTGCGGCATCGGGGTGGCGTTTCCGCTGGTCGAGGAGCTCGCGGTGGCCGCGATGCGGCGGCACGGCGTGTTCGTGCGCGAGCTGTCGCTGTTCGTGCGGCTGCGCCGCGTGAAACAGGTGCTTTTCGACAAGACGGGCACGCTCACCCTCGAAACCCCGGTGCTGGCGAATCCCGCGGCGCTCGCCGCACTGGAGCCGATCGCGCGCCGGCGGCTCTGGCAACTGGTCGAGGACAACCCGCACCCGACGGCGCGGGCGGTGCAGGAGGCGCTGGCCTGGGAGGGCGGTGGGCGGTGGACAGTAAACGGTGGGCGGTGGTCAGTGACCGGTGGACCGTTGGCAGGATCCGGGAGCCGGGAACCGGACACCGGCGACCGGAAACCGGACACCGGAAACGGGGAACTCGGAATTTCGGACCCGGAGCCGCCCTGCGTCGAAGAAGTGGTCGGGCAGGGGGTGCGTGTGCGCGCGGCGGATGGCGTGTGGTCCCTCGGCCGCGAAGGGTTTGGCAATCCGAGTTTCGCGATCCGCGATCCGCACTCCGCCGACGCCTGCTTCGCCCACGACGGTCGGGTCTTGGCGCGGTTGCACTTCGTCGAGTCGGCGCGCAGCGATGCGCGCGCGGAGATCGCGGCGCTGCAACGCGAGGGGCGCGACGTCTTCATCCTCAGTGGCGACCGGCCGGAGAAGGTTGCCGCCTTCGCCGCGGCGCTGGGCGTGCCGGCGGTGCGGGCGCTCGGCGGGCTCACCCCGGAACAGAAACGCGACTGGGTGGTCGCCCGCGACGCGCGGGACACGCTCATGCTCGGCGACGGGGCCAACGACAGCCTGGCCTTCGATGCCGCGTTCGCACGTGGCACGCCGGTGATCCATCGGGGTATGCTCGAGCGAAAATGCGACTTCTACTACCTCGGGCGAGGCCTGCGGGGAATCCGGCGGCTGTTCGGCGTGGCGGAACTTCGGAGACGGGCGATCCGCCGGGTGTTCGTCTTCGCCGTGTGCTACAACGGCGTCATCGTGTCGCTGGCGCTGGCCGGGCTGGTGAACCCGCTCGTGGCGGCGGTGGCGATGCCGGTGAGCTCGTTGCTCAGTCTCGCGCTCGCCACGATCGGGATGCGCCGGGCGTGGGGGACGGAGTGAGCGAGTGGGGTCCAGGGACCTCGGGCGGTGCGGCGATGTGATTCTGTCGCCCCACGGCGTAGCCTTCGGTCTGGGCAGATGCATTCCGTTGAAAGGAATTTTTCCGGTCCACGTGGAACAAGCTTTGCCTCGACCGGCGTTCTTCTACCGTTCCGGCATGCCCCCCCGAATCCTCACGTCGGCACTATCGGCGATAGTGCTGGTCGGCGCCGCAGTGGCGGCCGCCGATTTGCAGCCGTTTCGCATGCCCTGGGACGATGCGTCCCCGGGCATCACCAACCTCCAGGGCTGGCAACCGCAGCCGGCCGGCGCGGCCGGACGCGTCACCGTGTCGGCCGACGGCCGGTATCAGGTGGGCGGCGCGCGCATCCGTTTCCTCGGGGTGAACGTCTCGGACGTCGCCGCGTTCCCGACCCATGCGCAGGCGGAGGCCCATGCCGCGCGGCTGGCGCGCTTCGGTTTCAACGCCGTGCGTTTCCACCATATGGATGCGAACTGGGCGCCGAACGAGGTGCTCATCGACTACGCCGGCGGCACCTCGCGCAACCTCTCGGCCGAGCGCCTCGACCGCCTGCACTACTTCATGGCGCAGCTCGCGGCGCGGGGCATCTACGCGAACATCAACCTGCTGGTCTCGCGCGGCTTCGTGGCCGCCGACGGCCTCGGCGCCGAGATCGCGCAGCTGGGGTGGAAGGATCAGCATATCCTCGGTTTCTTCAACGACACCGCACTGGCGTTGCAGCAGGAATACGCCACCAAGCTGCTCTCCGCGCCCAATCCGTACCGGGCCGGGCAGACGCTGGCGCGGGATCCGGCGGTGGCTTTTGTCGAGATCCTCAACGAGAACGGCCTGTTGCAGAAGTGGTACGAGGGGGTGCTCGACACGATGCCGGCCGTCTACCGTGCCCAATTGGCCTCGCGCTGGAACACGTGGCTGGCGGGCCGGTACGCCGACACCGCCGCCCTGCTCGCCGCCTGGGGAGCGATCGACCAACCGTTGCAGGAGAGTCTGCTGCGCAACGGCAATTTCGCCTCGGGGCAGACCGGGTGGACCACGGAGCGACATGATACCGCCGCGGCCACCGTCACGACCACGACCGATTTCTCGGGGCAACCGGCGCTGCGCATCAACGTGACCAGCGCCGGCTCGGCCGACTGGCATGTGCAGTTCAACCAGGGCTCGCTGGCGCTCGCCGCCGGCGGCGTGTACACGGTGAGCTTCTGGGCCAAGGCCGGCACCGCGGTGCCGCTCCGGGCGGGCCTCGCCCGCGCCTACGGCGACTACGGCGCCATCGGCGGCAGCGTGATGCCCACCCTGGGCACCAGTTGGCAGCGTTACACCTTCGTGGTGCAGGCGGCGGAGGCGGACAGCAACGTGCGGCTCAACTTCAACGGTTTCGGCAACCGGCTCTGCACCGTGTGGCTGGCCGATGTGAAACTCCAGCCCGGCGGCACGCTCGGCGGGCTGCCTCCGGGGACTTCGCTGGAGGCCCGCACCGTGCCCGCGGTGGCCGCCTCCGGCACGGCGACGACGGCGGCCGCACGGCGGGACTGGACGCGGTTCCTGCTCGCGCTCGAGGTCGACTACTGGACGGCGATGCGTCGCCACGTTAAGGAGACGCTCGGCTTCGAGGGCATCGTGTGGGGCTCGATCGCGGCGAACAGCCCGCTCAACGCGCAGGCGGGCCTCGATGCGATGGACTCCCATACCTACTGGCAACACCCGGTCTGGCCGGCCGGGCTCGACTGGGACCCGGTGCAGTGGACCGTGCAGAATCGCTCCATGGTCGACGACGTCCTGGGCGGCCTCGTGGGCGAGATCGCCAACCAGCGGGTGAAAGGGCGGCCGCACAATGTGACCGAGTACCAGCATCCCTCGCCGAACACCTACGGCTCGGAAGGGCCGCTGCTCGCGGCGGCCTACGGGGCGCTCCAGGACTGGGACAGCCTCTGGATGTTCGACTACCGGACCGGGGCTTCCGAATACGTGAGCGGTTTCTTCGACCACGGCGGGCATCCCGGGAAGATGGCGAACAACCTCCTCGCGGCGGCGCTGTTCCGCCGCGGCGATGTGGCGCCGGCGCTCAACGAGTACACGATGGCGCTCACGCCCGAGGCGGGCGTCGCCATCGCGGCCGAGCAGGGGCGTGCCTGGTCCGTGGGCGATGGCGCCCACCTCGGGGTGCCGGGCTCGCTGGCCTTGGTCAGCCGGCTTTCGCTCGACATCGGTGCCGATGCCACGGGGCTGGCGGCCCCGCCCGCGGCGCCGACCGGCTCCGTCAAGGTTTCGGATACCGGGGAGCTCCGCTGGGACAACTCGCTCCCGGCGCAGGGAGTGGTGACGGTCGACACGGCACGCACCAAGGCGGTCGTGGGCCATGTCGGCAGCCGCACCTGGGATCTTGGCGGCGTGACCATCGCGCCCGGCGCCACGCGACAGGACTGGTGCACGATCGGGCTCACCGTGCTGGACGGTGGCGCCATTGGCGGTGGCGCGGGCGCGCGGGGAGTGGTCGTCACCACCGGCGATCTCGCGAACACCGGCATGGCCTGGAAGGATTCGACGCGGACTTCCGTGGGCGCCAACTGGGGTGCCGCCCCGACGTTGATCGAAGTGATCCCGGCCACGGTCACCCTGCCGGTTTCCCCGGCGCGGGTGAGCGCATGGGCGCTCGATGCGCGTGGCCAGCGCACGACGGCCGTGGCGGTGGGCAACTCCGGCGGCAAGGCGCAGCTCTCGCTCGGGCAGAACGGCGCCACGGTGTGGTACGAGTTCCAGATTGCGGCGGTCGAGGCCCCCTCGATCACCACCCAGCCGGCCGATGCCACCACTGCCCTCGGCGGCGTGGCGTCGTTGACCGTGGCAACCGGCGGGGCGACGCCGCTGAGCTTCCAGTGGTATCGCGGCGAGACCGGCGATGCCTCCCAACCGGTCGCAGGTGCGACTGGGGCGAGCTACACCACGCCCGCGCTGACTGCTTGGAGCCGCTACTGGGTGCGCGTCGCCAACGACGGTGGGCAAGCCGACAGCCGCACCGCACTGGTGAAGGTCACGGGCGGGACGATGACGCTCGCCGACTGGACCAGCCAGGGCGGGGTGGCGCCGGCGCAACGCGGACCTTTGGATACTCCGGCGGGCGACGGCGTCGCGAACCTCCTGAAGTATGCCCTCGGCGTGGCTCCGTTGGAGAGCGCGAGTTCGCGCCTCCCGGTCGCGGTGCTGGATCAGACCGGCGGCTCGCCGGCCGTGGCGCTCGTCTTCACCCAGAACACCGGGGCGCAGGGAATCCGGTACGTGATGGAAGTCTCGGCCGATCTCGCGACTTGGAACGTGGTCGACCACGTGCTCGAGGTGCTGTCCGCGAACCCCGACGGCACGCGGTCGGTGCGTATGCGTGAGGCCACTCCGCCGGTGGCGGCGTGGCGCTTCGCGCGTCTGCGGATTGAACCGTCCCCCTGAGCCGCCCGCGGGCGGGGGGCGTGCCTCCGGCTCCGGCGGGTCAACGACCCGGCCGGGGCGAGGGCAGGATCACGACCGGGCAGGTCGCGCGATGCAGGATGCCGTGGGTCGTGCTGCCGGCGAGCAGCTCATAGAGCGCGCCGTGGCCGTGGGAGCCCATCACGATGAACGCGGCGGGGAGGTTGCGCGCCTCCTCCAGGATCACGGTGACGGCGTGCCCCTGCGTGAGTTTGGTCGTGCAGGAGATCCCCTTCGCCTCGAGCAACCGGGCGAGTTCGCCGAGCTTGCGCAGCGCCTGCCCCTGGGCGAACTCGATCTCCTGGGCGAAGGACTCGACGGGCATGTCGTAGGTGACGACGTTCACCGGCGGCGCCACCGCGTGGAAGAGTTCGACGGTGGCGCCGAGGGCCTGGGCGAGCTCACCGGCCTGCTCGACCACCCGCGGGGTGACACCGGAAAAATCGACCGGGGTAAGGATCGTCTTCATGCCCGAACGATAGGGCCCGGGAGCGGTTCTCGCAACCGGGGAGCGGATTCGGGCAGCGGCCGGTGCGGCTCCTCACCGCCGGCTCCGCCGTGCCTGCTGAGCGGTCTGGCTGGGGGGCGTCGGGTGTGGTCGTGGCGCCTCGCGGCCGCGACGATGTGATTGGCAAGCGGGTCTCCGGTTTCACCATGGAGGCGGGCCCAGGCGGCTGCGGATGGGCGGACCAGGCAAGGTCACGACACAGGGCGGGACCGGGTGGGACCACCGGTGTTGAGACCGTTTTTCACGGGAATTTTGTTTCCGCCCAGCGTCCTGCCTGCGTACCTTCCGGCGAACCTCCGCGCCGGCCACCTGCGCTCCTCCTCCCCCCGATGCCCAAAATCCTCGTCATCGACGATGAAGCCGAGATGCGCCAGCTTCTCGCCAAGGCGTTGATGCGGGCCGGCTACGAGGTGGTGGATACAGGCAGCGGGGCGTCGGGCATCGCGCTCGCGCGGGAGGAGAAGCCGGATCTGGTCCTGTGCGACGTGGGGCTGCTCGACCTGTCGGGCTACGACGTGCTCAAGGCGCTGCGTGCCGAGCCCGCGACCCAGAACATCCCCGTGGTGCTCGTCACCGGGCTCGCCGATCTGGACGGTATGCGCGAAGGCATGCGGTTGGGGGCGGACGACTACGTGCCGAAGCCCTTCGATCTGGAGGAGGTGCTGGCGCTGATCGCGGCGCGGTTGCGCAAGGCCGAGGCGCTGCGGCGCGAGGCGGAGGAGCGGGCCAAGACCCTGCGCAGCCACATCAGCATGATGTTGCCGCAGGAGCTGCTCAACCCGCTCTCGGGCATCATCAGCCTGGCCGATCTCCTGCGCGACGATGCGGCGGCGATGCGCCCGGCGGAGGCGGCCGAGATCGGGCGCGACA
Source organism: Opitutaceae bacterium (assembly GCA_035415285.1). GTDB lineage: Bacteria > Verrucomicrobiota > Verrucomicrobiia > Opitutales > Opitutaceae > CAJCBL01. The sequence continues at coordinate 7,631 of DAOOFR010000063.1, forward strand.
TCCAGCGCTCCGGCGAGCGGTTGCACCGGCTGATCCGCAATTTCCTCATCTACTCGCAGCTGGAACTGGCTGCGGCGGAGCCGGATCGCCTCGCGGCTTTCCGCTATACCGCGCCCTGCCAGCTGCGCAAGGTGGTGGCCGAGACGGCCGAGCGCCTGGCGGAGCGGCACGGGCGGCGTGCCGATCTGGTGCTCGAACTGGTCCCGGTCGAGGTCGGCATCTCGGATCAGAACCTCGCCAAGCTCAGTGAGGAGCTGATCGACAACGCCTTCAAGTTCTCGGACCCGGGGAGGCCGGTGGAGGTGCGCGCGCGGCTCACCGGCGACATGGTCTGGCTATCGATCTCGGACGAAGGCTGTGGGATCGACGACTCGATCGTCGCCGGGCTGCGGGCAACCGACCAGTTCGAGCGCATGTTCCAGGAACAGCGGGCGACGGGAATGGGCTTGGCGATCGCCGTGAAGCTGGCGGAGCTGCACGGGGGCAGGGCGCTCATCCAGAGCCAGCCCGGCACCGGCACCTCGATCCTGATCGAACTGCCGTTGGCCGCGCCCGAGGTTTCCTGAGCCCGATCCGGCGACGGTTCCCGGCCGGCGTGCCCTCCTCGGCGACTTGCGGCTTGTCCGGACGGGCCGCAGGGGTAGAGAGCGAGGCATGCCGATCTACGAGTACTACTGCCCCGACAACAACCGCATCTACCAGTTCTTCGCGAAGACCTTGGCGCAGGGGCAGACGACTCCAAAATGCCCCGACAATCCGGCCTTCCGGATGGAACGGATGATGTCGACCTTCGCCATCTCCGGCAAAGCCGCGGAGCCGAAGGAGGCTGCGTCCGGCGGCGAGGACGGCGGCACCGGCGGCGAGGAGGGTGGGGCGGCGGACGATCCGCGCTTGGAGGCGGCGTTTTCCGAGATGGAGCGCGAGATGGACGGGGTGGACGAGAACGACCCGCGCGCGATGGGCCGGATGATGCGCAAGATGTCGGAGTTGACCGGCGAGAAGCTCGACGAGCAGATGGAGGAGGTTGTCCGCAAACTCGAGGAGGGCACCGACCCCGACACCCTCGAGGAGCAGATGGGCGACGCGTTTCCCGAGGGGGGTGAGGGCGGCGACGATGCGATGGGCGGGATGGGGGGGGGCGGTGGTGGCCTCCGCGGCGCGCCGACGCGCGACCCGCACTTGTACGACTACTGAGGAATTCGGGTGGTGCGGGCCCGGCGCGGCCGTGCCGCTTTCTTTTGAGTTTCCAGCGCTGGGCGGGTGCGCCTTGCTCGGCCTGTGGCCGCCTCCAATCCATCCGAACTCACCACCCGCATCGCCGCCGGCCGCCAGGCCGTGATGGCCCAAGCCGCGTTCTACCACGCCCAGTTCGGTCGCGCCGCCAGCCACTGGAAACACGATGGCTCGCGGGTGACCGACGCCGATCTGGCGATCTCGACGGCGATCTTCGACGCGCTGCGCGCGCAGTTCCCGGGCGACGATCTGTTCAGCGAGGAACTCGCGGTGGGCGAGAACCCGTTTCCGCGCCGCGGCGAGTGGTCATGGGTGCTCGACCCGATCGACGGCACCAACAACTACGCGCTCGGCATCCCGGTGACGGCGATCTCGCTCGGCCTGCTGCGCGACGGCGAGCCGGTGTACGGCTTTCTCTACGACCTGGGGCGGCGCGGGCTCTTCCACGGCGGGCCGGGACAGGGCGTGTGGGAGGGCGACGAGCGGTTGCAGCCGCAGTTCGGCCGCAGCGGCCGCCACGAACGGATCATCGCCACCCACTCGCCGGTCGATCCGCGCTACCTGCCGCTGGCGACGGCGATCCTCACCCGGTACAAGCTGCGCGGCTTCGGCAGCGGGGCGCTCCATCTCACCTACGCCGCGCTGGGCATGATCGACGCCTGCATGGATTTCACGGTGAAGGTCTGGGATATCGCCGCCGCGGCTGCGATCGCGCGCGAGACCGGCGCGCCGATGCACTTCTTCGGCCCCGAGCCGTTCCCCCTGCAGCAGTTCGATCTCAAGATGAAGCCGTTGCAGTATTGCTGCGCCAGCCCGGAGGCGCTCGCCGAGATCGTGGCAGTCGCCGAACAGACGCGACACTGAGTGGTGAGCGCGCGGCGGCGCGCTCGCACTCTACGCCGCAACGCCCGCGGAGGGGCCAGGCAGCACCTGCTCGATCACGACATCGAGTTTCTGCGACGGATGGCAGTCGGCGCGGAGCGCGACGAAACCGTCGCGGTGGCGATCCCAGATCGGCCAGAGCGCCTGACGGTCGGTTTCGGGAATCGGCAGCTTCTCGAGGGCGGCGCGCGAGAAGAAACCGAAGCGGCCCTCGGAGATGTGCGGCGGAAGGGCGTCGATCGGCACGCGGCAGCGGAAGAGGAACATGAGCCAGTGGCTGGATCCTTCGTACGCTTTCTCGGCGATCATTGAGAAGAGGTGGAGGTCGCGCTCGGCGACGATCTGGAGCCCGATCTCCTCGCCGACCTCGCGCGCCGCGCACTCGAAGGGCGACTCACCGAGGTGCATCTCGAGCTTGCCGCCGATGGGGCTCCAGCGGCCGGCGTTGGGCGCCTTGGTGCGTTCGATGAGCAGGAGTTCGCCGGCGCGGTTTTCGACGAAGACAAGGACGCTGATCTTGTAGGGAAGCATGGCGGTGGCCGGGAAGGTAGCGGCAGAGTTGGCGGAAGAGTGCGAGGTGGGAAGCGTGAAGTTTTCCGGCCTCGCCCGGGAGGCCTCCTTTCGCTGCCCGTGTGTGCGCCGCGCCGACTGTACTTCGGTTCTCTTCCCCCGACCGCCCACGCGGCATCGCCTCATCGCGGCCACCCCTGCCTGCCCCAAATACTCTCACGGCCGTGAAAGTATTTGGAGTGGATGAGTCGCAAGTGATTGGTTAACAACAGAAAAAATCCGCCAAATAAGTTCACGGTCGTGGAGTTATTTGGCGGGGAGGGGAGAGGGAGCGGCTGGGCGGTGGGGGCGCTTGGGGCGTGGGGCCGATGGGGGCCGCCCGCGAGCGCAAGCAGTGCGGCCACGCCTGGGTAGGTGGGTGGGCGATGAGGGTGACGTTGGCGCTGCCCCACGGCAGTGCGGCCACACCTGGGTAGGTGGGTGCCCGTGGTGGGGTAGGCCGAGGGGTGACAGGAAGGCGCCTGTTCAGGCGCTGGTGTGGGTGCCCATGCCGGCGCAGGTGCAGACGAGATTGCGGTCGCCGTAGGTGTTGTCGATGCGGCTCACGGAGGGCCAGAACTTGGAGCCGCGCGTCGCTTCGCTCGGGAACGCCGCGAGCTCGCGCGAGTAGGGGCGGTCCCACTTGTCGGCACAGACGACCTGCGCGGTGTGCGGCGCGTGCTTGAGGACGTTGTTGGTCCGGTCGGCCTGGCCACGCTCGACGGCGAGCATCTCCTCGTGGATCGAGAGCATGGCATCGCAGAAACGGTCGAGCTCGGCCTGCGACTCGCTCTCGGTCGGCTCGACCATGAGCGTGCCAGCGACCGGCCACGACATCGTGGGCGAGTGGTAGCCGTAGTCCATGAGGCGCTTGGCGACGTCCTCGACCTCGATGCCGGTGCGCTGTTTCCAGCCGCGGAAATCGACGATGCACTCGTGCGCGACGAGGCCGGCGGCGCCGCGGTAGACGATGGGGAACGCGCCCTCGAGCCGCCTGGCGATGTAGTTGGCGTTGAGGATGGCGAGCTTCGTCGCGGCGGTGAGCCCGTCGGCGCCCATCAGGCGGATGTAGGCCCAGGAGATGAGGGTGACGTTGGCGCTGCCCCACGGCGCCGAGGCGACGGGGCCGATGGCGGTGGCGGCCTTGCAACCGCAGACCGGCGAGACCACGGGGTGCGAGGGCAGGAATGGTGCCAGATGTTTGGCGACGCCGATCGGGCCCACGCCCGGTCCGCCGCCGCCGTGCGGGATGGCGAAGGTCTTGTGGAGGTTGAGGTGGCAGACGTCGGCCCCGATGAAGCCCGGCGAGGTGAGGCCGACCTGGGCGTTCATGTTGGCGCCGTCCATGTAGACCTGGCCGCCGTGGCTGTGGACGATCTCGCAGAGCTCGCGGATACCGGCCTCGAACACGCCGTGGGTCGACGGGTACGTGACCATGACGGCGGCGAGATGTTCGGCGTGCAACGCGGCCTTGGCGCGGAGGTCGGCGAGGTCGATGTTGCCCTGCGCGTCGCAGGCGACGGGCACGACCTTGAAACCGGCCATGACGGCGCTGGCGGGGTTGGTGCCGTGAGCGGAGACGGGGATGAGGCAGAGGTTGCGGTGGCCCTGGCCGCGCGCCTCGTGCCAGGCGCGGATGACGAGCAGGCCCGTGTACTCGCCGGCGGAACCGGCGTTGGGCTGGAGGGAGACGGCGGCGAAGCCGGTGATCTCGGCGAGCCAGCGTTCGAGGTCGGAGAAGATGCGGCGGTAGCCGGCGGCCTGCTCGGCGGGTGCGAACGGATGCATCCGCGCGAACTCCGGCCAGGTGATCGGCAGCATCTCGGCCGTGGCGTTGAGCTTCATCGTGCACGAGCCCAGCGAGATCATCGAGTGGCAGAGCGAGAGATCCTTCGCCTCCAGCCGGCGGATATACCGCAGCATCTCGTGTTCGGTGTGGTACCGGTTGAAGACCGGGTGCTGGAGGTAGGCCAAGGAGCGCGTGAGCGACGCGGGCAGATCGCAGGTGGCGAGGCCGAGCGACGCGGGCGCCGGGGCGGGCTTGCCGGCGGCCTCGGCGAAGATGTGCAGCAGCATCGCGAGATCGCTCTCGGTGGTGGCCTCGTCGAGCGAGACGCCGACCGAGTGCGCACTGTGCGGGCGGAGGTTGACGCGGTTGGCGTGGGCGAGGTCGTAGATCCGTGTGGTGGAGACGCCGCCGAGCGCGACGGTGAGCGTGTCGAAGACCGGCGCGGCGTTGAAGGTGTAGCCGAGTTGCGCGAGACCGGCAGCGAGGGTGCGCGTCATGCGGCGCACGCGGCAGGCGATCTCCTTCAGGCCGGCGGGGCCGTGGTAGACGGCGTACATCGAGGCCATCACGGCGAGCAGGACCTGCGCGGTGCAGATGTTGCTCGTGGCCTTCTCGCGGCGGATGTGCTGCTCGCGCGTGCCGAGCGCGAGGCGGAGGGCGGGCTGGCCTTGGGCGTCCTTCGAGACGCCGACGAGGCGGCCGGGCATGAGGCGCTTGAAGGCATCGCGCGTGGCGAGGAAGCCGGCGCTGGGGCCACCGTAGCCGAGCGGCACGCCGAAACGTTGCGCGCTGCCGACGGCGATGTCGGCGCCGAACTCGCCCGGGGCGCGCAGGAGCGTGAGCGCGAGCAGATCGGTGGCGACGATGGCGAGCGCGCCGGCGGCGTGGAGTTTCTCCGCCAGCGGGGCGTAGTCGCGGATATCGCCCTCGGTGCCCGGATACTGGAGGAGCGCGGCGAAGTGTGTCGGGCCCGGGGTGAAGGACGCGGCGGCGCCGGTCTCGATGGCGTAGCCGAGCGCCTTGGCGCGCGTGGCGACGACGGCGATGGTCTGCGGGTGGCAGTCGGCGGCGACGAAGAGCGTGCGGCGCTCGGGCGAGCCCTTGGCGGAGTACGCCATCTGCATGGCTTCGGCGGCGGCGGTGCCCTCGTCGAGCATGGAGGCGTTGGCGATCTCGAGGGCGGTGAGGTCGCAGACCATCGTCTGGAAGTTGAGCATGCCCTCGAGGCGGCCCTGCGAGATCTCGGCCTGGTAGGGCGTGTAGGCGGTGTACCAGCCGGGGTTTTCGAGGATGTTGCGCTGGATGACCGGCGGCGTGAGGCAGTCGTAGTAACCGCAGCCGATGAACGACCGGAACACTTGGTTCTTCGCCGCGATGCCGCGGAGCTCGGCGAGCATTTCGCTCTCGGTGGCGGCCTCGGGCAGGTCGAACGGCTTGTTCAGGCGGATCGCGGCCGGCACCGCGGCGTCGATCAACGCGTCGAGCGAAGGTTGGCCGAGCGGAGCGAGGAGGGCGGCGAGATCGTCGCCGGTGGCTCCGAGGTGGCGACGCGGGAAGGAGTCGACCGAGGCGAGCGAGGAGTGCGGGGGAGTGCAGGAGCAGGAAGCCGGGGCGGTACGATCTGCCATCCGCCGAGGCTAGAAACAGGGCGGGATGGGGCAACGGGTTTTTCGGAAGGGTGTCGCCGCTGTCGGATCAGTGGCTGCGCTGGTAGGTGCCGATCAAACGGGCCTCGGCGAGGATGTGCCCCTGCATCGCCTGAACCAGGTCGCCTTTTCGTGGATGCGGACGGAGCGGCAGAGTGGCGACATCGAGAGCGTAGAGCCGGAAGAAGTAGCGGTGCGGTTTGCCGGGCGGCGGGCAGGGGCCGCCGTAGCCGAGTCGGCCGAAATCGTTCATGCTCTGCCGGGCGCCATTGGGCAGCCGCTCGACGGTGGCGACGTGCTCGGGCAGGCCGGCGGCGGCAGCGGGGATGCCGTAGATCACCCAGTGCACCCAGTCGCCGGCCGGGGCGTCGGGATCGTCGCAGATCAGGGCGAAGCTGTGCGTGCCGGCGGGGGCGTCGCTCCATGTGAGCGCGGGAGAGACGTTGGCGCTGTCGCAGGTGAACTTGGACTCGATCGGTCGGCCTTCGGCAAAGGCGGGGCTGGTGAGTTTCATGGCGAGGATGGACTTGGCCGCTGGGGGGGGCGGGGCGGGAGAAGAAGGGGCAAGCGCAGGATGAGCAGACGGGAACCGATGAGGAGAGGTGCTCGGGTGTGTCCGGTGTATCGCTGCAGCTTGTAGCCGATCTTGCGGAGGAAGTCTTTGCGGCAGGCGATGTCGGCCTCGGTCTCGACGCCCAACGGCGAGGCGCCGTCGATCACGCCGAGGATGCCGCGGCCGAGGTCGGTGGCGGCGACGATCACCTCGGTGGGGTTGGCGGTGGCGCAGAAGAGGCGGCAGACCTCGGGCACGGCCTTGAGGGCGTTGAGGACGTTGACGGGGAAGAAGCCTGCGCCGAGGAAGACGATGAAGGAGTGGCCGGCGCCGATGGCCTGGGCGTTGCGCACGGCCAGTTCGGTCAGCGCAGGATCGGTGCCGGAGCGGCGGATCAGGCACTGCCCCGAGGCCTCGCAGAAGGCCAAGCCGAACTTGATGCCGGGCACCGCCCCCACGAGCGCCTCGTGGATATCCTCCACGGATTTGATGAAGTGCGTCTGCCCGAGGATGAAGTTGGTCTCATCCGGCTTCTCAATCCTGACGTTGGTCAGTTGCATCGCCGCCTCCTGGTTGCCTCGGCTTTCAGTTGCCGCAGAACGGTGCCGCGTCAAATGGCCGGCGGAGATCGGGCGGAAAAGAAAAGGCCGGGCGCGAGGCCCGGCCTTGGGGGAGAGGGAACGGCGTTCGCACGAACGCCGCGACTCGGAAGAAACGTTCAGGCGAGCTTCACGCCCAGCTTCTGGGCGGCGCGGATGAGGGCGTCGGCCATGTCGGACGGGGTCGCGGCGACCTCGATACCGCATTCCTGGAAGACCTTGATCTTGGCGGCGGCGGTGTCCTCGGCTCCGCCGACGATCGCGCCGGCGTGGCCCATGCGGCGACCGGCGGGAGCGGTGGCGCCGGCGATGAAGCCGGCGACCGGCTTCTTGCAGTTGGCCTTGATCCAGCGGGCGGCCTCGGCCTCGGCGTTGCCGCCGATCTCGCCGATCAGGATGAAGCCCCAGGTGTCGGGGTCGGCGGCGAACATCTTGATGACGTCGAGGTGGGAGGTGCCGTTGACGGGGTCGCCGCCGATGCCGACGGTGGTGGACTGGCCGATACCCTTGACGGTGAGCTGGTAGACGGCCTCGTAGGTGAGGGTGCCGGAGCGGGAGACGACGCCGACGTGGCCCTTCTTGTTGATGTAGCCGGGGGCGATGCCGATGCGGCAGCCGCCGTGGCTGTCCTCGCCGGAGCCGGGGCAAACGAGGCCGGGGCAGTTGGGGCCGACGAGGCGGGTCTTGGAGCCGGCCATGGCGCGCTTCACGCGGACCATGTCGCGGATCGGAATGCCCTCGGTGATGGCGACGGCGAGGTCGAGGCCGGCGTCGACGCATTCGAGGATGGCGTCGGCGGCGAACGGCGGCGGGACGAAGATGGCGGAGACGGTGGCGCCGGTGGCCTTGGCGGCCTCGGCGACGGTGTTGAAGATCGGGACCTTGATGGAGCCGTGTTCGAAGAACTGGCCGCCCTTGCCCGGGGTGACGCCGGCGACGATCTGGGTGCCGTAGTCGAGGGAGAGCTTGGCGTGGCGCCCGCCGAACTCGCCGGTGATGCCTTGGACGAGGACTCGGGTTTCGGGAGTGATGAGAATGGACATGGGAGAAAGGTGTTTCGCGTTTTTGGTTTCTGGTTTCGCGTTTGGTTTCCCCCGTCAGGAGACGAGCTTGACGATCTTCTCGGCGGCGTCGGCCATCGAGGTGGCGGTGGTGAGCTGGAGACCGGAGTCGGCGAGGGTCTGTTTGCCGGCGGCGGCGTTGTTGCCCTCGAGACGGACGACGAGAGGCATGCTCAACGCGGTTTCCTTGGCGGCGGCGACGATGCCGGTGGCGATGACGTTGCAGTCCATGATGCCGCCGAAGATGTTCACGAGGATCCCCTTCACGTTCTTGTCGGAGAGGATGATCTTGAAGGCCGCGGCGACCTGGTCCTTGGAGGCGCTGCCGCCGACATCGAGGAAGTTGGCCGGGTTGCCGCCGTAGTGCTTGATGATGTCCATCGTGCTCATGGCGAGGCCGGCGCCGTTGACCAGGCAGGCGATGTTACCGTCGAGCGCGATGTAGGAGAGGTTGTACTTGGAGGCCTCGACCTCCTTGGGGTCCTCCTCGTTGAGGTCGCGCAGGGCGACGACCTCGGGGTGGCGGAAGAGGGCGTTGTCGTCGAAGGAGACCTTGGCGTCGAGGGCGAGGACGCGGCCGTCGCCGGTGGTGATGAGGGGGTTGATCTCGACCATGGAGCAGTCGAGCTCCCACCAGCAGCGGTAGAGGGCCTCGATGAGCTTGCAGGCGGACTTGAACTCGTCGCCGCGGAAGCCGAGGCCGAAGGCGACCTGGCGTGTCTGGAAACTCTGGAGACCGACGGCGGGATCGACGAAGACCTTGGTGATCTTCTCGGGGGTCTCGTGGGCGACCTTCTCGATCTCCACGCCGCCCTCGGTGGAGGCGATGATGACGGGGCGGGATGAGCCGCGGTCGAGGAGGATGGCGAGGTAGTACTCCTTCTTGATGGCGACGGCCTCGGTGAAATAGATGGTGTTGACCTTGCGGCCGACGGGCCCGGTCTGGACGGTCACCAGTGTATTTCCTAGCATGTGACGGGCGACCTCGATCGCCTCGGCGGGGGACTTGGTCAGCTTGACGCCGCCCTTGTAGCCGTCGATGAAGGAGCCCTTGCCGCGTCCACCGGCGTGGATCTGCGCCTTAACGACGCACGGTCCATCCCCCAGTGTCTGAACGGCAGAGGCGAATTCGGTAACCGATTTCGCCGGCACTCCCCGCGGCACCGCAATGCCGAATCGCTCGAAGAGCGCCTTTGCCTGAAACTCGTGGATGTTCATGATGAAAGGCTAATGCTCATCCGCCGGCGGCCGGGCTGCACGGAAAAAAACCGCGGTTGGTCGGGCGCCCTCGTTCGAACAGTTTGACGGGGCCGGGCCGTGTCATGGTTGCGGCGAGATCCGGAACACGGGGCCGGCGGCGGGGCGGCGCTCCTTCTTGGCGAAATACTCCTGCATGATCGCCCGGGCGACAGGGGCGCCATGGCGGCCGCCGCCGTACTCGACATCGGGCTCGCCGCCCTCGAGCGCGATGGCGATGGCGATCTCGGGGCGCTCGACGGGGGCGAAGCAGACGAACCAGGCGACATTGAGGTTCTGGCCGTCCTTGCGGATCTGGGCGGTGCCGGTCTTGCCGGCGACGCGCACGCCCTCGACGCGCGCGAGCTTGCCGGTGCCGATGCCGATGACGCGCTCGAGGCCGTCGACGACGGCCTGGTAGTCGGCGGCGGCGAGCCCGAGCGGCACGCGCGGAAACCTGCCGGAGGGCGAGCGGCCGGGCAGGTGCAGGATGGTGGGGACGGTGAGGGATTCGCCGCGGGCGAACGACGCGATGAAGCAGGCCATCTGGAGGGGCGAGAAGATGAGCGCGCCCTGGCCGATGGACATGTTGGCGGTGTCGCCGGGGTTCCAGCCGCCCGCGCCGGTCTTCTTCTTCCAGGCGGGATCGGGGACGTTCATCCGGCGAGTCTCGTTGAGCTCGATACCGGTGGGGCGGTCGAGGTGGAAGCGGCGGGCCTCCTCGGCGAGCCCGTCGACCCCGGTCTCGAGGCCGAGCTGGTAGTAGTAGACGTTGCAGCTCAGGGCGAGGGCCTTGCGGAGGTCGACCTGGCCGTGGGCGTGGCGGTCGTGGCAGGCGAAGAGGCGGGTGCCGACCTGGTGGAAGCCGTTGCAGGTGAGCTGCTCGGCCGGCGCGATCGCGCCGGCGCGCAGGGCGGCGCAGGAGGTGACGATCTTGAAGGTGGAGCCGGGCGGATACAGGCCGTTGACGGCGCGGTTGAACCAGCCGCCCTCGTCGTTGA
>DAOOFR010000064.1:0-18151 GCA_035415285.1 Opitutaceae bacterium
GGTGGGTTGGGGATGCGCTGGATCGTGCGGCGAGCCGCATCCGCCGGCCCGGGCTGAAGCGCCGGGCCACGTGGCGGGGCGCTTCAGCCCCCGCCGGTCGGTGGGGCCAGTCCGGGGGAGTCCGGTCGGAGACCGGACCCACGGAGTGGGTGTGTCGGCTCCGGGCGGGACGCGTAGGACCGGTCTTGACCGGTCGCGGCAGGCGTGGGCCGCAGGGGACGGCTCAAGTCCGCGAGTCCGGTCGGAGACCGGACCTACGGGGCGAGCGTGCTGGCGGGTCGGCAGCGCAGGCTTGCGACCGGCGGTGTATCCGGGCGATATGCGGAACAGCCCGCCGCCGGTGCGGGCGGTTGCCGACCCTGCCCATGATCGAACAAGCCCTCCTTCACGCCGCCCTCGCGGTTGTCGCCGTCTTTGTTGCGCTCGTCGCCCTGGCGCACCTGCTGCGGCGGCTGCGCGGGCTGCGCTTCCGGTGGACGTATCACCTCTTCGCGGGTGCGGTGGCGTTGCTGACCGGCGCGCATCTGTTGCCGGCGACGCTGGGCTGGCGCGGCGCGGCGCTCACGCACCTCACGGCGGCGACGCTCGTGCTGGCGGCTTTCCCGCTGGTGACGCTGCTCAACCGCATCTGCTGGGTCCGGACGGCAACCGCGTGGAGGCGCCGCGGTTGTTGATCGACCTGACGGGCGTGGTGGTGGGGGTGGTGGCGGTGCTGTCGGCGATGCAGTTCGTCTATGCGGTGCAGGTGCCGGGTCTGCTTGCCGGTTCGGGCGTGGCGGCGCTGGTGCTCGGCCTGGGCATGCAGGACCAGCTCAAGAACATGTTCGCCGGCCTTGCGCTGTATTTCGAGAAGCCTTTCAAGGTGGGCGACTGGCTGCTGATCGACGGCATCCATGCGCGCGTGGTCGAGATCTCCTGGCGCTCGACGCGGCTGCTGACGACCGCCGAGGTGCAGATCGAGATGGATAACGGCGCGCTGCTCAACCAGACGATCTACAACTTCCAGCGGCCCACGCCCGAACACTCCGTGAGCACGATCATCGGGCTGCACTACGATGCGCCACCGGCGAAGGTGATCGAGGTGTTGCGTGCGGCGGCGGCCTCGGTGCCGGGCGTGCTGCCCGAGCGGCCCCCCGTGGTGTACCTCAAGAATTTCGGCGATTCGGCGATCGAATACGAGATCTGCGTGCGCATCGTGGACCATGCGATCATGAACCGCGTGCTCAGCGATGTGCGTGCGCATTGCTGGTATGCCGTGAAACGGGCGGGCATCGAGATCCCCTATCCGCAGATGGTACTGCACCGGGCCGCGCCGGCCGACCCCGGGACCGGGGTCCGCCAGGCCGCCGCGGCGATGCTGCGGGCGCACAAGATCTTCGGCTGCCTCACCGCGGAGCAGTGCGCCGCCCTGGTGCAGGCCAGCCCGGTGGTGCAGTTCGCCAACCACGAGCGCATCATCAGCCAAGGGGTGGCGGGCGACTCGCTGTTCGTGCTCGTGCGCGGCGCGGTCGACGTGCGGATCACGCGCGACGGGCAGGCCCGCAGCGTGGCCAAGCTCGGGGCGGGCGATTGCGTGGGCGAGATGTCGTTGCTCACCGGCGACCCGCGCTCGGCGACGGTCGTGGCGGAGGGCGAGGTCGAGGCGGTGGAGATCGGCAAGGCGGTCTTCGGGGCGTTCGTGCGCTCGAACCCCGTGGTGTTGGAGCAGCTCAGCGAGCTGCTGGCGCAGCGCCAGATGGCGAACGCCAAGCAGGCCAACGAGGGCGCGGCGACGACGCACGAACAGGTGCGCAACGGCATGCTGCGGCGGCTGCGATCGTTCTTCGCGCTGGGCTGATCCCGGACGCCACGTGGCCCGGTGCTTCAGTCCGGGCCGGCGGGCTTGGGCCGACAGCGTGCACGCGGCGGAGCCGGAGGCTGCGAATCACGGGGGCGAGGCGGGCGGAGTCGCTCGGCGGGGGCTGAAGCACCCCGCCACGGGCGGACCGACGGTGGCGGCGGTGTCGCACGGGCACGAAAAAGCCGCGCCGGGGACCGGCGCGGCTGGGAGAGGGGATCGGTGGCGGTTACTTGCGCGTCACGATCGGCGCAGTCTTGGTGACCGTGTGCATCACGGCGCCGGTCTCGGCGTTGATGAGCGAGACGGTGAGCTTGGCGGCGACACCTTCGACGGCAGGCGTGTCACGGGTGCCGGCGACGGCGGTCACACCGGGGACGACCTCGATGAGGGCGAAACCGGCCGCGGGCTGGGTCTGGCTGTAGGCGAGTTTCACACCGGCGGGGGCCGCGGCGACGGCGGCCGGGGTGCTGAGCGAACCCACGGAGATCTCCTCGAGGCCCTCGGCGGAGACCGAGTGGTACTGGGCGCTGCCGCCGACGATGGCCAACAGGCCCTTTTCGTTGAGCTGGTTGGCGCGCACGTGATCGAGGAACGCCTGGCGCTCGCGGCGGAACGCGGTGACGTGCGAATCCGGGGCGCTGTCGGGGCCGACGATGGCCGAGGGCTGGATCACAAGGCGGAAGGGCGAGGGGGAACTGACGATGTTGCGCTCGAGCCACTCGGCCTGGGAGGGTCCCCAGAGGGACTTGTCCTTGCCGTCGGCGGCGGTGTTCGGGCTGCGGTAGTCGCGCACTTCGAGCATCCAGAGGGCGAGGTCGCGGGTGGCCTGGACGGAGCGGAAGGTGAGGCTGGCCGGATCGCGCGGGTCGGTGACCGGGACCTGCTCCCGGAAGATGTCGGAGCCGAGTTCGGCGGAGGGCTCCTTGCCGGCGGTGTAGTCGGCGCCGGCGAAGCGGAAGTCGCGGTCGTTCTTGAGCCAGTAGGAGCCGACGGTGCCGAGCAGGCCGGCGACCTTGGGCTGGGCGAGCAGGGCGTGCCACTTGGCGCGCATGGCCTCGGGGCTGGTGGCGGGGGAGGAGGCCGGAGCATCGTAGGCGACGCTGTTGCCGGCGAAGACGACGTAGTCGGGCTTGGCGGCGATGAGCTGGTCGATCGCGGCGGAGAACTTCGGCGCAGCGATGTCGAGGCCCTGGACGACCGCGATGCGGACTGCGCGGGAGGCGAGCGAGCCCGACATGGTGCGGAAGGTGTGGACCGCGCTGGTCTTCAGGAACTGCTCGGCCGGGTTGGGGCCGAACTTGTAGCGCCAGTGGTACTCGCGGCCGCCGCGCAGCGACTCCATGGAGTTGCGACCGAACATGTACTTGATGACGTAGTCGCTCTCGGGGCTGATCTTGATCCACTCGGTGACGACGGGGTGGGAGAATTCGGGGTTGTCGGCCGCCTCGAAGCGCGCCCAGCCCTCGATGGAGTCGGGGATGCCGGCGGCGCGGCGCATCTCGGGTGTGATACGGGCCTGCAGCAGGGCGGAGGAGGTGCCGATCTCGCCGGCGACATTGGCGGCGATCTCTTGGGCGACGGTGGAGGTACTGAAAGCGCCGCAGGTCGCGGCGAGGGCAAGAAGGAGGGAGCGAACTTTCATGCTGGAATAAAGGGCCGAGAGGTTGGGGATTCGGCAGCCGGAGAGGCGGGAGCATTCCAATCGTTCCGGGCGTCGTCGAGAGCGAATCTTGGCGAATTTCGCTCTTTCAGTCAGTGGGCCCGGGGGCGGGCGGGCGAGGGATTCTTGGCGGGTCTCTTGACATCAAGGTAATGGCTCGTTCTGTGCCGCCGTCTCCCGCCACACCACCCATCGCCTCATCCCATGCGCTGCGCCCTCCGCCTTTTCGCCCTGCTCCTCATCCTCGGCACCGCCGGTTGGTGGGTCTCGGCCGGGGCGCGCGTGGGCTGGTGGCAGACCCGGGTCGGGGTCGAGCGCACCGATGAGTTCACCGGCCTGAGCGTCATCGAATGGCAGGACCGCTTCGTGCCGGGGGTGGAGACGCCGGTGATCGGCCTGCTGGCCGGCGGGGCGTTGTTTGGCGCCACCTTCCTTCTCCGCAGAAAACTACCCAACCAACCGTCCTCATCATGAATCGTTTCCATCGTTTCACCGCACTCGCTTCCGTCCTGGCCCTCGCCGGCAGCCTCTCGGCTGGTCCGCAGAGCTTCGACTTCAAGGACCCGAAAGGGGTGAACAACGTCCAGTTCCACCTCGACGCCCCGCTCGAGTCGATCTCCGGCCAGGGCACGGGAATCTCCGGCACGGTCGCCTTCGATGCCGCGAGGCCGGCGGCGACGACCGGCCGGATCGTACTGGCGACGGCGTCGCTCACCGTGGGCAACCCGACGATGCTCGAGCATCTGCAGGGCGCCAACTGGCTCGATGCCGCGAAACATCCCGAGATCCTGTTCGAGCTGAAACGGCTCGATCAGGTGGTCGCGAACAACGGCGTCGTGAAGGGCGAGGCCACCGGGGTGCTCACCCTCAAGGGCGTGAGCAAGGAGGTCACCGTGCCCGTCACGATCTCGCACCTCCCCGGCAAGCTCGGCGCGCGCCTCAACCAGCCGGATCTCAAGGGCGACCTGCTCGTGGTGCGCGCGCAGTTCGCGATCAACCGCTCCGACTTCGGCATCCAGCCCGGCCAATACGCCGACAAGGTTTCGGAGCGCATCGACCTCACGCTCTCGCTCGCCGGCGGCGCCGCGCAATGACGCGGTGACGGGCGCGGCGCGGGCCCGGCCCGCGCCGTGACTGCGCCGTTCACCCGCCGAACTGCCGCAGACCCTCGGCGATCTCGGCGAAGTAGCGGTTCACGTACGGGTGCAGCCAGAGCAGGTAGAGCAGGCCGGCGGCGGAGAGCATCGGTCCGAAGGGAACGGGCATGCCCATGAGCCCGGGCGACTCCTCGCCGCTGGGCTCCTCGCCTGCGATGGCCTCTTTCGCCGTGCCGGCGGTGGCCGCGGGCGGGGTTGGGGCGGACGCCCCGGTGCCGGACTTCGTTCCGGCCGCCTCTGTCTCGGGAGTCCGGCGACGGAAGAGCACCCAGAGCAGGGTGGCGAACACGCCGAGGATGGCGCCGCCGAACACCGAGAACACCGCCCCCTGCCAGCCGACGAAGGCGCCGATGCAGCCGAGCAGTTTCACGTCGCCGAAGCCCATCGCCTCCTTGCGCAGGACCTTCTCGGCCAGCAGGCCGATCCAGAGCACGAGCGCCGAACCGACGAAACAGCCGAGGATGGCGTCGGTGCCGGACTGGATGCTCGCGACCATGTGCCCGAGCACCGGATCGAGATGGGCGGGGATGGCGTGGCCGTGCAGCGAGGGGACCGCGAGGGCGAGCAGCACGCCGATCACCGCGCCGCCGATGGAGAACCGGTCGGGGATGATCATGTGGTCGATGTCGATGAACGAGGCGGTGACGAGCATCGCGGCGAAGAGCATCGCGCAGAGCGCCTTGCCCGGGCCGAACTCGAGCGCGCAGACGAGGAAGAGCAGGCCGGTGAGCAGTTCGATGGCCGGGTAGCGCACGCTGAACGGCCGCCCGCAGCAGCGGGCGCGGCCGCGCAGGATCAGCCAGCTGAGGATCGGGATGTTGTCGAACCAGCGGATGGGCTGGCCGCAGGCGCAGTGCGAGCCCGGGCGCACGACGGATTTCCCGGCCGGTATGCGATAGATGCAGACGTTGAGGAAACTGCCGATGCAGGCGCCGAAGACGAAGGCGACCGCAGGGAAGAACCAGGGGGCGACGGCGTGGATTTGGCGCAGTTCGTCGAAGGTGATCATGGGTGGAGGTTCAGGGCGGCGAGGGCGGCCAGTTGCATGAGGTCGGCGGGCGCGGCGACGCCGCTCCAGAGAGTGAGGGCGCGGGCGCCCTGGTGGACGAGCATCGCGAGGCCGTTGGCGTTCGGGACGCCGAGGCGCTCGGCGGCGCGCAGCAGGGGCGTGCGCGGCGGATTGTAGACCATGTCGAACACGCAGCTTGGGCGCGGCCAGGCGGCGAGTTCGATCGGTGCGGGATCGTCGGCGCGCAGACCGGCGGCGGTGGCGTTGATGAAGACTGCCCCGGCCGGCAGGTCGGACGGTGGCTCGGCCAGGGTGAAGTCGCGCAGCGCCACGCCGGTGGCGAGCGGCCGGATCTGGTGCAGGAGCGCGTCGAGCGAGCCGCGGCTGCGGTTGCCGATCCAGAGCGAACGGCATTCCTGACGGAGGCATTCGACGGCGGCGCTGCGCGCCGCGCCGCCCGCGCCGAGGAGAACCACGTCGGCGCCGGCGAGCGAAGTGTCGAGTTCCTCCGCGAGGCCGGCGGCCAGGCCGTAGCCGTCGGTATTGAAACCCTCATACCCGGCGGCGGTGCGGCGCAGGGTGTTGACGGCCCCGATGTCGCGTGCGGCCGGATCCACCGCGGCGATCAGGTCGAGCGCGAGGATCTTGTGCGGCACGGTGAGGTTGAGGCCGGCGAAGCCGCGGGCGTGGAAAAGCGGCAGCGCCTCGGCGAGGCGCTCGGGCGGCACGTCGAATTTCCAGTAATGCCAGGCGGCGAACCGGGCGTCGGTGGTCGCCAGGGCGCGCAGCGCCGCGTTGTGCATGTGCGGCGAGAGGGAGTGCTTGATCGGATGGCCCAGGACGGCGAGGTGCGTGCCAGGCGCGGACCAGTGGGCGAGATCGTCGAGGGTGAGCGTGTCTTCGGGGCGCATGCCGGAGAACGCCACCATGCGCCGAAACGGCGGCGGAACGAGCGCGAAGTTGGGCGTGCTCTGCGGCGGCTCACCGCGGGGAGGCGGAGGGTGCGCGGCCACTGCCGCGATTCCTGCTGCGGCCTGCAATAGTGTGCACAACCGCTGGATTCCCCCGGCGGGCGGCCTCCCCATTCTCTCGGCCGGACTTGCCCCGCAGCTTCTCTCGTTTCCCCGTCTCCCCATGATCCGCCATCTCCTCGCTCTCGCTTTCACGGGCTTTGCCGCTCTCGCCGCCTTTGCCCACCGACTCGACCGTGGCGAAGTCCACGTCTGGGAATGCCAGGAGATCACGCTCCAGGCCGCCCGCGACTACGCCAACCCCTACGCCGAGGTTGTCTGCTGGATCGACCTCGAGGGGCCGGGCTTCGCGAAACGGGTGTACGGCTTCTGGGATGGCGACCGCACGTTCCGGGTACGCTTCGTCGCCACCGCGCCCGGCGAATGGCGCTGGAAAGCGGCCTCCAACCAACCCGATGACTCCGGCCTGAACGGCGGAACCGGCGCGTTGCGCGCGGTGGCCTGGACCGACGCCGAGAAACAGGAGAATCCCAACCGCCGCGGGTTTCTCCGCTCCGGCCCCGAGGGCCACACGCTCCAGTACGCCGACGGCACGCCGTTCCTCCTGCTCGGCGACACCTGGCTGGCGGCCTCGACCTGGCGCCTGCCCTTCCGCGGCGTCCGCGCCGCCGCCGACTATACGCCCGGTCCCGGTATCAGCTTCGAGGAGGCGGTCGCGTGGCGGAAACGCCAGGGCTTCAACTCCGTCAGCTTCATCGCGGCGTTCCCCAACTGGGCTGCCGACCACCGCGGCGCCACCTTCAAGGACGCCGCCGGCGTCTATCTGCGCAACGCCTGGGAGAAGTTCGGCCACTGGGCGCCCGGCGCCGCCATCACCACCGACGACGGCGCGACCACCACCGCCAAGGACATGCACGACGAGCAGGGGCAGCGGCCCTTCGCCCTCCTCGCCGACCGCGACGGGCTCGCCGACTTCGACCGCCTCAACCCCGCCTACTTCCGCAGCCTCGACCGCAAGCTGCGCCACCTCGCCGACGAGGGCTTCGCGCCCTTCCTCGAGCCCGTCCGCCGCGACCACGGCCCGTCCTGGAAGGCCTACTTCGACTTCGGCGTCTCCTACGCCCGCTTCGTCCAGTACCTGATCGCCCGCTACGGGGCCTACAACGCCATCATCAGCGGCATCCACCTCGACTGGATCCCGGCGGACTACTCGCTCACCGAGCACGAGTGGAACGACGCGCTCAAGCTCCACCTCCGCACCTACGGCCCGCCGCCCTTCGGCCAGCCCGTCACCGCGTTGATCGACAGCTCCACGTACCAGCGGTTCGGGCACGGCGAGGCCTGCCCGTGGCTCACGATGCACACGGTGGGCAACAACCCCCGCAACCACGCCATCTACGCCTCCCTCGAGGAGCTCTTCCACCTCGCGCCCGCCTATCCCGCCGCGAACCTCGAGCCCTATTACACCGGCTGGAACCACGCCATCAACCGCCCCGGCGGCGAGACGCCGCCCGCCGGGTCCGCGCGCGACTGCTACTTCGCCCGGGCGCAGATGTACGGCTCGGTGCTCTCCGGCGGCCTGGCCGGGCACGTGCACGGCACCGCCGCCTACGACATCACCAGCACCGGCGAACCCGAGGGCTGGCGGCCGTTCATCTGGGAGGCGCTGCGCTACGAGTCGGGCGCGCAGATGCGGCACCTGCGCGACTTCGTGCTCGGCGAGGGCGCGCGCTACCGCGAGCTCGCCCCGGTGCCGACCGCGCTGAGTCCGCGCGCCGCCTCCGGTGCGCTCGCCGACGGGCTCGACGGCTGGTCGTTCCTCCTGCGCAACCCCGCCGCCGATTTCGCGCTCGCCTATTTCGAGACCAAGGCCGTGCCGGCGCGGATCGCCGGTTTCGCGCCGGCCGCGAAGTATTCGTGGACCTGGTTCAACCCGCGCACCGGCGAGTGGCTGGCGCCCGCGGAGCTCGTGGCCGACGCTGCCGGTGCGCTCGCCACCCCCGCCTTTCCCGACGCCGAGGACTGGGCGGCGAAGATCCTCCGCGCCGCGCCCTGAGCGCGGCCGGGTGCGATTGAGCCACGAAGCGGGCCGCCGCCGCGGCCGGCGGCCTCAGCCCTGGCGCCAGAGGCCGGCCACCACCACCGCCGCCAGCGGGCCCAGCCAGAGCAGCCATGCCAGCAGGGCGGTGCGCAGCCACAGGCGGGCGGCAAATTCCAGGGCGTTCTCGGAGGCGGGCGCATCGGGGCGGGAGGGGGCGGTGAGGATCATGCGGCCACCCTAGCCGAGAGGGTTGGACATCCACGGTCCGGCCCGGCCACACTCCGGCATGCCCGACGCCACCCCCGTGCGCCTCACCCGCCCGCCCTACGAGCGGATGACCTACATCCACGAGCAGCTCCAGCTCGACAAGCACCCGAACTGCTCGACGCTCGCCGCCCGCTTCGAGGTCTCCACGAAGACGATCCAGCGCGACCTAGAGTTCATGCGCGACCGCTGGAATCTGCCGATCGAATACGACGAGCCGCGCCACGGCTTCTACTACGCGGAGCCCGTGGAGAACCTGCCGCTGGTCACGATGACCGAGGGGGAGCTGGTCGCGCTGCTCGTCGCCCAGAAGGCGGTGGAGCAGTATGCCGGCACCGCCTTCGAGGCGCCGCTGACCAACGCCTTCGCCAAACTCACGGCGCAGCTCGACGGCCCCGTCACCGTGGCGCTGGGCGCCGCGCGCCACGTGTTCTCGTTCAAGGCGGCCGGGCCCGCCCGGGCCGACCTCGAACTTTTCCGCCGACTCAGCCAGGCGGTGCTCGAGACCCGCGAGATCGCCTTCGACTACCGCGGGCTCGGCGATGCCGCGGCCGCCCGCCGCCGCGTGCAGCCCTGGCACCTGTGCTGCGTCGACAACCAGTGGTATCTGATCGGCCACGACCTCGACCGCGCCGCCAAGCGCACCTTCGCCCTGCCGCGCATCGCCGCGGTCGAGCTCACGCGGCGCACGTTCCCGCGCCCGGCGGGGTTCTCCATCCGCGAGCATCTGGGCGGCAGTTTCGGCATCATCGCCGGCACGGGCGACTACCGGGTGCGCCTGCGGTTCGATTCCTGGGCCGCCCAGCTTGTCCGCGAGCGCTTCTGGCACGACTCGCAGGAGCTCGCCGAGCGGCGCGACGGCGGCCTCGACCTCACGC
This sequence comes from Opitutaceae bacterium, assembly GCA_035415285.1. Taxonomy (GTDB): domain Bacteria; phylum Verrucomicrobiota; class Verrucomicrobiia; order Opitutales; family Opitutaceae; genus CAJCBL01. Next base: position 9,821 of record DAOOFR010000064.1, read on the forward strand.
TCCAGCTCGCCGATCTGGCGGAAGTCGAACGGTGGGTGCTCAGCTGGGGCGAGCACGTCGAGGTGCTCGGGCCGAAGGATCTGCGCCAACGCATCGCCGAGGTGGGCCGCCGGCTCGCCTCCAAGCACACCGCCTGAGGCCGGTCGCGATGCTCCCGGGGTGAAGACCCCATGGCAGTCGGGTGGGAAACCCCGGTTTCGGCCTTCAGCGTGGGTTGGCGGTGCCGATAAGCGGGGAGCTTGGTGGGCCCAACCGCCCACTGGGTCGCCGCCCATGTCGCTTCTCCCAGCCCATCGCCGCTGCCTCATCGTCGAAGACGACGCGACCTCGCGGCGCCTCGGCGCGAAGGTGCTCGAGGGCGAGGGTTGGCAGGTCGCCACCTGCCGGTCGGCGGAGGAGGCGCTTGCCCAGAACGGAGACTCCGTGCCCGACCTGCTCATGCTCGATCTCGGGCTGCCGGGTGTGGATGGCCTGACCTTCTGCCGCCGACTCCGCGCCGACCCCGCCTGGCACGATGTCCTCATCCTGGTCTGCACCGGGCACACGGATCCGAACAAGCTGGCCGCCGTGCTCGACGCCGGCGCCGACGACTACCTCACCAAGCCGATCCCGCCCGAGCTGCTGCGGGTGCGGTTGCGCATCGCCGCCGCCCGGGTCGACCGCAACCGATCCCGCCGCGCCCTCGCGCGCGAGGCCACCGCCTTCAAGTTCAACGCCGAGTCGAGCCAGGATCCTGTGTACTGGATCGAGGATACGCAGCGTTTCCGCTTCGTCTGGATCAACGACGCCTGCTGCCGGCACTTCGACCGGTCGCGGGAGGAGCTGGTCGGGCTCGGATTCGAGGACATCGATCCGACCTTCGGTCCCGAACGCGCCGAGCAGTTGCGCGAGCGGCTGCGGGCGCACGGTTCGTGTGTGTTCGAGGCGCTCCATCTGCGCGGCGACGGCAGCGTGGTGCCCGTCGAGGTGTCCGCGAACCGGTTCCACCACGGCGGCCGGGCCTTTGTCACCGGCTACATCCGCGACATCTCGGTGCGCAAGGCCAACGAATCCGCGCTCGCCCGGGCGGCGCTGCTGCTCGCCCGTCTCCCCGAGGCGGTCTGCTGCACCGATCTCGACGGCACGGTGACGTTCTGGAACGAGGGCGCCGAGCGCCTCTTCGGCTGGCCGGCCGGCGAGGTGCTCGGGCGCCCCCTGTTGAGCCGCTACCCGGCGGAAGTTGCCGACCAGATCCGCACGCGGACCGCCCAGGCGGCCGCCGGTGCGGAGTGGCGCGGCGAGTCCCTCGAGTGTCGCCGCGACGGCACCCTCGTGTGGGTCGAGGCCTCGCTCACCCGGTTTCTCGATCGCGACGGCCGCCCCGCCGGGCTGCTCGGCATCGCGCGCGACATCACCGAGCGCCGGCAGGCCGAGCAGGAGCGCATCGCCTTCGAGCGCCGCCTGCAGGAGACGCAGAAACTCGAATCCCTGGGGGTGCTGGCCGGCGGCATCGCCCACGACTTCAACAACCTCCTGACCGGGATCCTCGGCAACGCCTCGCTCGCGAAGCTGGATCTTCCGCCGGGGTCCCCGCTCGAGCTCCCCGTCGGCCAGATCGAGATCGCCGCACTGCGCGCGGCCGATCTGTGCCGGCAGATGCTCGCCTATTCCGGCAAGGCGCCGTTCGTCGTCGCCCCGGTCGATCTCGTCCGCCTCGTGGAGGAGACCGCCCGTCTGCTCCATCTCTCGCTCAACAAGAAGGCGTGCCTGGTCCTCGATCTGGCGGCGGGGCTGCCGCCCGTGCGGGCGGATGCGACGCAGCTGCGCCAGGTGGTGATGAACCTGGTGATCAACGCCGCCGAGGCGCTCGGCACCGGGGCCGGCACCATCACCGTCTCCGCCCGGCGAACACAGGTCGGTCCGGAACGGCTCCATCGCTTCCATGCGTGCGGCGACTATTCCGGGGGCGACAGCCTCGAACTGCGTGTCGCCGACACCGGCTGCGGCATGTCGCCGGAGACGCTCGGGCGCATCTTCGATCCGTTCTTCACCACCAAGTTCACCGGCCGGGGGCTGGGGCTGTCCGCGGTGCTCGGGATCGTGCGCGGGCACCATGGCGCCCTCGATGTCGCCAGCACCCCCGGCGCGGGCACCACCTTCACCATCCTGCTGCCGGTCGCCGCGGAGCCCGCGCTTCCCGCGGCCGCCGCCGTGGGCTCCGCCGAATGGCGGGGCACCGGCACCATCCTCATCGCCGACGACGAGGAGCCGGTGCGCGACGTGCTGGCCAACATGCTCGCCCGGCTCGGCTTCACCGTGGTCGAGGCCCCCGACGGGGCCGCGGCCGCCAGTCGCTTCCGCAGCGACCCCGAGCGTTTCGCCGCGGTGCTGCTCGATGTGTCGATGCCGCGCCGCGACGGACTGGAGGTGCTCCACGAGATCCGGCACCTGCGGCCCGAGGTGCCGGTGCTGCTGATCAGCGGCCACGGCGCGGGCGAGCTCCTTGCGCGGTTCGCCGAGGAGCGGCTCGACGGCATCGTGCAGAAGCCGTTCACGACCCTGGCGTTGCGCGAGGCCCTGCAACGGGTCCTCGCCCCGTCGCAGCCCCGGGCCGCCTCATGAGGCCGGCCGCGGAGGCCGCCGCGCGTGGCGGGGGCGGGGCCGGCGGATTCAGCGGATCGCCATGAATCCGATACGAAACTGGGTCTCGGCCCGCTCGTCGTAGTGGAGCAGGCTCTCGCCCCAGCCCTCGAAGAACTGCAGATGGAGATACCCGTGGACGAGCCCGAGGGGGACGAAGTCGTTGACCTTGGCGAACGGGTACGTGGCGTCGACCAGCACGCTGCCGCGGCCGGACGTGCCGGCGCGCAGGGTGGCCGCGAGTTTCCAGCTGCGCGGATGCTCGAGGGCGAAGAGGAAGTCGCCGTAGCCGCGGAAGCGCTGGATGTCGTCGTTCTCCTCCTTGTCGAGGTACCAGTAGAGCTTGGGCGAGACGACGAATTGCCAGCCGTCGCTCGCGCCCCAGCGCACGGTCGGGCGGGCGAAGAGGATGTTGATGGAGCGGCTGTCGGCGGCGGCCTTGCCGTTGGACTCGTGCTCGAAGCCGGCGGCCAGGCCGAGGCGGCCGCCGAGGAACGCGGCCCCGGTGTCGTAACGGTGGAAGAAGAGCGCGGGGCGGTAGCTGGAGTCGGTGAACGGCTTCGACGTGGAGTGGAGATCCCAGAGCGAGGTCTGGGTGAAGCTCATGTAGACATCCTCCCAGAAACCGCGGCCGGCGATGCGATCGTCGGAGGGGCCGATGGGGCGGAACTTGAAGCTGAGCTGGAAGCGGGCGTTGATGCCGCCGTTGGCGCCGATGGAGAAATAGACCGGCTCGTGCGGCGAGAGGCCGAACTCGCGGCGGAAGACGGCGGGTGCGGCGGGCGCCTGGGCGGCCGCCGGTTCCGGGGCCGCCGCGCCGGCCACCACCGCGGGCGTCGCGGGCGCGATCTCGACGGCGACCCGGCCGGCGGCGTGGGCGGTGGCGTCGAGGACGACGAGGCCGACGATATCGGCGGGCAGGCTGCCGCGGAGCGAGACGCGCCGGAACGCGCCCGGGGCGAGCGGCCCGGCTTCGGAACGGCGCGGCTCCTCGACATGGAAAACTGCCGACACCGCCCGTGTCCCGTGGCGGGCGACCACCGGAAACGCCGCGGGGAGGGCGGGGACCGCAAGCGGCTCCGCCGCGGGGTTGGCGACGACGAGGGTGAGGACGAACTCCCGACCGGCGACGATCGGGTCCTGCGGCGCCTGGAGGATCAGGTCGGCGCGGGCGGGGAGGGACGCGAGCAGCAGGCACGACGCGAGAACAAGACGTGACAGGAACATGGTGGCACGGTCCGGCTTTTTCGCGGCGGCACAAGTACCGAAGGTTGTCCGGCGTTCAGGCCGGCGGGCGGCTCGCGCGCCACTGCCCGGGCGCGAGATCGCCGAGCGTGTACTCGCCGAAACGGCTCCGGTGCAGGCGCCGCACCTCGTAGCCGAAATGGGCGAACATGCGTTTCACCTGGTGGAACCGGCCCTCGGTGAGCGTGAGTTCGATCTCGCCGCCGCCGCGCAGGACGAGGCGGGCGGGCGCGCAAGGTTTCTCCTCCTCCGCGAGCAGCAGCGTGCCGCTCGCGAAGGCCTCGATCAGGCCCGGCTCGGGCGCGCGGTCGAGGGTGGCCTCGTAGACCTTGTCGACATGGTGCTTCGGCGACGTGAGCCGGTGGACGAGCCGGGTGTCGTCGGTGAGCAGGAGCAGGCCGGTGGTATCGCGGTCGAGGCGGCCGACGGAGGTCACGGCCGGGTTGCGCGCGAGCCAACGCGGGGGCAGCAGGTCGTAGATGCGCTGCCCTTCGCGGGTGTCGTGGGAGCACACGCAGCCGGCGGGTTTGTGGAAGAGGACGAAGAGTCCGTCGGGGAACTCGAGCGGGGCGCCGTCGACGAGCACTTCGGCGGGGGCGGCCTTGGTGGCGGGGTTGCGCTCGATCACGCCGGCGACGGTGACACGGCGGCGCTGGATCAGCTCCTTGACCTCGCTGCGGGAGCCGAGTCCGGAGGAGGCGAGGAGCTGGTCGAGGCGGCGTTTCATCGCGGCACGTTGTCGACCGGCTCCGGGGCGCGCAAGGCCGGGCCGGGGCGGGGCGCGTGGCGGTGGAGCGCGAACGCCTGGCTGCGCGACTCACGCGCCGGGGCGGTTTGGCGCCTGCCTCCAGGCACGAACCACGTTTGCCTAATTCTCCGGTTTCCAGTCTCCTTGCGCAGCTCTCTCCATGGATCATCTCACCAAGCTCGAACAACAGAGCATCTTCATTTTCCGCGAGGCCTATCACAGCTTCGACTCCGTTGTCATGCCGTGGTCGATGGGCAAGGACTCCAACGTCCTCATCTGGCTGGCGAAGAAGGCGTTTCTCGGCCGCGTGCCGTTCCCGCTGCTGCACATCGACACGACCTACGAGTTCCCGGAGATGTACCAGTTCCGCGAGTGGGCGACGAAGTTCCACAACGTCGACGTGAAGGTCGCGATCAACCAGGACGCCCGCCGCCGTGGCATCGGTTACGAGACGCACGATCCGGTGACGGTCACCCACGAGCTCAAGACGCTCGCGCTTCAGCAGGCGCTGGCCGAGGGCAAGTGGCAGGCGCTCATCACCGGCATTCGACGCGACGAGGATCCGACGCGCGCCAAGGAGCGCTACTTCTCGCCGCGCAACAAGGACAACGAGTGGAACTACAAGGACCAGCCGCCGGAGTTCTGGAACCAGTTCGCCACCCAAGTCGGTCCGGGCGAGAACGTGCGCGTGCAGCCGATCCTCGACTGGACCGAGCTCGACATCTGGCTCTACATCCGCCGCGAGGGCATTCCGATCCCGAGTCTCTACTTCGCCCGCGACGGGAAACGCTACCGCTCGCTCGGCTGTTGGCCGATCACGCACCCGATCGAGAGCAACGCCTCCACGATCGACGAGATCATCGAGGAACTGCGCCACACCAAGACCAGCGAGCGCGCCGGCCGCGCCCAGGACCACGCCGAACGTAACGCCATGCAGAAGCTGAGAGCCAAGGGGTTCTTCTAGAAACCGGAAACCGGAGACCGGAGAGCGGACACCGGAAAGCTTTCCGGTCAACAAACCGACATGACCATGGACACGGATCATCCCGAGCAGCTCGATTTTCGAAAGCGCACCTTCGACTTTGCGGTCCGGATTGTTCGCATGGTCCGCGCGTTACCCAGCGATTCGGTCAGTCGCGAGTTGGGAAAACAGGTTCTCCGCTCCGGCACTTCCGTAGGCGCCAACGCCCGCTCCGCCAAGCGCGGGCGCTCGGCCGCCGAATTCGCGGCCAAGATGGGCATCGTCGAGGAGGAGTGCGACGAGACGATGTTCTGGATCGAGCTGCTCATTGCCACCGAAACCATCCCCGAAGAGCGGGCCAAAGCCCTGCTGGCCGAGGCGGAGGAGATACTCCGCATCACGGTCGCCTCGATCAAAACCAGCCGCCGCAACCAGCACGGCTAAACTCCTTTCACACTCTCTCCGATGTCCGTTTCCGACTCTTCCCTTTCCGGTCTCCGCTCTCCGGTTTCCGGTCTTTCCCCTGCCATCGGTTACCTGCCCACGCGCCTGGCCGCCGACTACTCGATCGCCACGACCGAGCCGTCGCGCCTCAACGTCGTCGTCGTCGGTCATGTCGACCACGGCAAGTCCACGCTCATCGGCCGGCTGCTCTTCGACACCGGCTCGCTGATGCAGGGCAAGATCGAGCAGGTGCGGAAGGCCTGCGCCGCCGAGAACATGGAGTTCGAATACGCCTTCCTCCTCGATGCGCTGCTCGAGGAGCAGGAGCAGAACATCACCATCGACACCACGCGCATCCCGTTCCACACGGCCAGGCGCGAGTACGCGATCATCGATGCCCCCGGCCACACCGAGTTCCTCAAGAACATGGTCACCGGCGCGGCGTCCGCCTCGGCGGCGTTCCTGCTGATCGACGCGCAGGAGGGCATCAAGGAGCAGTCGAAGCGCCACGCGTTCCTGCTCTCGCTGCTCGGCGTGCGTCAGTTGGTCGTGCTCGTGAACAAGATGGACCTCGCCGGCTACGGCGAGGCGCGGTTTCGCCAGATCGTCGCCGACTACACCGCGTTCCTCGAGACGCTCGGCCTCGAGCCGCAGCACTTCATCCCGGTCGCCGCCAAGCACGGTGACAACATCGCCAGCCGCAGTGCGCGCACTCCGTGGTACGACGGTCTGACGGTTGTCGAGGCGCTCGACGGCTTCACCGACACCGACGACCTCTCGGCCAAACCGCTGCGCTTTGTGGTGCAGGACGTCTATCGCTGGGACGACAAGCGTGTCTTTGCCGGCCGCATCGAGTCCGGCACGCTCAAGGAGGGCGATCGCATCGTCTTCTCGCCCGGCGGCAAAACCTCGACCGTCGCCAGGATCGAGCGGTGGAGCTCGCCCGAGCGACAGGAGGCCGGCCCCGGCGAGTCGGTCGGGCTCTCGCTCACCGACCAGATTTTCGTCGAGCGCGGCCATGTCGGCACGCATGAGAAGGACGGCGCCTTCGAGAGCCAGCAGTTCCGCGCCCGCATTTTCTGGATTCAGCAGGAGCGGCTCCGTCCCGGCCAGCCGCTCACGTTGCGTCTGGTCACACAGGAGACGCCGGTGGAGGTCGTCTCGATCGAGAAGGTGGTCGACGCCACCACGCTCAGCGCGGTCACCCGCACCGGCGACGACCTGCATGTTGCCCGCCACGAGGTCGCCGACGTCACGCTGCGCACGAAGAAGCCGCTCGCGTTCGATGTCACCGGGCAGATCGCGCCGACGAGCCGTTTCGCCCTGTACGCCGGTCGCGCTCCTTCCGGGGGCGGCGTGATCCTGCCCGATCGCTACTTCCAGCGCGGCCGGGAAGGCGGCGTGGCGGAGAACCTTTTCTGGTCCGAGGGGGCAGTGACCCGCGCCGCCCGCGAGGCGCGCAACGGCCATCCCGGGCTGATCGTCTGGCTCACCGGCCTCTCCGGGGCGGGCAAGTCGACGATCGCCCTTGCGCTGGAACGGCAGCTCTTCGCCTCCGGGCGCCAGGTGTACCTGATCGACGGCGACAATCTCCGCCATGGGCTCAACGCCGGGCTCGGCTTCTCCGCGGCCGACCGCCGCGAGAACATCCGGCGGGCGGGCGAGGCCGCGCGGCTCCTGGCCGAGGCCGGGCAGATCGTGATCACGGCGTTCATCTCGCCCTTCGCCGCCGACCGCGACCGCGTGCGTTCGATCCTGGAGCCGGGCCGGTTCATCGAGGTGTACGTCAACGCCCCCGTCGCGGTCTGCAAGGCCCGGGACCCGAAGGGCCTCTACGCCCGCGCCGAGCGCGGCGAGATCAAGGAGTTCACCGGCATCAGCTCGCCCTACGAGGCGCCGGCGAAGCCCGAGCTGGAGCTGCGCACCGACCAGCTCACCGCCGAGCAGGCCGTGGAGCAGCTCCTCGAGTTCCTCGCCCCCCGCCTCGAACTCGACCGCGGCTTGAAGATCTGAGGATTCCGCGCTACGCGCCGGTGGCATCGCTGGCGAAGGTGCCGGCGACGCCCTGGCCGAAGACGTAGTTGAACACGCGCTCGGCGAAGGCGCTGCTCGGTGTCGAGCTCGGCAGCGAGCGTCACCAGCAACCCGAACGTCTTCGCGATGGTGGCGCGGTCTTTCTCGCGGTTGTAGTCGGCGACGATCTCCTGATAGCGCCGGTAGTAGCCCATCGAGAGCGGATTCGTCGCCATCATGTGGGCGAGGTGTCAGCGGTCACCTCAAACCAGCCACTCAGGGTCGAAATAGAACCAGCCAC
>DAOOFR010000065.1:0-4574 GCA_035415285.1 Opitutaceae bacterium
CCCTCACCCGAGGCGTTCGCCTCCACGCCGGTGTTGCCGCTGGGGTGGAGGAACACATCGACCCCGTGGCCCTCGCGCCAGCGATACGCGGTGTTGGCCGGCACATCGCTGAAGACCAGGTCGCCCTCCTGGCGCCGCCACACCGGGCCCTCGGACCAGCGGAAGCCCTCGGCGAGCTTCTCGATCTTCACCTCCGGTGCCAGCAGGGCGTCGAGCGCCGGATCGAGCCGCTCGATGGAACCGACCGTCGGATACGGCGCGGCGGTGGAGACGATCGGAGCGGACTCGGCCCGCGCCGCCGACGCGGCGACCACGGCCAGCCCGAGCGTGAGCAGGAGGGATTTCATCGCGGCCCACGGTAGGCCAGAGGCTCGGCGGCGCGAGCGCGGACCACCGGCGATGCATCGCGCCTGCGAGCATCGCGGGGCCTCAGCCGGATGAGGCATGCGAGGTGCGAGCGTCTGCGCGGGTTGTGCTGGCGCTCCGGCGCTCGACTCTCGTCGCCTCGACCCTCGACCGCCTGCTGAGCTCACGCCACCTCGCCCACCGCGTAGTCGGCCTCGCCGCCGACGGCGAACGTCGTCGCCTCCCCGCGGGGCTCGAGCCGCACCTGCACCGTGTCCGTGCGCGGCGGGATCTCCCGCAGGAACTGCAGCTCCAGCTTCAGCGGATGCGCCGAGCGCCCTTGCCGCGCGAGCGCCGTCTGCAGGTAGTCGTAGTAGGCCGTGTTGTTCACGTGGCTGTTGGCGTCGCAGTCCGAATACCGCACCGTGACCGCTGTCGCTGGCGCCGCGGGCTCCGGGGCGACGAACCGCCGTTTCTCCAGGTCGGGCTGGTACGGGACCTTGCCCCCGCCCCCCACCGGAAACGTCCCGGCCAGTTCCGCCGGCACCCGCGTGAGCTGGCGCGTGCGCAGATCGATCCACAGCCACAACGACGAGCCGGCGAGCAGCTGCTCCGCCCCGCTGAACAACCGGAACTCGCGGTAGCCGCGGAAACCGCGCACGCCCGTCGACCACGTCTCCACGCGCAGCGTCTCGTCGCGCCGCGGGTAGCGCGTGAGCCCGACGGCCAGCCGGTTGAGCACCCACGAGGTGCCGCGCTCGGCGATGCCGCGCGCGCCCACGCCGTACATGTCGGCATGCCGGATGGCCGCCTCCTGCAGCAGTTGGAACAGCGCCGGCAACAGCATCACCTGGTCGCGGTCGACCTCGGAGAAACGCACCGTCGTCTCGAGATTGTATTCGTTGCTCATCGTCGCAGGCGGGCTGCGCCGCCACGTTGCACCAGTCCCGCGCCGACGGGGAGAAAAAACCGGGCCGCCCGCCCTGCGCCCGTCGGGGCCGCCGCCGCGCGCGCCGTCACGGATCGGTCGTGACAATACAAGGGGCGCGGACATCGCTCGGCCGGGCCCTTTCCTCCGGTTGTAGGGACTGAGCTCGCTCAGCCCGGTGGCGGTCGCGCACCGCCGAGCGGTGCGAGCTCGCACCCGACGCAGACGGCATGACCTCGGCGCATTCGGGCCGGCGCACCGCGGAGCCTCACGGCCGATACTTCAGCCCGAGGCAGGCGTAGTCGCTGATCGAGCCGCGGTCGGCGCAGAGGCCCCAGGCGCCGGACCGGTGGTGGTAGAGGAAAACCAGCGACCAGCGTTCGAGGTCGGGCAGGCGGAACTCGAGTTCCATCTTGAGCGCCGGCAGCCAGTGCGCGGAGTGCCGGCCGGGGCGCTTGGTGTCGTTCTCGAAGGGCGCGATCTCCGAGGCGTAGGAGTAGCCGATGCGGTAAGCCAGGGCCGTGTCGAGCCAGCGGTCCCAGGGAAACTTCAGCCAGCGGAAACCGACCAGCGCGGCCCCCTCCCCGTAGTGGAGGGACCCGGAGTGGTAGGCCACCGTGGCCTCGGCCTCGTACGCGACCAGATCGCGCCACCCCCCGAGCCGCTTGTCCACGGAGAACGCATGGATCTTCTCGCGCCAGACCATCCGCGGATAGTCGGACAGGGTCATCAGTCTGTGCGTGTCGGCCTTGTCCGGATTGTTGAGCACGCCCGAGTACGCCGTGAAGGCCCAGCCCTCGCGCCAGAAGCCGCCGGCCGGCTGCGACGCCGGTTCCGCCCGCGCGCCGAGCACGGCCGCGCCACCTGCCAGCCACATCCACAGGAGCAATCGTGTCCGCATAGTCGTGGCGGCAGCGTGGGGTCGGCGGGAGGGAGGCGTCAACATCCATGCGGCCGGTGTATCGTCCGTCTGGACCCCGAGCGGGCGCCCCGGCCCCTCGCTCAGGCCGGAACCGCCAGCCGGACCTCGAACGCGCAGCGCGCGCCGCCCTGCAGTACCGACTCCGTCAGTTCGCACCCGACGGGCCGCTGCGCGACGATCGTGAACATCTGCCGGATCGAGCCCACCGAGCACCGGCAGGCCGCCGGCGGCACCGTGGCCTTGCTCATCAGCGGGCAGTGGCAGTCGCCGCCGGCCGAGTCGAAGGACAGCCGCACGGCGCCCCGCTCTTGATCGTGTTCCACCTGCGCCTTCCAACGTTTCCGCAGCTCCTCGATGAAACCGTCGAGGTTGCCCACGAATTGGCCGGCAAACCCGGTGCCACCGCAAAACTGTCCCACCTCCTCGATGATCGCGGCAAACGTCGCCGGATCGACCTTCGCCGCCACGGTGCTGACAAGTTTCCCATAGCGCTGCTTGGCGAAACCGATGCGCCAGTCCTCGGGTGAGGGAGGCGCGGCGGGCGGGGTCTCGGCCGGGGTGCCGTCTCCGGCGATCAAGGTGGCCACCGCGCAGGAGCACAGGCCGGCGGCGCAGGCGGATTTGAGGAAATCTCGGCGTTCCATGGGCGGGAGTCTCGGATGTTTTGGGACTGGCGGACGCTGACAGAATCCCACCACCCCGCGAACCACTTCACCCCGCACCGCACGGCCGGCACGCAGGCCCAGTAGGTCCGGTCTCCGACCGGACTCCCCCTCACCCACGCCAGCTCCCCCCACCCACGTCGACCAGGGCCGGTCGGAGACCGGCCCCACCGCCAGGCGTCGCCGACTCGGCCTGCCAGAATCATGGCCGGGCCAGGAAACGCGCGAGTGCCTCGGGCACGGTGGTTTCGGACCGCCGCTGAGAATGTGAACTCACCTTGGCAAGCCGCCCGAACGGCCCGATGAGCGCCATCGGCACGGCCACGCGGTAGGTGCGGTCCGGATCGAGGGCGGCGGGCGCGGCCGGCTGCAACGCAACCCACTCGGGGGCATCCGGTGCGCCGGCATCCATCCGCGCCTGCGCCGCGCGCACCTCGGCGCCGGTCATCTCGAGCACGTCGATGGTGTGTCCATAGAACAACGGCGCGAGGTCGGCCACGCGCGTCTCGCCGGCCAGCACCGGCGCGGCACCGAGCTGCGGGACGCGGCCGGCGACGGCGAAGTCGGCCCCGGTGGCGCGCCGCACGGCCTCGGCGATCCGCCGCGCGAGCACGGGATGACCCTCGGTCTCCGGCGAGATGACAGGCGAACTCCCCCGGCCGCCGCACCACCGCCACCGGCTGTCGAAGCTGCGCGCGGCGACGAGCTGTCGCTCGGTCGCATGCGTCACGAGCAGGTCGGCGCCGATGAACAGCGGCGACGCCAACGCCGGCACCGTGGCCTCGGCGCGGTAGCCGGCGGGCTCGGACGAAGCGACCCAGAAGACCAGCCGCGTCGGCGCGAGCGGATTGAAGTGCACCAAGCCCAGCGTGCGCTGCGCGGCGGGGAGCGCGAAGCCGTCCGAGCACACGATCCGGCCGTCGGCCAGCCGCACCGGCAACTGCGCGGCGATCCGCGCCACGATCGAGTTCTCCGCCGCCGTGCCGATCAACACGAGGTTGCAGCGGGCGATGTCCGCCTCGGTGACCGCGGTGTCGGGTTTGGTCGGAAGTCGGCCGAAGAGATTCTGGCGATGCGGCACGTTGTCGCGGGCGTCGAATTCGCCGCTGTCCTCCATCCACGCGGTATTTGGGCTCTTGCTCGCCTCCTCGGCGGCCGCGCGCAACGCGGCCAACGTCGCCGCGTCGCCACCGGTTCCGTACACGATGAGCAGCGGCGAGCCGTCGTAGACCTGGATCGGGCCGCCCGGCGTGTGCAGACGCGCGGGGACGTCTCCCGTCGGCGCACCGGGACCGTCGATCACGAGCAGGTCGGGCAACGGCGCGGGGATCTCGCGCGGCACCGCGCCATTGACGACCACGCGCAGCGGTTGCGCCGGATCGAAGGGCGACTCCGGCGTGCGGAGACGCAGCCGGGCGACGTTGTCGAGTTCCACGAAGAGCGTGTTGCCCGCGCCCGCGGTGGCGGTGAAGCGCGCGGGGCGCACCTCGGCGCCCCACTCCGCGATCTCCGCCCACCAGCAGCGCGGCGCGGCGCCGTCGTAGGCGGTGAAATCGAGGCGGCGCACGCTGCGCGAGTCGGGCCGCACCTGCCCCGTCGCCCAGGCGGCGGAGCGCTCGTTGCCGGCGGCGTAGTCCCACACCGCGTGGCCGTAGCCGGTCGTCTCGTCGAAGATCGCCTGCCCGCCGCGGCGGCGCAGCTCGGCCAGCGGCCCGCG
>DAOOFR010000065.1:4674-17889 GCA_035415285.1 Opitutaceae bacterium
CACGTCGGCCTGCGAGAGGCCGACATACCAGCCGCCGCGGGCGCGCCCGAGCACGGCGACGTCGAAGAACCCATCGTGGTCATGGAAGCCCGCCGAGTGGTTCAGGTGGTCGCCCGTGTAGCCGTGCATGTAGACCGAGACCGGCGCCGGGCGGGCCGGATCATAGTCGGTCGGGATGACGATCTTGAAGGGCTGGCCGGTCCCGTCGACGGGCGACTCGTACGCCCACTCCTGCACGCCGCGCAGTTTGCCGAGCAGGCCGGGATCGGCGGTGATGCGCCGCGTCCAGTCGTCGAGCCGCACGATCGCGGCACGCGCCTCGGCGGAATCGGCACCGTGGCGGGCGGTTGTTTCCTCGGCGAGGAGGCGGAGGTACTTCAGCCAACCGCGGTAGGCGTCGAGGTCGGGGCGCGCGATGGCGGAATCGACGGCGGCACTCGCCGCCGGCAATGAAGGCGAACCCGCGTCGGCCGCCGACAGTCCGGCACAAAGCCCGGCAACGGGAACAAGCAACAAGAGGGGTAAACGCATAGGAGGATGCTTGTGCGTAATCGGACGACTGCGCCGGGACAACCATCCGCAGGTTCGTCGCGACATTCTTTTCCGGGAATAATGCGCCCGCCCGCCGGCGCCGTGGTTGAAGCTTCTTTTGGTACACGCGGTTCCTGCGCTTGCGCGGTGGCAAGTCGGTGGGTAACCAGAGCTCGGATGTTCCTGAGTTATTTCGACGAGAGTGGAGATGATGGATTTCCAAGCACCAGTTCAGACCTGTTTGTTCTGGCTGCGCTCTACATGCCATACACTCAATGGCGAAGAAACTTCGAGGCTGTGCAGGCTGCACGGCGTCAACTGGCTCAGGCCCACCGATTCCGCTTCGATTGGGAACTTCACACCCGAGAGTTCCTCCTCGAGAAGGATCCCTACCGCTGTGCGCAGTTCTCGCCAGAAGCGCGGATGGAGATCGTCGGAAAGATGTGCGCGACACTGGCATCCCTCGACACGAAGATCGTCATTGTTGTCATCAACAAGAAGAACATCCGGAAGCCAGACTACAGAGTGCTCGACACTGCGTTGACCTATTCGGTCCAGCGGATCCACAACGACCTTCAGGCGCAAGCAGGGCATTTCATGGTAATCTCGGACGAGGGGCGGATCGCCTCCATGCGCACCACGATCCGCCGGCTCCAAAAGATCAACTTCGTGCCGATGCTGGGTGGGACGGACAGCTACCGGCAGGATTTGCGCGACTTGATCGAAGATCCACTTCCAAAGAACTCACGAGATTCGTACTTCATCCAGCTCGCCGACATGGTTGCGTGCATCACAAGTCTCTGGTGTGTCAGTTGGTTAGGTATCGGCACGATTCCAAAACGAATGGCGTTCCTGCCGTCAGACCAACCCAAGCGGTGGCTGGAACAGATTCAGCCAGTATTGAACCTTCAGGCGTCGAAGAACCCGTTCGGAATTGTCTGTTATCCGCGAGCCATCGTGGGACCAACACAAAGCGACAGCCCGTGAAGGCTGTCGCTTCGTTGGTCACCACCTACACCGCATACACGGGCTTAGTGGTTCGGCTGGAAGGTCGCCGAAGTGGTGTGCCTGGTCAAGGCATGAGTCATCCAGATGCGGTACCCATTCAGTCATCCATTCCCGTCCGAGAACGCAGAAGCCTCTGCAGATCGGAGGGGCCGGTACCGACCACGGGGGCTAAAGAACCCAACGTCCCCTTGGGTTCACCCGTCCCACCCGCCGGCGCGCCCCTGTCCGCTCACGGATCCACGTACACCGGCAGGCCCACCCACGCGATGTCGAGCAGGGTGCGCGCATCCCAGTTCGCCAGCCGGAAACAGCCGTGCGATTCGGTGCGGCCGACCTGCTCGGGGTTCGGCGTGCCGTGGATGCCGTAGCCGGTCCGGTCGAGCCCGATCCAGGCGACGCCCACCGGGTTGTTCGGCCCCGGCGGCACCACCAGCCGGCGCCCGAGCTCGCGCCCCTCGGCCGACTCGGGAAAGACCTCGGGGTCGAACGTGTAGTTGGGATCCGGAATCACGACCGTCACGTGCAGCTCGCCCACCGGTCGCTTCTCGACCTTCCGGGCGATGCTGACCGGGAAGTGGGCGATGATGCGCCCCTCGGCGTCGTAGGCCTGCAGGGTGTTCGCCGCGATCTGCACGTGCAGCGCCGCCGCGCGCGTCCGCGGGCCCGCGCGCAGCGCGGCCGGCACCGCCACGACCGACCCGACCGCGGCCCGCTCCCAGTCGAAGTCCGGATTCAGTTTCTGGAGCAGCCGCGGATGCGCCCGGTGCCGCTCCGCGACCAGCTCCAGCAACGTCTCGAACTCCAGCGCCGTCTGCTCCGACTTCCCGAGCCAGGTCGGGCTCAGCGGTTGCAGGCGCGCCAGGTCGGGCGCGCTCACGGTGTACTTCGTCGTCGCCGGCTCCGCGAGCGGCAGCGCCGCGCAGGTGCGCGGGTCGAGCCAGCGTGTCTCCGGCAGGCCCTCCTGCGCCTGGAACGCCTGCCAGGCCGCGAGCGTCTGCGCCCCGCCCACGCCGTCGATCGGGCCGCACGAGAACCCCCGCCGCGCCAGCGCCACCTGCGCCTCCAGCCACGACGCGGGAGGACGCGGATACACATCGGGGGCGGCGAACTTCACCACCGGCTCCGCCGGCAGGGACGCCGCGGCCGCGGGGGCCCGCGCCGGTTCCGGCGCCGCCGGTCGCACGGACGGCGGGGACGCGGCCAGCTTCGGGGCCGGCGCCGCCCCGGGGGCCGGGGGCGCCGCGTGGCGCGCCAGCACCCTGGCCCGGAGCCGATACCAGGCCCCGGCGCCGCCGGCGGCGAGCACGAGCAGCGCCAGCAGCCAGGCCACGCTCGCCCCCCGCGCCGCCGCGCCGGAGGAGCGCCGTGCACGAGAAGTCTTGGTACGCCGGGTGGCCACGCGCCCAAGGAACGGCGCCCCCGCGCCCGGTTCAAGCCCGGAGCGCTCCCGCCTCCGGCCGGCCGCCGGACCGCCTGTCCGTCCCCCCGACCGCCCGGCCCGGGGCGGTTGCCCGGGAGCCGGCCCCCCGCTTCCGTGCCGGCCCGTCGCCATGATCCGTTACACCGTTCTGCTGCTTCTCTCCGCCGCCGCGCTCCGCGCCGATCCGCTCGCCGACCTCCGGGAACGGCTGCGCCAGTTCCCGGGGAAGACTCCCGTGGCCGCCGCGGTCGAGTTCACCTTCACCGACACCACCGGCGACGACAAGAAACCGTCGACCGCCGAAGGCCGCGCCGTGGCCGAGGTCGGACTGGGCGCGGAGGGTCTGCGCATCGTCTGGAGTGGCGAGCAACTCGCCGCCGTACTTCGCGAACAAAATGCCGGAGCCACCAAGCCCGGCGTCTCCGCCCCCACCCTCGAGGCCATGAGCCGCCTCGGCGCCCCGCAACTCCACGACTATCTCGACGCCGCCAGCACGCTCCTCCGGCGTCTCGAAACAGCCAAACTCACGGGCGAGCAGGCGACACGATGGAAAGACCGGGAAGCCCGCCTGCTGGCGTTCAAGCTCGAGCCACCGCTGAGCGACGAGGACCGCAAGGTCATCAAGGAGCTCGACGCCACCGCAAAGGTCTGGCTCGGCACCGACGGCCTGCCGTTCGCCGCGGAGAGCAGCGTGCGGCTGAAAGGCCGGGCGCTGGTCGTGATCGGCTTCGAGCACTCCGAGAAGGAGACATTCACCTTCGCCCGCATGGGCGACCGCCTGGTCGTCACGACGCACGAGCGCGAGACCGCCGACAAGGGCGGCGGCCAGAACGCCCGGAGCAGAACCATCGCGACCCTGCGGCCCGCCGCGCCCTGAGGCGGCCGCCCGCCGCCCCCTCCGGAGACGAACGGCCTACTTCACCATCCCGGCGCGGTTCTCCAGCACCACGTTCGCGAGCACAGCCGTGTCGACGGTATCGGGCACATGGGAACAGAACCCGATGCCGACGTAGAACGGCTCCTTGAACGGCAGCACGATCGGCGCGCCGAACTGGTGCATCGGCTCGCCCTCCAGGCTCACGAAGAGGGCGAACGCATCGCCGCGTTTCTCGATGCCGATGCGGCGGGCCACCACGGGCACCAGGCTGTCGGGCGACTCCCCGCCGGGGCGCCCGCGGCCGCCGATGCGGAACTCCAGATCTTTGATGCGCAGCCCCTTCCCGGGGCGTTGCGCGAGGTGGATCATGCCGTCGCCATGCAGGGCGACGAGCGCCTCCTGCGCGTCGTCGTCGAGATCCTGCCGGATCACCAGCAACGCCTTGCGATCGTAGTAACCCGCAGGATCCGGATACGCGATGTCGGCCGCCAGGGAGACGTCGCCCGCCATGCGTTTCCACAGGAAACGGAACTCGTCGCGCGTGTACCAGACATTGTAGCCCGCGGACACGATCGTGTAGCGCCCGCTCGCCTCATCATAGCTCGCCTTGCCCGGCACGACCGCCGAGCCGACGTCGGTCTGCCCCTCGAACACCCCGAGCGGCACCGCGCAGGTCGTGCTCGGCCGGCGGAAATCCGCCGGCGGCGCCACCTGAGTACGCGTCGCCGAGCCCGGCCAGGCCCACTCCGGCACCGCAGGCCCCGGCCCCACTGGCGCCGGCGCCTGCGCGAAGGATGCATCCGTTAAGGAGACGAGGAACACAAGGCCGGCGGTCCAGAGCGACGCACGACCGATCGCACACAGGGGATTCGAGGCAACCATGGCGCGAAGCGAACCCGCCGGCGGCATGGCCGGCAACCTCCGCCACGTGCTATCTGAAGAACCCTACCGGCCGGCCGATCGTTCCGGAACGCGGCCCCCAAAACCCGAAGCCGGCCGCGGGCCGGCCACCGCTCACCAGTGGTCCACCGGGCCCTTCGGCACGGGGATCGACTCGCCGCCCTCCTCGCCCTCCGGCTGCATGAACGAGGCGACCATCGGCGCGGGACGGAACTTCGCCCGCAGCTCGCCATGCTCGTCGAGAAACTGTTTCCGCCACTCGACGAAGCCCGCGATCGTCGCCTCGAAATCCGCCGAGTTGTGCATCCGCGCCGCAAGCCGCTTGAACTCCTTCGCGGGGCCGAACCGCCGCGCGTACCAGCTCGCCACGCGTCGGAACAGCACCGTGCCGCGTTCGTCGCCGTGCATCTCGACATAGCGCGCGTGGTGGAGCCGCAGCACGCGCAGCCGCTCCTCGATCGTCGGCTCGGGCGAGAGCTCGCCGGTGTCGAGGTAGCGCCGCGTCTGCACGAACAGCCACGGGTTGTAGAACGCCCCGCGCCCGATGCTCACCCCGGCGCAGCCGGTCTCGTCCAACATCATCTTCGCGGCCTCGGGCGTGGTCACATCGCCGTTGCCGATCACGGGGATCGACTTCACCGCCTGCACCACCGCGCGGATACCGGCGAGGTTCACGCGCCCGGAGAAGCCCTGCTCGCGCGTGCGGCCGTGCACGAACACCGCGGCCACGCCGGCGTCCTCCAGCGCGCGGGCGAGGTCCGGCGCGGTGAGGTTCTCGTCGTCCCAGCCGAGGCGCATCTTCGCCGTCACCGGAATCTTCACCGCCTCCACGATGCCGCGCACGAGCGCCACGGTCTTGTCGGTCTCGGTCATCATCGCCGAGCCGCCGCCGACCTTGCAGACCTTCTTCACCGGGCAGCCCATGTTGATGTCGACCGATGCGATGCCGAGCGACTCGAGCATCAACGCCGCGTCGCGCATCTCCTCCGGCACCGAGCCGAAGATCTGCACGGCCAGCGGCGAGTCCTCGGCGCACGTCTTGATCAGCTCGAAGGCGCGCGACCGCCGCTCCAGCAGCGAACGGGCGTTGACGAGATCGGTGGTGCAGAGATCGAGCCCGCCGAGTTCGCGCAGCGTGAGCCGGAACGGCAGGTTGGTGTAACCCGCCAACGGCGAGAGGAAGAGATTGGAGCGCAGCTCGAGCAGACCGAAACGCAGCATCGCCCCACCCAACGGCCCCGCCCGCCGGTTTCAACCACGGAAGAACACTGCCGCCACCCGGCCGGACACGCCCTTCGTTACGCGGAAGTGCCGGCAACGTGAAGATCTCATTACGCCGGGCCCGGCGCCTTGACCGGTGTTGCCTCCACCGCGTGGGGTGGTTGTCGGCCGCCACGGCCGCAACACCCACTCCGACATGCCCGACCGTCCTCGTCCCTCCTCGCCAACCGCCTCGCGCCCCGCTCGCGCGACCCGCACCGCACTGACCGCCGGCCTGCTGCTCGCCTCCGGCCTCGCCGCCCACGCCGGCACCATCGCCGGCCGCGTGGTCGACGACGAAACCAAGCTCGCCCTCGGCGGCGCCCGCGTGCGCGTCGAAGGCACCGCGCTCGAAACCTACGCCGACCGCTTCGGCCGCTTCAGCATTCCCAACGTGCCCGCCGGCGCCGCGACCGTGCGGTTCGACTACGTGGGCTACACCGGCTTCGCCCTGCCCGCCGCGGTCGACACCACGGGCACCGTCGAGCTCGAGGCCCGCTTCGGGCGCGACAGCGAACTGGTCGTCCTCCAGGATTTCGTCGTCGAGGGCGCGATCGTCGGCCAGGCCCGCGCCATCAACCAGCAGCGCGCCGCCGCCACCCTCAGCAACTTCGTCGCCGCCGACGAGATCGGCCGCTTCCCCGACCAGAACGCCGCCGAGTCCCTCCAGCGCATGCCGGGCGTTTCGCTCTACCGCGACCAGGGCGAGGGCCGCTTCGCCGTTGTCCGCGGCATCAACTACACCCTCGGCTCCGTCACCCTCAACGGCATGAAGGTCGCCAGCCCCGAGGTCGGCGACCGCGGCATCGCGCTCGACATCCTCCCGGCCGACGCCCTCGCCGCCATCGAGGTCAACAAGGTCCCCACGCCCGACCGCGACGCCGAGGGCCTCGGCGGCTCCGTCGACCTGCGCACCAAAAGCGCCTTCGACCACGACGGCGCGCACGCCGCCCTCACCGTCCAAGGGCAGTACTCGAACCTCGCGGACAGGTTCAGCGGCAAGTTCTCCGGTCTCTTCTCCACCGTGAGCGCCGACGGCCGTTTCGGTTTCCTCGTCGCCCCCACCTGGCAGACGCGCAAGTTCGGCTCGTTCAACTACGAGATCGACGACGGCTGGACCGACGAGGTCGAGACCGACGACGGCGACGAGTCGCTCGACCACGCGTTCCTGCAGGACATCGCCTTCCGCGACTACGAGATCGAGCGGGAACGCTACGGCGTGAGCACGGCCCTCGAGTTCAAGCCCGACACCGCCTCCTCCTATTTCGTGCGCGGCACCTACAACCGGTTCACCGACACCGAAAACCGCCACGTCTCGTACATCCCCTTCATCCAGGGCGCCGAGAACGACATCGCCAACCTCACCGCCCTGTCCGCGAACTCCGCCACCATCGCCGGCGTGCGCCGCTACGACCGCCGCCTGCGCATGCGCGAGAAGGACCAGGAGCTCCTCGCCCTGCTCGCCGGCGGCGAACGCCGCTTCGGCCCGTGGACGATCGACGGCCAGCTCGGCTGGTCGCGCGGCCACGAGGAGAAGCCCGCCGAGGTCCAGGTCGCCTTCCGCCGCAGCACCCGCGACAGCACCTTCCGCTACACGTTCGACGACTCCTACGCCATCACGGTCGAACAGCTCGCCGGCGCCTCGCTCGCCGCCCCCGCCTCCTACAACCAGTTCGACGAGCTCACGCTCGCCGTCGAGGAAGGCACCGAGACCGAGACCGGCGGCCTCCTCAACGCCCGCTTCGACTTCGACGGCGCCACGCCGGGCTTCGTGAAGTTCGGCGCCGTCCTCCGCCGCAAGACCAAGGACAGCGCGGCCGAGGTCACCGCCTACGAGCCCACCTCCTCGTCGTTCTCCTTCGCCAACCTCGCCGGCAAGACGAGCGCGTATCCCTACGGCATCGCCGTCCCGCAGATCGATCCCGCCAAGGTCCGCGCCGCCTTCCTCGACAACCTCGCCGCCTTCGACGCCGAGACCGAATACGAGGACAGCAACTACGACGACTGGGACTCCAGCGAGGACATCGCCGCCGGCTACCTGATGGGCAGTCTCACCGTGGGCGCCACGCAGTTCACCGGCGGCCTGCGCGTCGAGCACACCCGCTTCGAGACCACCGGCAAGGAGCTCGAGTTCGACGCCGACGGCGACTTCGCCGGCACCCGCCCCGTGCAGGCCGACCGCGGCTACACCAACTGGCTGCCCGGCGTGCACGTGAAGCACGACCTCGCCCAGAACGTCGTCCTGCGCGCCGCCTGGTCCAACAGCCTCTCGCGTCCATCCTTCGGCGACAGCGCCGCGCGCCGGAACATCAACCGCGAGGACGAGGAGCTCACCGTCGGCAACCCCGACCTCGAGGCGCTCACCTCCTCGAACTTCGACGTCTCGCTCGACTGGTACCTGCCCTCGCTCGGCCTGGTCTCCGTCGCCGGCTTCCACAAGGAGATCCGCCACTTCGGCTACGAGACCGAGGTCGCCGAGGACCCCGCGTTTCCGGATTTTGAAGTCACCTCGTTCCGCAGCGACGCCCGGGGCCACATCACCGGCGTCGAACTCGGCTACCAGCAGCAGTTCCGCTCGCTGCCCGCGCCGTTCGACGGACTCGGCGTGCTCGCCAACCTCACCCTCGCCGACAGCGCCGCCGACTACGGCGCATTCCTCGACGGGGAGAAGACGCCCTTCGTCGGCCAGTCCAAGCGCGTCGGCAACCTCGCGCTCACCTACGAGAATGGCCGGTTCTTCGCCCGCCTCGCCGCCAACTTCCGCAGCGAGCGCCTGCGCGAGGACGAGGCGATCCAGGACCGCCTCTGGGTCGACGACTCCCTCCAGCTCGACCTCACCGCAAGCTACAAGCTCACGAAGAACTTCGAACTCTTCGCCGAGGCGCTCAACCTCACCAACGAGCCGTTCCGCGTCTTCCAGAAGGGCGATGCCGGCCGCAAGCTCCTCGTCCAGTTCGAGGAATACGACTGGAGCGTGAACTTCGGCGTGCGCTGGCACCTCTGAGTTCGCATCCCGACAGCGGTGGACCCGCTCGCCCCCAAGCGTGTCGCCGACTCCGCCCACGATCAGCTCGAGCAAACAACACCTGCGTCATCCGACACCTGCTCCGTCCACCTCCGTCATGGTGGGGCGGGCTTTACGCCCGCCATCCGGGACCTTCCTGCCCCATCCCCCCACGAACTCACCCGCCCCGCCGCTCCGACTCATTTCCGCGACCACGCCGGGGGCAACACGCTCCACCTTTGCACTCTTCCTCTGTGCCCTCCTCCCCCCTTCGGTCTCTGTGACCTGTCCGAACCGCCGTTTTTCGGTTAACCCTTCAATCCGCTCCTCCCGCACCATCATGCGCCTCCCCCTCTCCACCCTCCTCACCCTCGCGCCGCTCGCCGTTCTCGCCGCTGGCCTCGCGCCCGATCCCGACGCCGTCAACGCCGCCGCCCCGCTCGCACCGCGCGTCGTCACCGAGCCCGCCCGCTACGACACCGACGATCCCGCCATCTGGATCAACCGCGCCAATCCCGCCGCCAGCCTGATCGTCGGCACCGACAAGGACGCCGACGGCGCCCTCTACGTCTACGACCTCGCCGGCAGGATCCAGGCCGACAAGGTCGTGCGCGGCCTGCTCCGTCCCAACAACGTGGACATCGCCTACGACGTGCCGCTCGCCGGCAAACGCGCCGACCTCGCCGTCCTCACCGAACGCCACGCCCGCCGGCTGCGCGCGTTCCGCCTGCCCGACCTGGCGCCGGTCGACGGCGGCGGAATCCCCGTATTCGAGGGCGAGATCGCCCGCGACTGCATGGGCATCGCGCTCTACACCCGGCCCGCCGACGGCGCGCTCTTCGCCATCGTCAGCCGCTCCGAGGAGGGCGCGCCGCGCGAGGGCTATCTCCACCAGTATCGTCTCGTCGACGACGGCACCGGCACCCTCCGCGCGCTCTTCGTGCGCCGCTTCGGGAAATGGAGCGGCAAGAAGGAGATCGAGGCCATCGCCGTCGACAACGAGCTCGGCTACGTCTACTGCAGCGACGAGCGCCACGGCATCCGCAAGTACCACGCCGATCCGCTCGCCGAGGACGCCGACCAGGAGCTCGCCTGCTTCGGCACCACCGGTTTCGCCCAGGACCACGAGGGTATTTCGTTCTACAAGTTTCCCGACGGCACCGGCTACCTTCTCGTCTCGAACCAGCAGGCCGACACCTTCCGCGTCTTCCCGCGCGAGGGCACGCCCGGGCACCCGCACGAGCATCCGCTCGTCACGAGCATCCGCGTGGCCGCGCACGACAGCGACGGCAGCGACACCACCACCGCGGCGCTGCCCGGTTTCCCGGGCGGCCTGTTCGTGGCGATGTCGACCGATCGCACGTTCCACTACTACGCGTGGGACGACCTCGTGCGCGCCAGCGGCGGCAAGCTGCGCCGGACCGGCGGCGAAACCGAATAGCGCCCGCCACCAACGGCGAGTCCACCGCCGGGGGCAACTTCCCCGTTGCCTCGGCGGCGGCGGCGACAGCACGTTCAGGCCCACACCCCATGAGCCAACGCCTTCTCCTTCTGGTTCTCTCGCTCGCCGCAGCGGGCGTCCTCGCCCGGACGCCCGAGCCCGCGCGCATCGTCGCCGCCGATCTCGCCGCCCCCGCCGGGCCGATGAACCGGATGCACAACTTCTGCGTCGGCGCCGGCCGCGCCAACGAGGGCCTGCGCGCCGACTGGCAACGGCAACTGCGGCAGGTGCGCGCCGACTGCGGGTTCCGCTACCTCCGGTTCCACGGCCTGTTCTGCGACGACATGGGTGTGTATCAGGAGGACAAGCAGGGCCGCGCCCTCTACAACTGGCAGTACGTCGACGAGCTCTTCGACTTCCTGCTCTCCATCGGGATGAAACCCTTCGTCGAGCTCGGCTTCATGCCCGGCGCGCTGGCGAGCGGCCCGCACACGCTCTTCTGGTACCGGGCCAACGTCACCCCGCCGAAAGACTATGCGAAGTGGGAGGCGTTCGTCGCGGCCTTCGTCCGCCATTGCACCGAGCGCTACGGCGCCGACGAGGTGCGAAGCTGGTACTTCGAGGTCTGGAACGAGCCCAACCTCACCGGCTTCTGGATGGGCACCACCGGCGGCAAGACCTACGAGGAGTTCCTTCCGACCGCCCAGGCCGAATACTACAAGCTCTACGCCACCACCGCGCGCGCCGTGAAGTCCGTCGATGCCACCTATCGCGTCGGCGGCCCGGCCACCGCCGGCAGCGGCTGGATCGAGGAGACGCTCGCCTTCTGCGCCCGGGAGCGGGCACCGCTGGATTTCGTCAGCACCCACGAATACGCCACGATGAGCGGCTACCTCGACGAGACCGGCAACGCCGGCACCGTGCTCTCGCCCGACCGCGACGCCATCACCCGCTCCGTGCACGCCGTGCGCGCGAAGATCGACCAGTCGCCCTTCGCCGCCGCCGAGCTGCACTACACCGAGTGGAGCGCCTCCTACACGCCCTCCGACCCGATCCACGACAGCTACCACAGCGCCGCCTTCATCCTCGACAAGATGAAGCACAACGGCGCCGCGGCGGCCTCGATGTCGTACTGGACGTTCACTGACATCTTCGAGGAGGCCGGCCCGCGCCTGACGCCCTTCCACGGCGGCTTCGGCCTGCTCAACTACCAGGACCTGCCCAAACCCGCCTATTTCGCGTACCGGTTCCTCAACCGGCTCGGCGACACCGAGCTGAAGAACGCCGACGCCGAGTCCTTCGTCTGCACCGACGCCCGCGGCGGCGTGCAGGCCCTCGTGTGGGACTTCACGATCACGCACCCCGGCCCCTCGATCATCAACCAGGAGTACTACGTGCAGGACCTGCCCGCGCAGGCCAAGGGCACCGTCGAGCTCCGACTCGCCGGCCTGACGCGCGGCAGCTACACGCTCAAGGCCACGAAGGTCGGCTACCGCGCCAACGACGTGCAGGCCGCCTACCGCGACCTCGGCTCGCCCGCCCAGCTCACCCGCGCCCAAGTCGCCACACTGCGCGAGCAGACCGCCGGCCGGCCCGAGATCACCGAACGCGTGGAGATCGGGACCGACGGCCGGTTCGCCCGCGCGCTGCCGCTGCGCGAGAACGACGTGTGGTTCGTGGAACTGGTCCGCGAGTAACGCGCGGCGCCCCGCCTGCCGCCACGGCGTCCGCCTCACGCACCGGCGGTCGCCGCGGTCGCCACCGGATTGTGCCGTAGACTCAAGAGCATGATGAAGCCTCGCCCGCCGTCCTCGCCGACCAGCCGCGGCATCGCCCAGGCCACGATCGCCTACGTGATCTGGGGGCTGTTTCCGCTGTTCTGGCGGCCGTTGCACGCCATCGCCGCCAGCGAGCTGATCGCGCACCGGATCGTGTGGTCGCTGGTCTTCGTCGCCGCCGTTGCGGTCGCCCTCGGCGGCTGGGCGGAGATCCGCCCCGCCCTGCGCTCGCCGCGTATCCTGCTGCTGCATGCAGCCAGCGGCGTGTTGCTCACGGTCAACTGGCTGACGTACGTGTGGGGCATCAACCACGACCGCGTGCTCGAGGCGAGCCTCGGCTACTTCCTCGTGCCGCTCGGCCAGGTCTCGATGGGGCTGCTGTTCCTCGGCGAGCGGCTCCACGCCCGCCAGTGGTGGGCGCTCGGGCTCGCCACGGTCGGCGTGGCGCTGCAGTTCCGCGGCGTCGGCGGCATGCCGTGGGTCGCGCTCACGCTCGCCGCGAGCTGGGTGCTCTACGGGTTCCTCCGCAAACGCTCCGCGCTGGGCTCCCTCGCCGGCCTCACCGTGGAGACGGCGCTGCTCACTCCCGTCGCCGCCGCGTATCTGCTCCTGCTCGCCGTGCAAGGCGGCGGAGCCCTCGGCCACGCCACCGCGTGGGAACAGGTCGGCGTGCTCAGCGCCGGGATTGTCACCGCGGTGCCGTTGCTGCTCTTCGCCGCCGGCGCGCGCCGCCTGCCGCTGACCACGATCGGCCTGCTGCAGTACCTCGTGCCCTCGCTCAACTTCCTGCTCGGCGCCTTCCTCTACCGCGAACCGCTCACGCCGGCGCGCCTGCTCTCCTTCGCCTTCATCTGGGCCGCCCTCGCGCTGTACTCGGCGGAGATGTGGCGGCAGCGCCGGACCTGACCCGTGGTCAGGCAAGCGGCGTAGGGTGCGAGCTCGCTCGCACCGCTCGGCAAGAGCGACCGCCACCGGGCTGAGCAAGCTCAGCCCCTA
>DAOOFR010000066.1:0-10783 GCA_035415285.1 Opitutaceae bacterium
TGTTGAAGAATCCGACATTGTCGGAGTCAGATCGTCATTTTAGGACAGGTACGATGAATGCCGATGGCGCGAAGAAGCTGACGCTTAAGACTGTCGATCGCCCTTCCGCAACCCCCGTGGCACCGCCGCCGCCCATGGTCCGGTTGACCGCGCGCGTCGAGGAATGGCGGGCCGACCGCGGGTTCGGTTTCCTGCGCTTCGACGAACACCGGGTCTTCATCCACCGGCGCGACTTCGCGAGGTTCCACCGCGTGCCGGCGGTCGGTGATGCGGTCGAGTTCGTGCTGGGCGAGGATCGGCAGGGGCGGATCTGTGCGCGGCAGGCCGAGCTCGCCCACGACGGTGGGCGTATACGACGTGAGAATCTGGTGGTGCTCGGCGTGCTGCTGATTGCTCCGGTTGCGGCTCTGCTCCGCTTCTTCGGGCTCGAGTACTGGTACGCGACGCTCGGGATTGCGCTCCTGCCCTCGTTGCTCGCCTACCTGCTCTACGCCGACGACAAGGGGCGGTCGCGGGCGAAGACGTGGCGGGTCTCGGAGAAGAACCTGCATTGGGTCTCGATGCTGGGTGGCTGGCCGGGCGCGTATCTCGCGCAGCGTCGCTACCGGCACAAGACGGCCAAGGTCGGGTTCCAGTTCACCTTCTGGGCGACCGTGGTCCTGCACGAGTATGTCGCCATCGATTACATCCTCGGCTGGCGCCTGGCGCACGCGCTTCTGGCCTTGATCGAGAAGTGAGGGGGTGTTGGTGACGCGGTGGGAGCTTTCGGAGGAGTGAACCACTGATGGGCTTCGCCAACGGCGAAGCCTTGGAAGTGTCCTCCGGCTGATCGCCTCCGGGACGTGTTGGTCGGTGCCCGCCTGCGGTGAGCCTGTCGAACCGCTGATCGCGGGCGGATGATCCCGAGGTAGGAGCCTGCTTGCAGGCGATTCCGGGGTTCGCGCGCTTCGCGGCTCCGCGTGAGAAGATGCGTTGGAGTGGTGGCACGCGGAGGCGCAGAGAACGCGGAGCGTCGTCCCCGCCGAGCCGCGGCTCATCCGGCCTGCTCCGGCAAGGCTTCGCAGCCCCGGAGTATTTGTCTCCCGACGAAGCTTCAGCGAAGGCGGGATGTTTCGCACTACCGCGGGACTCGCCTGCAAGCGACTCCTGCAGGGAGAACCGCTCTACGGCGCGCGCCTACTCGTGCGGCCGGCGGCGATGCTGGCGCTGACGGAGTCCATGTCATGGGCTGTGGCGTTCTTGCTGTGGGCAGCTAGCGAACCGGCCCAGCGGCGATCACGGACGGAACCGGCCGGCAATGCGCCGCCCCGGGCCGCCTTCAATTCGCGGACGCCTTGGAGGAAATTGTTGAAGTAGGCCTTCTTCATGGCGGGCGAAGGTGGGGATTCTCTTGATCACGCCGCTTGCCGCGGGGTGATGGCGGCGAGTTCGGTGGCGAGGGTGCGGCGGGCGGCGCGGATGTCGCATTCGGTCTGGAGCCGCAGCCACCAGCCTTCGGAGAGCCCGAAGTAGCGGTCGAGGCGCAGGCCGGTGTCGGCGGTGATGGCGCGCTTGCCGGCGAGGATGGCGGTGATGCGCGTGAGCGGCACGCCGATGTCCTTGGCGAGACGGTAGGGCGTGAGCTCCATCGGGCCGAGGAATTCCTCGCGGAGCATTTCACCGGGAGTGAGAAGGGGGAGCGCGGGAGATTTCATGGTCAGTGGTAGTCGACGATCTCGACGTCTTCGACGCCCTGTTCTGTCCAGCGGAAACAGATGCGCCATTGGTCGTTGATACGGATGGAGTGCTGGCCTTTGCGGTTGCTTTTGAAAAGTTCGAGTCGGTTGCCGGGCGGAACGCGGAGGTCGGTGAGCAGGCGGGCGAGGTCGAGTTGCACGAGTTTTCGGCGGGTCGTGGTTTGAATGTCCGGAGGCAGATCGGGTGTGCGCTCGTCGCGGAAGATCGCTTCGGCTGCTGCGCTGTTGAAGCTCCGGATCACGGGGGAGGCAGTTCGCGCGGAATAATGGTAACGTCAAGCGTTACCAGGGGGTGCACCAGCGGATGGGAGAGATGCAATCAGACGCGGGCGGAGTCGGGCGGTCCGTCCTGAAGGAGCGGACCACGTTCGGACGAAACTCGAGTTTCGCTACGACGGAAGATAGCGGAAACAGAACGGCCCGGCGGTGAGGCCGGGCCGGGAGGAAGAGCAGTTTGGGCTTGGATCAATCCGCAATCCGAAATCCGCGGTCCGCAATCGGATCAGCCGACGACGAGGTTGAGGATGCGGCCGGGGACGAAGATCACTTTGCGGAGCGTCTTCCCCGTCGTGAATTCCTGGACCTTCGGGAGGGCGAGGGCGGCGTCCTTCGCCTCGGCTTCTGTCGCGGTCTTCGCGAGGAGGAGCTCGCCGCGGAGTTTGCCGTTCACCTGCACCACGACCTTCATGGTGTCGGTGACGAGCTTCGACTCGTCGAACGACGGCCACGGAGCGGTGCCGAGCGGCGTGGTCTCGCCGAGGCGGGCCCAGAGTTCGTGGGCGAGGTGCGGCGCGAAGGGCTGGAGGATCTGCACGAACGCCTTGAGGGTGCCGCGCGAGACTTTCTCCGCTTTCTGGATCTGGTTGCGGAGAATCATCATCTGCGGGATCGCGGTGTTGTAGCGCAGTCCCTCGATGTCCTCGCCGACCTTCTTGATCGTGGCGTGGAGGAGTTTCTCCGTCTCGGCGTCCGGCTCGGGGCCGTCGACGATCTTCGGATTCAACTGGCCGTCCTCGGCGACGACTTCGCGCCAGAGGTTGCGGAGGAAACGGTGCACGCCCTCGATATTCTTCGGGCTCCACGGCTTCATGGCCTCGAGCGGCCCGAGGAACATGAGGTAGAGGCGGAGGGTGTCGGTGCCGTAGGTCTTGATGATGTCGTCGGGGTTGGCGACGTTGCCGCGGCTCTTGGACATCTTCTCGCCGTCCTCGCCGAGGATGATGCCCTGGTGGAAGAGGCGCTTGAAGGGCTCGTTGGTCGGCACGGCGCCGATGTCGAAGAGGACCTTGTGCCAGAAACGCGCGTAGAGGAGGTGGAGCACGGCGTGCTCGGCGCCGCCGACGTAGAGGTCCGGCACGCCCCAATAGTTCAACGCCTCGGGCGAGGAGAGCGCGGTGGCGCAGGTCGGGTCGGTGTAGCGCAGGTAGTACCAGCAGGAGCCGGCCCACTGCGGCATCGTGTTGGATTCGCGGCGACCGCGAATCCATTGCGCGCCCTGCGGGCGCGCCGAGGAGGCGGGAACGGACTCGCCGGTGGCCGGGTTGTACCAGATCTCGATCCACTCCGGGATGCCGGCGAGCGGGCTCTCGCCGGTGCCGGTGGGCTGGTAGCTCGTCACGACCGGGAGCTGGAGCGGGAGCGCGGACTCGGGCAACGGGAGCGCGTAGCGCGTTTCGCCGTTGATGACGCAGGTGACCGGCTCGGTCGGGAGGGGGAGCTTGGCGCAGCTGGCGGCGGTGGCGCGGTAGTCGGCCTCGCTCACCCAGACGATCGGGAAGGGCTCGCCCCAGTAGCGCTGGCGGGAGAAAAGCCAGTCGCGGAGCTTGAACTGCACGGTGCCCTTGCCGCGCTTCTCGGCGCCGAAGCGGGCGTCGAGCTTCTCCTTGGCCTGCGCGGGCGTGAGGCCGTTGCACTCGCCGGAGTTGATGAGTTTCACCTCGCCGCCCTTGTCGCAGAACGGCAACTCCACGGCCGAACCGTCGGCCGGGGCGATGACCTGCGGGATGGGGAGGTCGAACTTCCGGGCGAACGCGAAGTCGCGCTCGTCGTGCGCCGGCACGGCCATGATGGCGCCGGT
This sequence comes from Opitutaceae bacterium, assembly GCA_035415285.1. Taxonomy (GTDB): domain Bacteria; phylum Verrucomicrobiota; class Verrucomicrobiia; order Opitutales; family Opitutaceae; genus CAJCBL01. Next base: position 3,814 of record DAOOFR010000066.1, read on the forward strand.
GCCGTAGCTCGCGAGGACGTAGTCGGCGATCCAGATCGGGATCTGCGCGCCGGTGACGGGGTTGAGGGCGTAGGAGCCGGTGAAGACGCCGGTCTTGTCCTTGGCCAGCTCGGTGCGCTCGAGGTCGCTCTTGGAGGCGGTGGCCTTCACGTAGGCGTCGACCGCGGCCTTCTGCGCCGGCGTGGTGAGTTTCGCGGCGAGCGCGTGCTCGGGCGCGATGACCATGTAGGTGGCGCCGAAGAGGGTGTCGACGCGCGTGGTGAAGATACGGAGCCGCTCGCCCGGGAGCGACGGGAGGTCGAACTCGACCTCGCTGCCCTCGCTGCGGCCGATCCAGGCCTCCTGCATGCGCTTGGTGGAGTCGGGCCAGTCGAGGTCTTTGAGATCGGCAAGGAGGCGGTCGGCGTAGGCGGTGATGCGCAGCACCCACTGGCGGAGCGGGCGGCGCTCGACCGGGTGTTTGCCGACCTCGGAGACGCCGTCGATCACCTCTTCGTTGGCGAGCACGGTGCCGAGGGCCGGGCACCACCACACGGGCTTCTCCTCGACGTAGGCCAAGCCCTTCTTGAAGAGCTGGAGCCAGATCCACTGCGTCCAGCGGAAGTACTTCGGGTCGGTGGTGTCGACCTCGCGTTCGAAATCGTAGGAGACGCCGAAGGCCTTGAGCTGGCGGCGGAAGGTGGCGACGTTCTCAAGGGTGACGTCGGCCGGGTGGCGGCCGGTCTTCACGGCGTAGTTTTCGGTGGGCAGACCGAAGGCGTCCCAGCCGATGGGGTAGAGGACGTTGAAACCCTTGGCGCGCTTGTAGCGGGCCATGATGTCGGTGATCGCGTAGTTCTCGCAGTGGCCGAGGTGGAGGCCCGCGCCCGACGGGTAGGGGAACATGTCGAGGATGTAGTACTTCGGGCGCGCGTCGCCGGTGAGGGCGCGTTGCGGCTTGAGCTCGTCCCACACGCGCTGCCAGCGCGGTTCGATCTCGGTGAAGTTGTAGTCGGCGGAGGGCGGGTTCGGCGTCTGCATCGGGAAAAGAGGGCCGAGGTTGAGCCGGCCGGCGGGGCGGTGCAAGCGCGCCCTCCGCCGCCAAGGCTCCGGAGGGTGCGGCCGCGCTGCAGTGTGGGGCGGGGCAAACCTGGTGGCCGGTTGCCGGTGTCCGGTGATTCGTGCCGGGCTTGGGGTATGGTGGACGGGAAGTGCGGATCGGCCGGTGGGAGGGAACGGGGCGGCAACGCACGGATTTTTGTTCCGATCGGAACAAGATTTTGTGCGTTTGGGGTACGAGGCCGGCAGCGGGTGGCGTGGACAACGAAGCGTCACGGCGGAGAGAGGTTGGGGCTGACGTACAACCGTGACGCGGCCGGGACATGGTCCTGCGTCCGGCGGAGCGGGCGCAGCTGGCGTAGTGCGGCGGAGGCGGGCGCCGGTGTTCGCTGTGAGCGGTGCGGGCGAAGACGGGTGGACGGTAACGCAGGCCTGGTTAAGGGGCTGGTAACGCACAGATTTTTGTTCCGATCGGAACAAGATTTTGTGCGTTTTGGGGGGCGGCGCGCCGGGGGACGCACTGCCGAGGGGCGCACGAAAGTCCGTTCCGGTCGGAATGGAAAACTGTGAGTGTGAGCGTGGGAAACGGCGCGAAGCGGGGGAGCGCGGGTGCGGGTGAGCCAATGGGGCGGGATGGCTGGGGGCGGGATGGCCGGGGCGGGAAATTGCGCGGGCGCGCGAGATTGGCCTTGCCGCGGTAGTGCTAAAGTGGCGGCATGCCACCGCCCCCCGCATACACCTAGCCCAAGTATGCGAGCCCGAACTGTCGCCCTCGAGTGCGGCTCCAGTCGGTGCGTTGTCGGAGCCTTCGTCCCCACAGCCGATGGCGAGCTGATGTTGGAGGAGTACGCCCTGCTGCCGCGTGAAGCGGCAGCGGAGGGGGCGTGGCCGGCGTTGCCGGAGCGGCTGACCTCGGGCGCGCGGATCGCGGTGACGCCGGCGCCGAATCTCACGCTGGCGAAGTTCCTCGCGGTGCCGCCGGCGGCGCGCGCGCAACGGGCGCGGGTGGTGCGCTTCGAGGCCGAGCAGGCGATCACGCGTCCGTTGGCGGAGGTGGTTTGGGACTGGGCGCCGGTCCCGGGGGCGGACAACACGGTGGAGCTGGCCGCGATGACCGCCGAGAAGGCCGCGGAGCTTTGCGCGGCCGCGGAGCAGGCGGGCGTCTCCCCGGACGCGATCGTAGCGCGGGCGAGTGCGCTCTCCCGCGCGTTGTGTCACAACTATCCGGAGTCTGTGGCGGAGGCAGTCCTGGCCGAGATCGAGGGGACGACGGTGGTGCTGGTGCGCGCGGGCGCCGGGCGCAGCGCGGTGCGGCTGGCGGCGCTGCCGGACCTACCGGCCGCCGACGGAGCAGGCAACGGCCCGGCGGAGCCGGCGCGCGGGCCGGAGTTGCTGCGGTGGCGGCGGTTGGCGGCGGAGATGTCGCGTTTGGCGGACGGCGACGGTGGTTCGCCGCACTCCACGGCGCTGTTTCTGCTGGCTGGACCGGACGCGCCGGAGCCCGAAGCGGTGGAGCGGGTGTTGGCTGACCCGACGCGCGTGCGCGTGGAGCGTTTCGATGCGTTGCGACGGGTGCGCATGGGCAAGGCGGCGGGCGGCGCGTCGGCGATCGCCCACGAACTCGGGGCGGTGGTGGGGACGGCGCTGGCGTTGCGCGCGCCGGTGGCGCCGAACCTGGTGCCCCCGGAGCGGCGGCGGGAGTTCGCCTTCCGTCGCAACCGCTGGAGATGGCTGACCGCGGTCGGCGTGGCGGCGGTGGCCGCGTGGGGCGCGGTGGCGTGGCTCAGCTGGGACGTGAGGCGGCGGCACGTGGAGGCGGTCGCGCTCACGCGGGAGCTGCAACCGTGGCGCACGGCACGGCGCGAGGTGCAGGAGCGCCAGCGGCAGACGGAGCTTGGCCAGCGGGAACTGGATACACTGACGCGGTTGGCGCGCGAACGCTCGCGCTGGGCGCGGCTGCTCGGCGCGATGGAGGCGCGGGCGGCGGCCGCCGGCGGGGTGTGGATCGAGACGATCGAACCGTTGGGGACGGCGATCGGCGCCAGTCCGGCGGAACTGTTCGGCTCTCCGGTGGGGGCGCCCTCGGGTGATCCGGCAGGGATGTTGCGGGTGGCCGTGACGGGCGTGGCGCTCGATCCTGGATCGGACGGTCGGCGGGGTTTGGAGCGGTTGCGGGCGCTGCTGCGGGACTGGGCCGGGTTGGAGCGCATGGCGGCAGTGGAGCGCGAGCGTTTCGACGCGAGCGAGCCGGGGAGGCTGCGGTTCGGGTGCGTGCTGGTGCTGAAACCGGAGGAGGCCCCATGAAGCCGGCGATTCCGCGCAGACTGCGGTTGTATCCATGGTTCTTTGGCTCACTGGCGGCGCTGGCACTGCTCGCCATGGCCGGCGCGGTGGCTGGTTGGAAACAGGGGCGGCGTGCACGATCCGGGCGCGAGGAGGTGGCCCGGCTGAGGATCGAGCGACTCTCCTCGCAGACGCAGCCGGAGATGGTGACGGCGGCGGGCTTGGCGCTGGATCGTGCGCAAGCGCAGTTGCGCCAGGCGCGGGCGGAATGGCCGGGCGTCAAGGAGTCACCGCCGGAATCCGCGGACCGGCTCGGTGCCTACGCCGCGCTGATGGCGTTCATCGAGCGGAGCCGGGCCGCGGCGCAGGTGGCCGGGGTGGCGGTGGGGAAGGACGAGTGTTTCGGCTTTGCCCGTCATGCGCACGAGGCGCCGCTGGAGAGCGAGGTCGCGGCGGTGCTGGAGCAGGTGAGCTCGGTGGAGCGGATGCTGGCGGTCTTGTTTGCGGCGGAACCGGTGGAGTTGGTCGGCGTATGGTGCGAAGCGCCGGACCCGGTCGGGTCGGGCGGGAGCGCAGGCCGGGCGGGGGAGTGGTGCGGGTTGGCGCCGGCTCGCTCGGTGCGTGTGCCCGGGCTGGTGCAGACACGCGCGCTGCGCGTTGAGTTGGTGGGTACGACCTGGTGCTTGCGACGTTTCCTGAACGGACTGGCCGCGGCGCCGGCACTGGTTGTGCGCGAGGTGGTGGTAGCGAAACCAGAGCCAACGAGCCGGCGGGGCGCACGGCAGGATTCGCGTCCGGGGGTGAGGCGATTCGTGGTCACCCTGGAGACTGTGACGGTCGCTGGCGGGACGGGCGAAGTCCGGGACGGCGATGGCACAGCGATGCCGGTCTGGGCCGAGCGCGAGGGAGCGTCCGGGGGTGAGTTGTTCACGCCGGCGGGGTTGGCCGTCGCCGAGGCGGTGCGTGGGCGAGAGCCGCTAGCGCGGTCGCCGGTGTCGCCGGATTTCGGGAACGGTCTCGGCATCGAGCTGGTCGCCGTGCGGCGTGCGCCGTACCGGTGGAGGCTGGTCGGGCACGTTGCTGCTGCCAGCGGCGGGGTGGCGATGTTGGAGGACTCCGCGACTCGGCGGTGTGCGCTGCTGCGTGCCGGCGAGCGGGACAACGGCAGCGGGGTGGGGCTGCAAGGACTCGAGGTTCTGCGGGAGCGCGGTGGCGGCCAGGTGGTGCGTGCGACGCTGGCCGATCCCGGCGAGCCAGGACCGATCGTATTGACGACCGGCGGCGCGGAGGGCCCGGCGCGTGTGGTGGCGGTATTACGGGTCGAGGGACAAACGGCGCCGTTGACCGTGCCGGAGGGCGCAACGGTGCGGAGCGGGGGCGCGGACTATGTCGTCGGCCGGATCTCGGTGGAGCCGGCGGTGGTGGAGATCGCGCGTGTCGACGCGGGGGGCGCGAGGTCCTCGGTGCGGCTGAGCGTGGCGACCGAATGAACCGGGAGAATTTCACCATGAAGCGTAGCAAACAGGCGGGACGAATCGGACCGGCGGCGTTGGCGCTGCTGGTGGTGGGGCGGTTGGTGGCGGCGGATACAGCGGAGGACTGGCTGATGCGGGCGCGGAGCCGGCTGCTCGCCGGTGAACGCGAAGCCGCGGCGGCGGCGTACCGCGAGGTGCTGGCCGCCGAGCCGGGCAACGCAGAAGCGACGGCGTTTCTGGCGCGCGCCGACAGGGACGGGACCGGCGAACGGTGGCGGACGCGCGAGGAGCTGCTGCGCGGTGTCGCCGAGGCGTGGAGTCAGGCGCCGGTCCAAGCGGAGGCGCGTGCCGAGGTGGCGCCCGAGGCGGGTGCAGCGGCGGCGATGGCGCGACGGCTGGAGACAATCGTGTTGCCGGAGGTGAGCTTTGCGGGGGCGAGCTTGTCGAGCGCCCTGGCGACGCTCGGTGCGCTGGCGGTGGAACGCGAGGCCGCGGCGGGCGGGTCCGGGGTGAACCTCGTGCTGCTCGATCCCGCCAACGCGAACCCGCCGGTGCACCTGACGGTGCGCGACCTCCCGCTGCGTCGGGTGCTCGACTTCCTCACCGAGGCGGTCGGCTACTGCTACGAGGTGCAGGCCGATGCGGTGGTGGTGCGGCCCGGCGGCGAACGCACCGCGCTGGAGACGGCGGTGCTGCCGCTCTCGCGCGCGATCGTAGCGCGGATGGTGGCGGCGGGCGCGGCGAAGGCCGCGGGCGCGGAGGTCCGGACGGATACGGGTCCGAAATGGGAGGCTCCCGCTTCCGGGACCGAGGGACACGGGATGGAGTCGGCGGCATTGCGGGCGTTTCTCCAGCAGGCCGGGGTGAAGTTCGACGGAGTGGAGGGCAGCAGTCTGGTGTTCGACGGTTCGGCGATGCTCGTCACGCAGACGCCGCGGAACATGGCGCGGATCCGGACGATCCTCACGCGGTATGCGGCGGTGCGGCAGGTGGAGATCGAGGCGAAGTTCCTCGAGGTCGAGGACGGCGCGCTGGAGGAGCTCGGCGTGAACTGGAACGCCTCGCGGCGCGTCGATCCGATGACGGGCAACCCGCGCGAGCTCTACCAGTCGGGCAACCGGAGCGTGGCCGGCGCGTTCGGCGGCAGCGCGAGCGGGAGCGCGATCCAGATCGATGGGACATCGGTGGCGAGCGTGTTGGCGCCGGCGTTGCCCGGCACGGTGCCGCTGGGGGCGGGCACTGCGCCGCTGGCGCAGATCAGCGGATTCATCGGCGAGTTCGATGTGAGTGCGACGGTGCGGGCGCTCTCGCAGAAGCAGGGCAGCGACCTGCTCAGCGCGCCGAAGGTCACGGTGCTCTCCGGGCATCCGGCGAGCATCACCGTGGCGCGACAGCTGCGGTATCCGCGGCAGTACGGGCAGATCCAGAGCCAGGTCGGGCAGGCCGGCGGGGGCGAGAACTCGAGCTCGGCGGGCGTGACGATCACGGCGGGCACGCCGCAGGATTTCACGACGGAGAATGTGGGCGTGGAGCTGGCGGTGACGCCGACGGTGGAGGAGGACGCGCGGAGCATCACGCTGGATCTCCATCCGGTGGTGACGGAGTTCGAGGGGTTCGTCGAGTACGGCGGGCCGAGCCTGGCGGTGTCGGGCGGGAAGACGGTCACGATCCCGTCGGGCTTCTACCAGCCGATCTTCTCGCGGCGCGCGGTGAGCACGCGGGTGACGTTGTGGGACGGCGCGACGCTGGTGATGGGCGGACTGGTGCGGGAGGAGACGAAGAAGGTGAACGACAAGGTGCCGCTGCTCGGCGACCTGCCGGCGGTGGGGCGGCTGTTCCGCTCGAGCGGCGAGGGCGCCACGAAGCGTAATCTCCTGATCTTCGTGACCGCGCGGTTGGTGAGTCCGGGTGGTGGGTTCCGGCAGTACGTGGATGCGCCGGTGGCATCGGGGGACGCGGAGGGAGGGACGCGCGCGGTGATCGTGTTGGAGCCGGCGAGCGCCGAGGCCGGCGCACCGACGACACCGGAGACAGGGAAGACAGCGGGGAAGACGGCGAAGGCGGCGAAGACGAAGCGTTGAGGGTGGGGGGGCGATGATTGCGGGCGAGGGAAACGGATGGGAGGAACCGCTGATGGAGGCGGACCGGAAGCCGATGGCAGAGATGAAGCCGGT
>DAOOFR010000066.1:10883-17334 GCA_035415285.1 Opitutaceae bacterium
CCGGCTGATCGCCTCCGCGTGCGGTCGGAGGCGCCCGCTGATCGCGGGCGGGGGAGACGGAAGGGCGGAACCGCTGATGGACGCGGATGGCGGAAGCGCGCGGGATGGTGGTTCGGCGCGGGCTGTTGCTGTGCGACCGAAAGCCGGGCTTCTCTTTTCTGCGGGGCCCCGCACAGTCGCGGGCATGGCTAAATGGCTGCTCGTCGACGGCTACAACCTCGCGTACCGCGCGTTCCACGCGATCCCGGACCTGACCCGCAAGGACGGGTTTCCGACCAATGCGCTGCACGGCTGGGTGAAGACGCTGTGGCGGTTGATGGACCAGGAACGGCCCGAGGCGTGCGTGGTGTTCTTCGACCTCGGTGGCGCGCAGGACCGGCTGGCGTTGCTGCCCGAGTACAAGGCGCAGCGGGAGGAGATGCCGGCGGCGCTGCGTCAGCAGATCGAGCCGCTCAAGACGCTCACGCGCGCGCTGGGCTTCGTGGGCCATGAGCAGAGCGGGGTCGAGAGCGACGACCTGCTGGCGGCGCAGGCGGTGGCGGTGGCGGCCGAGGGACACGAGGCCCTGATCGTGAGCGCCGACAAGGATTTTGCGCAGATCGTGGGCGAGCGGATCAAAATTTTGAATCCGCCGCCGCCGGGCAACCCGAAGGCCGGCTGGCGCACGATGGATGCGGCGGGCGTGCAGGAGAAGTTCGGCGTGCCGCCGGCGCAGATCGCCGACCTGCTCGCGCTTGTGGGCGACACGTCGGACAACATCCCCGGGCTCGACGGCGTGGGGCCGAAGACGGCGGCGAAGTGGCTGGAGGCGTTCGGTTCGCTGGAGGGCGTGCTGGCGCACGCGGCGGAGCTGAAGCCGGAGCGTTTCCGCGAGGTGGTGGCAGCGCGCGCGGAGGACCTGCGGCGCAACCTGAAGCTCACGACGTTGAACACGGCGTTGCCGCGGCCGGTGGCGGCGGCGGAGCCGGTGCGTGTGGGCGAGGTGATCCGTTTTCTGGAGGAGTACGAGATGCGTACAGCCGCCGAGGAGGCGCGCCGTCGCTACGAGCAGCCTGAGCTGTTCTGAGCGGGGGCGACGCGGTTGGAGCCAGCGCGTGAGGCGTGGACGAGTTGCGACCACGGGAACTAGACGCGGAGAATCATGAACTCAGCGCAGACGCGCGCGGGGGCGCGGCCTTGCGGGGAAGCAACACGGCTGAGTTGGCCGCACGGCGATTGACCATTCTGCCGTACGGCAGAACACGGATTGGCACGGATGGTCGCTGGATGATCCGTGTTCATCCGTGGAATCCGTGGTTTCTGGTTCATGTTGCTTGAGAGGAAATCAGGAAGCGGAAGGGCTGAGTGGTGATGTGCCGGCAACAGCGGGGTTCGGGCGGGAGCGACTCGGAGAGAAAGGAGAAGACAAGGAGGGCCGGAGTGGTGGAACCACTGATGAGGTTCGCCAATGGGCGAACCTTGGTGAGTGCGGCTCCGGCTGATCGCCTCCGCTTGTGGTCGGAGGCGCCCGCTGATCGCGGGCGGGGGAAGCGGATGAGGAAACCGCTAATGGGCGCTGATCGATGCTAATCCAGAAGGGCGGAGGCGAGAAACGGCGCGCAGTGAAAGGGGGATGGACACCGGCAACCGGTCACCGGCCACCGTCGAACGCCCACGGTCCACCGCCCACCGCCCACCGTCAACCGGTCACCGGTTACTGGCTACTCCGCGGTGTGCTTGATGGCTTTGCCTTCGCGGCGGCTGGAACGGAGGCGGGCGATGACGCCGTAGCGCGGGCTGGCGAGGGCGGAGAGCAGGAAGAACGCGCCGAGGGCGAGCACGATGGCGGCGCCGCTGGGCAGGCCGGCATGGTAGCTCACGAGTATCCCGACGACCGAGCCGAGCACGGCGGTGGCGGCGGAGACGACGAGCATCTGGGCGAAACGATCGCACCAGAGGTAGGCGGTCACGGCCGGGAGCAGGAACAACCCGAGCGCGAGCACCACGCCCATCGCCTGGAGGGCGGCGACGAGGTTGATCACGCAGAGCGCGAGCACGCCGAGGTGGGTGAGCCAGCCGTGTCCGCCCGTGGCGCGGTGGAAAACGGGATCGAAGGTTTCCAGGACGATGCTGCGGCGGAAGAGGAGAAAGACGGCGATGGTCAGCGCGGAGGCGCCGGCGGAGAGCGCGACATCGGCCGGGCCGACGCCGAGGATGTTGCCGAAGAGGAAGTGCAGGAGGTCGACCCGCGCGGGCAGGCGGCTGACGAGCGCGACGCCGGCGGCGAAGAGCACGAGGAAGAGCGAGCCGAAGGCGGCGTCCTCCTTCACGCGGGTGAGGCGGCTGACGAGGCCGCTGGCCAACGCGGTGAAGAGGCCGGCGAGCAGGGCGCCGAGCAGGAGGGCGGGCACGCTGGGTCCGAAAAGCAGATACGCCACGCCGATGCCGGGCAGGAGCGAGTGCGAGAGGGCGTCGCCCATGAGCGAGAGTCGGCGCAGGACGAGGATGCAGCCCAGCAGTCCGCCGCTCAGTCCGAGCAACGCCGCCACCAGCAGCCCGCGCTGCAGGAAGGCGTAGCTGAACGGTTCGAGGAGGAAGGAGATCATGGGTGTGCTTCTTGGGCAGCGCTTGGGTTTGCCGGCACCGGTGCGTTGGCCTTCACATCATCCTTCTGCGGTACGTTGAGATCCGAGATGAACTGCTGCGTGACGGTGTATACCGCAGCGTCTAGCTCCGTGTGTGCTTTCAGCTCTTCGAACTCTGTGTCACTCACGAACTCAAGTTTGCGAGGTGCTCTTAGGACGATCGCGTCAACCAAGCATTGAGGGCCCAGAGAACTGATTGAGCCGAACACGCGCAGGCTCCATTTTCCGCCCAGAGTGTCGAGCTTTCCGACGAGGATACCGTGCTTGAAGTCCGGAGAGATGTAGAAGCTCGATGGAGAATCGTCGTCGAACGAAAGCGTGATCTGCGCACGATGGTCTTTGGTTTCGAATACCACAGCGTAGTGATCGAGGATCACCAAGTCTCGAAGGAGAAAGTCACTGCGTGGTGATTCGGTCTGAGTGGCCTTGGCGAAGGGACCCGCGAGGACGGAAAACAGGAGGAGGATGAGCGTGCGCATAGCGTCTTTCGCTTAAGTGTTGTTCGCCGCCGGATAGAACTGGGCGAGGCTGGCGGGGGCGAGGACTTCGGCGACGGGGCCGGAGGCGAGCAGGCGGGTATCCAGGAGGAGGGCGTGCGAGAAAACGCGGCGGGCGAGGGGCAGGTCGTGGAGCACGGCGACGACGGTGCGGTGAAGCTGTTCCCAGGACTTGAGCACCGTGGCGAGTTCGGCGGCGCTGGGGGCGTCGAGGCCGGCGAAGGGTTCGTCCAGGAGGAAGATGTCGGCGCCCTGGGCGAGGGCGCGGGCGAGGAAGACGCGTTGTTGCTGGCCACCGGAGAGCGCGCGGATCTGGCGGTCCTGCAGGGCGGTGAGCTTCATCTCGGCGAGGGCGTTGTCGACGAGCTGGTGGTCGATGGCCTGGAAGCGACGGAAGGCGCCGAGGGCGGGGTAGCGGCCCTGCTCGACGACGCCGCGCACGGTGATGGGAAAGTCCCAGTCGACATCGACGCGTTGCGGGAGGTAGGCGAGGCGGGGCAGGGCGTGCTGCGGGTGGGAGTCGCCGATGCGGATCTCGCCGCGCGTGAGCGGCATCCAGCCGAGGATGGCGCGCAGGAGGGTGCTCTTGCCGGCGCCGTTGGGGCCGAGGATGGCGGTGAGGCTGCCGCAGTGAATCTGGGCGGTGACGCTGTCGACGGCGAGGCGGCGACCGTAGGCGACGGAGACATCCTGCAGGCGGATGATGTCGTGCTGGTGCGCGGGGCCGAGGTCGCAACAAGGCGGGCAGGAGGCGGAGGACGGAGGACGAACGACGGACGGCGGAGTGTCGCGCGAGCCGGGCGGAAGAGGACGGAATTCAGAGGGCGGACTCACAGAAGGAAACGAAGAGAACGAAGGTTCGGCGGGGTCGTCGATGGGGAAAGAGGGGGGGCGGAGTGCGGCGGTGTGGAGGAGTGGAGGACGAGGAAACGCAACGGACGACAGAAGGGAGCGAAGAGAACGAAGAAGAGGGGGCGGGAGGCGGAGCGGATCGGATACCGGATCGTTGAGGAACCACTGATGAGTTTCGCCAAGGGGCGAAACTTTGGAAGTGTCCGCTGGCTGATCGCCAGCGGAGTGGTGGTGGTGGGCGCCCGCTGATCGCGGGTGCAGAGAGGGAGGCAGACGGGGACGGTCGTGGCATGGCTCTCCAGAGCCATGGACTCGTGTTGGGAATTTACGGATCACGGGTCTGGAGACCCGTGCCACGAGGCGCGGCCGGCTACAGGTCGGTCAGCGGAGCGCGGAGACGATGCGGGCGGTGTTGGTGCGGATGAGGCCGAGGTAGGTGTCGGCGCCGGAGCCGGGGGCGCCGAGGCTGTCGGTGAAAAGCGGTTCGGCGAGGCGCACGCTGGCATCGGCGCCGATCTGGCGGACGAGCTTCGGGTTGGTGGTGAGCTCGATGAAGACGGCGGGGACCTGCTCGCGGCGGATCAGGTCGATGATGCCGGCGACGGCGCGGGCGTCGGGCTCGGCCGAGGAGGACAGGCCGGCGACGGGGATGGTCTCGAACCCGTAGGCGTCGGCGTAGTAGCCGAGGGAGTCGTGCGAGGTGACGAGCTTGCGATGTGCTGGAGGAACGGACTCGATCTGTTCGCGTACCCAGAGATCGAGGGCGTCGAGTTGCGCGAGGTAGGCCTCGGCGCGCTCGGTGTAGTAGGCGGAGGAGCCAAGGTTGGCGCGGGCGAGGGCGTCGCGGATGTTGGCAACGTAGGTCTTTACGGCCAGCGGGGACTGCCAGGCGTGGGGATCGGGGGCGGAGTCGGTGGACGGTGGGCGGTGGACGGTTGCCGGTGGACGGTTGCCGGTGGGCGTTGGACGGTGGGCGGTGGCCGGTGAAGCGGAAACTGTGTCGTGGTGGTCGTGGGCGCAGGTGGCGGTATGCTCGTGGGCATCGGTGCCTTCGGTGTGATGGTCGTGGGTGCAGCCGCCGGTGCGGGGCGTGAGGCCGGTGGTGGCGACGACGAGGGCGCCGCGGAAACCGCTGTTCTGCGCGAGGCGGAGGATGGCGGGCTCGAGGTCGAGTCCGTTGACGACGAGCAGATTGGCGCGGGCGAGGTGCTTCACGTCGGAGGGCCGCGGCTCGAAGGTGTGCGGGTCGGCGCCGGGGGCGACGAGACAGTGGGTGCGAACGCGGTCGCCACCGACCTGCCGGACGAGGTCGTCGAGGATGGTGTTGGTGGTGACGACGAAGGGGACGGAGCCGGTCGGCTCGACCGCGGCGAGGCCGAGGGCGGTGGCGCAGAAGACGAGAATGGTGGTGAATGGACGCATGGCGTGGCGTGCTGGACTGGAGACTAGCAAAGACGTCAAGGGGCGGGGAGGGGCGGAGTGCGGAGTGGGGCGGGGATTTTCGACTTTGGATTGCCGATTTGCGATTGTGGAGGGGGCGGGGGCTGGGAAATTGCGCTCCACCTACGGAAGAGTCTGCGAGATTTCGGAATGCGCTCTACCTGCGGAGGATTCTGCGCGATTGCGGAATGAGCCCGGGAGCGTTGGGGCTACCGCGGAGCGGCGTTGGACTGGGTGGACGAAGTGGACCGAGTGGACGGGAATGGACGGATGGGGCGGGTGCGGGTGAGCCGGGTTGGAACTCGATGTTCCCTGGGGGAAAAGAAAAGGGCCGGCGGTGAGGCCGGCCCGGGAAGACGGAGACGTTGGCGTGGCGGCTCAGAACTGGTGCATGAAGAGGCCGTCGCGCAGCTTCGGCTCGAACCACGTGCTCTTCGGCGGCATGATCTGGCCGGCGTCGGAGATGTCCATGAGCTGGTCGATGGTGACGGCGTGCATGGAGAAGGCGATGGCGGCGCGGCCGCCGTTGACGGCGTCCTCGAGGTACTTGGTGCCGCGGATACCGCCGACGAAATCGATGCGCTTGCTGGTACGCGGGTCGTCGATGCCGAGGAGGGGGTCGAGGACCTTGTCCTGGAGCAGGCTGACATCGAGGCGGGAGACGGGGTCGGCGCCCTGCGGGGGATTGAGGGCGAGGGCGTGCCACTGGCCTTCCATGAAGAGGTGGACGCTGCCCGGCGCGGAGGGGGCGGGAGCGGCGGCGGGCGTGACGGCGCCGACGCGTCCGAGTTCGCCGAGGAGCTGGCGGGCGGAGCGTCCCTGGAGTTCGAGCACGAGGCGGTTGTAGGGGAGGATGCGCAGCTGTTTCGCGGGGAAGAGGACGGTGAGGAACCAGTTGTAGTCCTCGTCGCCGGTGTGGGCGGGATTGGCGGCGCGGCGTTCGCGGGCGACGCGGGCGGCGGAGGCGGCGCGGTGGTGGCCGTCGGCGATGTAGGTGCAGGGCACGGCCTTGAAGGCGGCGACGAGCGACTCGGGGGC
>DAOOFR010000067.1:0-17293 GCA_035415285.1 Opitutaceae bacterium
TCCGGCGAAATCCGTCGTGGCTGGTTCGCGCAGCGCTTCAGCCGTCCGTGCGGTCGCCGGACTTCGTATTCTTCGCTTTCTGGCGCCGCGCGCGGTTCAGCTCGGCCGTCAGCTGCTTGTGGCAGCGGTAGCAGACCACGCGCAGATTGGCGCGGCCCTCCGCGTGGCCGCCCTCGCACACCGGCTTGATGTGGTCGATCTCGTACCAGACACGGCCCATCCGCGGCCAGCCTTCCGCTGCGGCGTGCTCGACCACGCTCCGGTCCCCCTCCAGCAACGCCTCCCGGACCTTGGCGCGCAGGCTCTCCGGGTGGCATCCGCAAACCGAACACAGGCCGCGATTGAGTTCGTAGACGTGCTTGCGCACGAACGCCCAGTCGCAGCGCAGGCGCACGCGCTCGATGCACTCCGGCGTCGCCCAGGTGCGGCGCGGCGGCGCCACCTCGGCCCCGCACCCGCACCGGCACAGCAGCCGCCCCTGCGGCCCACGCTTGGTGGGTTTCGCGGGCCAGGGCGGCAGGTGCGGGCGGCGTGACATGGTGCGCGCCATGGTGGGTTCCACGGGCCCGGTTGCGACCGATTTCGGCGCACCGGCGGGCACGCGCCAGAACAGCCCGGATTCCGGAGGCGACGGAAGGTAACGAAGGAAACAAAGGGACTCCGGAGAGAGGGAAATCGCTGCCGGCACGCAGGGAGGTTTCGGTGTACCTGCGGCGTGCAGATCGTGGCGGCGGATGCCGTGGCCCAACCTGATCGTCCTTCGCACCCTTCGTCGCCTTCTGTCGGCTCCGACCACGGCACACAGGATCATCGGGCAAACGCGTCCCCGCTGCCCCCGGCGCAACACAGCGCCGGCCGCCTCCGGCCGCCAAATCCACCCATGAAAAAGCCCTCCGCGGCGGGAGGGCGTATCGGGATGGTGGACAATACAGGACTCGAACCTGTGACCCCTTCCATGTCAAGGAAGTGCTCTAACCAACTGAGCTAATTGTCCGGCCAAAACTGAGCGGGCGAGCACAAGAACGCGCCCCCGCCTCCGCAAGCATTTTTTCCGCGAATCTTCGCGCGCCAGCGCCCGGCCTCGCGCGCGCGGCGCCTCCCGCCCCACTCGCCCCGCCGTGGCTCAGCCGCTGATTTCGCTCTGCAGCCGGGCGAAGACCATCTTGCCGCCGGCCGAGGGCAGCACGCTCACGACCTCCACGGTGACCTTCTTGCCCACCGAGGCGCGCGCGTCGGCCACGACCACCATCGAGCCGTCCTCGAGATAACCGATCGCCTGCGCCTCCTCGCGACCGGGTTTCACGAGATCGACCTCGATCGTCTCGCCGAGCGTGAGCTCGGGCCGCACCGCCTTGGCGAGCGCGTGGAGATTGAGCCAGGTCACCCCGTGGAACTCCGCCATCCGCGCGAGGTTGTAGTCGGTGGTGAGCAGCTTGGCCTTCATCGACTGCGCCAGGAACACCAGCTTCGACTCCAGCTCCTGCCGGTTGGCGACCTCGCTCTCATGGATACGCAGGTCGAGATTCTTGATGGCGCGCAGGGCGTTGAGGGAGTCCAGGCCGCGCCGGCCGCGGGCCTTGCGCGCCGGATCGGGGGAGTCGGCGATGCGTTGCAGATCGTTGAGCACGAACCGCGGGATGATCAGCGCCGCGCTGATGAAATGGGTGCCGCAGATCTTCGCGATGCGGCCGTCGATCAGCGCGCTGGAGTCGACGATGACCAGCGGCACGTCGACCTCGTGCGGCACGAAGCGCACATACGGGATGACGAAGTTGAACTCGTCCTTGCCGCGCAACGCGATGACCGCGCCGAGGTACATGCAGACGATGAAGAGCACGAGCCGGCAGGTGAAGAGCACCGCCGGTTCCCCCCACACGAACAACGGCGACGAGCCGATCAACCACGAGATCAGCGCGCCCAGCGCCAAGCCGAACGTCATCGCCGAGAGCCCGCGCAGCGAGAAGCCGCGCAACTGCACATCCACCAGCACCACCAGCGAGCCGCCCAGCACGCCGATCAGCAGCGCCAGCCACCACCAGGCGTTCCACTCCTTCACCGCCATGGCGGCGATCACGCTGCCCGCGGCACAGAGCAGCACGAAGAAGATGCGGATGATGACGATGGTACGCTTGAGACCCATGGAGCAGGGGGGAACGAGTTAGCGGAAAAGCCAGAACAGCAGGAACGGGAGCACGATGCCCACCGCCATGCAGACACGCAGCGCGCGCACCGCACGACGGGCTTTGGGGTCGTCGTTGGGCGAGGCTGGCATCGGAGCCGAGTAGAGGAGAACCCCGGGCGCTTGGCAACTCCGTCGCCGTTTCGGCGCGATTTCACGTCCACCGCGCCGGCGCGCCGCCGCGCGCGGCCGCCGGACCGACCCAGGCCGCCCCGGGCCGGCGTTGCCGAAATTCGTGGTTGAGCACCCGCCCGCCCCGGTCCGTGCTCTCGCTCCCGTGCCGATGACGCCCCGCGAACGTTTCCTTGCCGCCTGCGCCTGCCAACCGCTCGAGCGCCCGCCGCTCTGGATCATGCGGCAGGCAGGCCGCTATCTGCCCGAATACCGCGCGCTCAAGGCCAAGCACAACTTCCTCAAGCTGGTGCGCACGCCCGACCTCGCCGCCGAGGTCACCATGCAGCCGATGCGCCGTTTCCCCCAGCTCGACGCCGCCATCGTCTTCTCCGACATCCTCGTCATCCCCGAGGCGCTCGGCCAGGGCTACCGGTTCAAGGAGGAGGGCGGCATCGCCATGGACTGGCGCGTCGAACGCTGGGAACAGGTCGACCGGCTGGCCGTCGAACTCGTGCCCGAGCGCCTGCGCTACGTGGCCGAGGCGCTCAAGCGCACCCGCGAACAACTCGGCCCCGACCGCGCCCTGCTCGGCTTCTGCGGCTCCCCGTGGACGCTCGCCGCCTACATGGTCGAGGGCGAGGGCTCCGACTCGTTCGCCCGCGCCAAGGCGCTGCTCTACGGCGACCGCCCGCTCTTCGACAAGTTGATGGAGAAACTCGTCCGCGCCCTCGTCGCCTACATGCGGATGCAGATCGAGGCCGGCGCCGACGCCATCCAGATCTTCGATTCGTGGGCCGGCCTGCTCCCCGCCGCCGAATACGAGGCCGCCTCGTTGCGCTGGATCCGCCAGCTCCTCGCCGCCCTGCCGCCGGGTTTTCCCGCGATCCTCTACGCCAAGGGCGCCGCCGCCAGCCTGCCCGCCCTCGGTGCCAGCGGCGCCGCCGTGCTCGGCCTCGATTGGACGCTCGACCTCGCCGCCGCCAAGCGCGCATTGCCGGCTTCTGTCGCCGTGCAGGGCAACCTCGATCCTGTGCTGCTGAACACCACGCCCGCCAACGTCACCGCCGCCGCCGAGCGGCTGCTCGGCTCGATGCGCGGCCTGCCCGGCCACCTCTGCAACCTCGGCCACGGCATCCTCCCCGAGGCCAAGATCGACTGCGTCGAGGCCCTCTGCTCCACCGTCGCCGGTTGGCGCGGGTGAGCACTGCAGCTCCGTGGCCCGGGGCTTCAGCCGGGGCCGGCCGAGACAAGCCCCAGCTCGCGCCACTGACTCGCCAAGAACACGCAGGCACGTCCGCGGAATCCAAATTCGCCCGCCGCGCTGTGCCGCCGCGTCCCTGTGCCAACCGGCACGATCCGGGAGCCGCCCCAAGGGCGTCGCATCACCGCCTTCCGCGCTCGCGAATTCCGGAACCGGGGAAATCCCGGCTCTCCCCTTGACTCAAAGAGCCCCCCCCCTACCCTCGGCCGCCTTTTATTCGGCATGGCAAACGACCTGAAAGACACCCTGAACCTGCCCAAGACGGATTTTCCCATGCGAGCCAATCTCGTGGGACGCGAACCGCAGCGGGTGTCGCACTGGGAGAAACTCGACCTCTATTCCCGCATCCAGGCCCGCAACGCCGCCGGCACGCCCTTCGTCCTCCACGACGGCCCGCCCTTCACCAACGGCGACGTCCACATCGGCACCGCGCTGAACAAGACGCTCAAGGACATCACGCTGCGTTACCGCTCCATGCGCGGTCACCGCACGCCGTACGTGCCCGGCTGGGACTGCCACGGCCTGCCGATCGAGCAGAAGGTCTCCCGCGAGATCCAGGCGAAGAAGGAAACCCTCACCACCGCCGAGCTCCGCCAGCGTTGCGACGCCTTCTCCGAGACCTGGATCGCCACGCAGACCAAGCAGTTCAAGCGCCTCGGCGTCCTCGCGGATTGGAAGAACGAGTACAAGACGAAGGCCCCCGCGTTCGAGGCCGACATCCTCCGCACCTTCGCCGGCTTCGTCGAGCAGGGCCTCGTCTACCGCAGCAAGAAGCCCGTCTATTGGTCCATCCCGTTCGAGACCGCGCTCGCCGAGGCGGAGATCGAGTACAAGGACCACCGCAGCCTCTCCATCTGGGTGCGCTTCGCTCTTCCCGCCGCCGAGTGCGCCAAGTTCGGCCTGCCCGAAGGCGTGCCGACCAGCGTCGTCATCTGGACAACCACCCCGTGGACACTCCCGGCCAACCTCGCCGTCGCCGTCCATCCGGAGCTCGACTACGTCTTCGCCCAGCACGGCTCCGAGATCTTCGTCGTCGCCGCCGACCTGCTCCAGAAGTTCGCCGCCGAATGCGGCCTCGAGGGCAGTATCGAGACGCTCCGCACCGTCCGCGGTGCCGAACTTGAGGGCGTCCAGCCCCGCCACCCCTTCATCGACCGCGCGTCGCCCATCGTGCTCGCCGACTATGTCACGACCGAGAGCGGCACCGGCTGCGTGCACACCGCGCCCGGCCACGGCCAGGACGACTACCAGACCGGCCTGCGCTACAAGCTCGAGATCTACTGCCCGGTCTCCGACAACGGCACCTACCTCGACGACGGCCGCGTGCCGGCCGACCTCGTCGGCCTTTCCACCCTCGAAACCGTCGAGATGCTGGAGAAGAAACGGACCTCGCCGGCCAACTTCAACGTTCTCAAGAAGCTCGAGGCGCTCGGCGCCCTCGTGAAGTCGAAGACCATCGAGCACAGCTACCCGCATTGCTGGCGCTCGAAGACGCCGATCATCTTCCGCGCCGTCGACCAGTGGTTCGTCTCGCTCGACCAGCCCACCGCCGCCGGCTCCTCCTCGCGCACCAAGGCCCTCGCCGAAATCGGCAACGTGAAGTGGGTCCCCGAGTCCGGCGAGAAGCGCATCCGCGGCGCCGTCGAGGCCCGGCCCGACTGGTGCATCAGCCGCCAGCGCACCTGGGGCGTGCCGATCCCGGCCTTCTACGACGAGCAGAAGAACGCCTACCTCGATGCCGGCGTCATCCGCGCCGTCGCCGCCAAAATCGCCGAGAAGGGCTCCAATTTCTGGTACGACGCCACCCCCGCCCAGCTCCTCGAGGGCGTCGCCCTCCCCGCCGGCTGGCCCGCCGCCGACCAGCTCACCTGCGGTCGCGACACGCTCGACGTCTGGATCGACTCCGGCTCCTCGCACGCCGCCGTGCTCAAGCGCCAGCAGGGCGCCACCCAGTGGCCCGCCGATCTGTATCTCGAAGGCAGCGACCAGCACCGCGGCTGGTTCCAGTCCTCGCTCTGGACCGGCGTCATCTCCCACGGCGGCGCGCCCTACAAGACCGTGCTCACCCACGGCTTCATCGTCGGCAAGGACGGCAAGAAGATCTCCAAGTCCGGCCAGTACGAGAAACCGCCGACCTCCGACAACTATATCGCCCAGTACGGCGCCGACGTGATCCGCCTTTGGATCGCCTCCCAGGACTTCACCGAGGACATCCGCGTCTCCGACCTCGGCCCCGACCTCAAGAACCCGTCGAGCATCCTCAACGTCGTCGGCGAGGCCTACCGGCTCCTGCGCAACACCCTGCGCTACCAGCTCTCCTGTCTCAACGACTTCGACCCGGCGCAGCACACCGTTGCCGCCGACCAGCTCGACCCGCTCGACCGCTGGGCGCTGCAGAAGACCGCCGAGCTCGTCGACGCCGTCACCGCCGCTTACGAGGCCTACGAATACCACCGCGTGTACCAGCTCGTGAACCAGTTCTGCTCGGTCACGCTGTCGGCGACGTACCACGACATCCTCAAGGACCGGCTCTACACCTTCCCGGCCGACTCGCGCCAGCGCCGCAGCTCGCAGACCGCGATCCACGCGATGTTCACCACCCTCGCGCGCCTCGTCGCCCCGGTCACGACGTTCACCGCCGACGAGGCGTGGAGCTTCGGCATCCACAAGGCCGAATACGCCGACGACTCGATCCACCTCCAGGCCTGGCCCACCGTGCCCGCCGCGTGGCGCTCGCCCGAGCTCGCCGCCGAGCTCGACCAGCTCATCGCCTTCCGCGCGAAGGTGAACGAGAAGCTCGAGGCGCTCCGCCAGTCCGGCGAGATCGGCAAAGGCCTCGACGCCGCCGTGCAGCTCACCGGCGCCGCCGACGACCCGTTCTTCGCCCTCCTGACCCGCCACCGCGACAGCCTCGCCGAGCTCTTCATCGTCTCGCGTGTCGATCTCGTCGCCGGCTCCGGCCAGGTCTCGATCGTCGCCACCGTCGCCGGCGGCGAACGTTGCCCGCGCTGCTGGCGCTGGGTCTCCACCCTCACCCCCACCCCCAACCACGGCGCCGTTTGCCCCCGCTGCGCCGAGGCTCTGCTGCACTAACCCCCAACGTCAGTCACCGCTTTCTTACTGCGTTATGCCCAACTCGAAGAAGACCAAGCACGCCCCGGCCAAGAAACACCCCGCGCCGAAGCACGTCGCCAAGCGCGCCCCGGTCAAGAAGCACGCCGCACCCAAATCCGCCCCCAAGGCTGCTCCGGCCAAGAAGCCGGCCGCGTCGCCGAAAGCCGCGGCCCCCGCCAAGAAAGCCCCGCACGCCAAGGCCTCCGTCCACGCCAAGGCCTCCGTCCCTTCCAAGCCCACCCCGGCGAAACATAAACCCGCCAAGCCCGCCCCAGCGAAGCACCACCCGCATCCTTCGCCCGTGCCCTCCGCCCACAAACCCGCCGCCAAACCCGTTTCGAAACCCGCGCCCGCCCACAAGCCCGAGGCCAAGCGCCACGAACCCGCCAAACCGGCGCCCGCCCCCACGCACAAACCCGCCGCCAAGGCCCCCGCGGCCAAGGCCCAGAACAAGGCCGACGCCCTTCGCGCCCGCATCCTCGAACGCCGCTCCGCCAAACCCATCGCCTTCACCCTCGACGAGGTCCGCGAGATCGCGAAGGTCAATGTCGCCCAGACCGGCGCCAAGAACGGCACCGACCCCAAGACCGCCGCCAACCGGCCCCGCACCGCCGCCGAGGAACTTGAGGCCAAGCTCAAGAAGGCGGCCCAGCCCAGCTTCGTGAAGGCCGCCAGCCTCGCCGACATCCTCGGCTTCAACCCCGCCAAGCAGACGCCCGCCACCGTCCTCGACGTCAGCCAGATCGAGCCGAAGTTCCAGCGCTACTACAAGCTGCTCATCGAGCTGCGCGAACACGTCGCCACCGGCCTCGACACCCACACCGAGCAGACCCTCAAACGCTCCTCCAAGGACGACGCCGGCGACCTGTCCAGCTACGCCCAGCACATGGCCGACGCCGGCACCGACACCTTCGACCGCGACTTCGCCCTCAGCCTCGTCTCCAACGAGCAGGAGGCCCTCGCCGAGATCGAGGCCGCCATCCAGCGGATCAAGAACGGCACCTACGGCGTCTGCGAACTCACCGGCAAGCCGATCAACAAGGACCGCCTGCTCGCCGTGCCCTTCGCCCGTTTCTCCGTCGAAAGCCAGGCCGAGGTCGAGAAGACCCGGCGCCGCTCCGCCTCCCGCGCCGGCCTCTTCGGCGAAGGAGAGGAAGGAGCCAAGATGGACGACGACAGCGGCGGCGGCGACGAGTGAGCCCCCCGGCCCTCCCGCCCTCCTCCCTCCAGCTCCCCCTCGGGGCGCGCGCCCTCCCGCCGCGCCCCGCCCCACCCGAACCGGCATGCGCCCCCTCGCCCCCCGCCTCGCCCGCTACCGCTGGCTGCTCGGCCTCGCCACCGCCGTGCTCGGACTCGACCAACTGACCAAGCTCTGGATCGCGGCGAGCCTGCCCTTCAACACCTACGGCGCCCCGGGCCACATCGAGATCGTGCCCGGGTTCTTCAACCTCGTGCATGTCGGCAACACCGGCGCCGCCTGGAGCGTGCTCGCCGGCCGCAGCTCCCTGCTCGCCCTGCTCGCCTTTGTCGCCCTCGTCGCGATCTTCTGGTTTCGCCACCACCTCGGGCTCGCCCAGCGGCCCGTCCAGGTCGCCTTCGGCCTGCTCTGCGGCGGCATCGTCGGCAACTTCATCGACCGCCTCGCCTACGGCCACGTCGTCGATTTCCTCGACTTCCACTTCGGCGACTACATCTACCCCACCTTCAATGTCGCCGACTCGGGCATCGTCTGCGGGGTCGCGCTGTATGTGATCCTCAACCTGCGCGCCTCCGCCCAGGCGCCCGCCGCCCCCTCGGCCTCCTGAGCGCCGCGGCGCGGCCGGAGGAGCTGCCACGCCCCGCAGAACCCGCGGCACCGGCGGGTCGCCCGTCCCCGTAGGACGGGTCTCCGACCGGTCCCCTCCGCCCCCGCCGTTCGTATCCGCCCGGTCCGGTCACAGACCGACCTACTCGCCCTCTTCCGCAAACAGCGGCACCGGCAGCCAACGCGCCCCGGAGAACAGCCCGCGGTCGCTGAGCTTCAGGTCCGGGATCACCAGCAGCGCCATGAACGAGAGCGTCATGAACGGCGCCGCCAGCGTGCTGCCCAGCGCCTTCGCCGCCGCATCGATCTCCGTGTACGCCGCCGCCACCGCCCGTCCCTCGCCATCCGCCATCAGCCCGGCGATCGGCAACGGCAACACCCGCGCCGCCCCCCCGCCCACCGCCGCCAACCCGCCGCGATGGGCGATCACCAGATTCACCGCCGCGGCGAGCGCTTCATCGTCGACGCCCACCGCCACGATGTTGTGCGAGTCGTGCGCGACCGAGGACGCCAACGCCCCCTCCCGCAGCCCGAACCCGCGGATGAACCCCACCGCCACCGGCGCGCTCGGCGCATACCGGTTCACCACTGCGATCTTGAGCAGGTCGCGCTTCGGGTCGGCCACGGCCGCGCCGGCCACCACCCGTGGTTTCATCCGCTTCCAGCGCGTGATCAGCTGGCCGTCGAGCGCCTCGACCACGTTGAGCCGCCCGGCCCGCGCGGCCACGCGGAAGTCCGCCGGCCGCCGCGGCCTCGCGCGGAAGGCGTTCGCGATCTTCGGTGCCTGCCGCGGAAGCAGCGTACGTCCGTCGCGGGCCACGAGTTCGCCGTCGAGGTAGGTGCGCCGCACGCGCAACGTCTTCCAGCCCTCGCACACGATGAAGTCCGCCGGATCGCCCGGCTGCAGCAGCCCCACCGGCAGTCCATAGTGCCGCACTGGATTCAGGCTGGCGCAGGCCAGCACATCCAACCGGCCGGCCCCCGCGGCCAGCGCCCGCCGCACATGCTCGTCGAGGTGCCGGCGCAGCAGCAGGTCGGGATGCAGGTCGTCGCAGCAGAACATGCAGGCCTCCGGGTGCGACCGCAGCAGCGGGGCCAGCGCGGCGAAGTTGCGCGCCGCCGAACCCTCGCGAATCAGGATCTTCATGCCCGCGGCGATCTTGTCCTGCGCCTCGGCGAGCGTGAAGCACTCGTGGTCGGTCGTGATGCCGGCCGCGGCGTAGGCGCGCGCCGGCGCGCCGCGCAGCCCCGGCGCATGGCCGTCGACGACCTTTCCCAGCCGCTTCGCCGCGGCGATCTTGGCGAGCAACTCCGGGTCGCCGCCGAGCACGCCGGGATAGTTCATCACCTCGCTCAGGTAGCGCACCTCGGGCCGGGCGAGCAGCTTCGCCACCGCCGCGGCGTCGAGCACGGCCCCGGCAGTCTCGCGGTCCGTGGCCGGCACGCACGACGGCGCGCCGAAGTTGAATTTCAACGGCGAGCGCCGCGCGTCGGCGATCATGTACCGCACGCCCGCGGCGCCGAGCACGTTGGCGATCTCGTGCGGGTCCGAGACCGTCGCCACCGTGCCGTGCACCACCGCCAACCGTGCGAACTCGCTCGGCGGCAGCAGCGAGCTCTCGATATGGATGTGCGCATCGACGAACCCCGGCGCGATCTGGCGCGTGTAGCGCCGCCCCGGAGTCGGCACGATCCGCACGATGCGGCCCTCGGCCCATTCCACGCGGCCCGGGAAAATGCGGCGGTTGACCAGATCGACGATGTTGCCGGTGAGTGAGTACATGGGAAAAGGTTGCGGCCGCGCGGCGGGTTCATGCCGGCGCCGGATCACTTCTTCGGCGGTGGTGTCGTCGCCGCCGGTCTCAGGGCCGCGAGCCGGTCCTGCCACTTCGCGGCGCGCGCGGCCTGCCCGGTCTTGAGCGCGAGCCGGATCGCCTCCTCCAGCAACGCCGCCTCGCCGGCCGGTGGCGGCGCCGCCAGCGCCTGCTCGTAGAGCCGGAGCGCCTGCTCCGGCGCCCCCCACTCGACCAGCAGCAGCGCGGCGGAACGCACCGCCCCGAGGTCGTCCGCCGCATAACGGGGCAACAGACCGAGAAACCCCAGCGCACGCACCCCGGCCTCGGGCCCCTCGACCTCCCCGATCAGCCGCGCCACCGACACGCCCACCGGCACCGCCGGCGTCTCGCGGAACAGCGCGCGGGCGAGCCGCAGGGCCTCGTCCGCACGCCCGTCCCGCAGCGCCAGGCGCGCCTGCCGCAGCACGACGTGCGGCCGCAGCTCGGCGGGGAGCGCCGCGCGCTCGGCGTACTGTTCCTCCTGTGACCGCGCGAACGGCCGGTAGAGCGGGTCGCCGATCAGCGTCGCCTGCCAGCTCAGCACCGGCAGCGCATAGTAGGCCGCCGCCCCGAGCGTGTCCCCGCGCAACAACGCCTCGGCGAGCAGGTCGAGGTGATGCGTGCCGTCGATGTACGGCTCGAAGACGTTGCCCACCGTGCCCGCCACCCCGCGCGCCACCAGCGGCCCGCACCAGAACTGCCGGTCGGAGCGCAGCGACTGCGCGGAGAAGCTGTGGAGATGCACGGCGATGGCCCCCGGGGGGAACCGGAAGCCCGGCGCCAGGAACGGCCCGTCTGCATTCCAGGAATACCAACCGAAGTACAGCGCCGGGGCGTCGAAGCGCGCCTGCGGCCGGAAGGTCGGCTTCGCGCGGTCCACATCCAGGTCGAACCCGGCCGCCCCCAGCTGCGCCGCGACCGACTCCAGCCAGCGCTCGCCGCGCTGGTGCGGCCCGCCGAGGTCGACATAGGCGCGCCCGGCCAGCCCCTGGCGTTCGCCGGCCAGCGCGCTGTCGACCAGCGCGCGCACCGCGCCGGGCGTGGGACCGTCGAGCCGCGCCACGCGCACGACCGCCTCGGCCAGCACCCCGCCGACCGCCCGTTGCCGGTGCAGCGGATTGGGCACGAAGGCCAGGACCGGCGGCCGCGAGGCGGCCAGCAGCGCCAGCTCCCCGTCGACCGAGGCCCGGTTGTAGGCGAGCGCCGGCGACAATCCCGCCGGGAGTTTCGCCGGCCGCCACGCGTCGTGCTCGGCGATGCGCAACGGCACGCCGCGCACCAGCACCAGATAGCTGATCCGGTGCCCGCCGATCATCGCCTTGCGGCGGCCGAACGCGTCGGTGAGTTCCGAGGGCAACGCGTCGATCCAGCCGCGCGCGGCGAGCTCCGCGAAAAGCGGGTTGAACACGCCGGCGACGAACTCGGGCCAGGTGATCGTCTCCGCAGGCGGCAGCGGCAGCGCCACGATGTTGTCGGCCGGGATGCCGCGCGCGGCGGCGTAGTAGCCGGCCAACGCCAGCGAGTCGGCGTCGGTGGCGTTGGCCACGACCACGACGCGCTCGGCCTCGGCCGCATCGGCGGCCGGGAGCGCCGCGAGCCGGAGCGCAAGCACGGCC
This sequence comes from Opitutaceae bacterium, assembly GCA_035415285.1. Taxonomy (GTDB): domain Bacteria; phylum Verrucomicrobiota; class Verrucomicrobiia; order Opitutales; family Opitutaceae; genus CAJCBL01. The sequence goes on from DAOOFR010000067.1 coordinate 11,924, forward strand.
GCCCCCGCCAGCGCGAGCACACACCGAAGTTTCGCCGGAGTCCTCACGCCGCGATCATCGCCGCCCGCCCGCCCGGCGCAAGACGGCAGGCGCCGCATCCGCCCGGCGTCGCCGTTGCGCGCGCCCCCGCGCCGGTCCCCGCGGGGCGCCGCGGTCCTCAATCGCAATACGGTTCCTCGGTCGCGCCGCGGAGCCGCTCGACCTTGCGCCGCTCCTCCACCAGCCGCTGCTGGAGCAAGGCGGCCCGCGCCTCGAGCAGGTTGACCACGCCGCGCGCATGCTCGACCCGGTCCTGGTGTTGCCGGCGGGCGGCGTTCGCAGGGTCGGTGGCCGCCGGGCGCCGCCCACGCTTCATCGCCGGTGTGCCGATACCGACCCCGATGAGGATCGCGCCCAGCAGCAGGAAGGTGAGCCGTTGGTTGTCCGTGAACAGCGCCACCCAGAAGCAAACCACGCCGACGCCGTTGGCCAGCAGCGACGCGCCGAGCCGCACCACGTCCTCGTCGATGCGGCTGCGCCATTCCCGGTGCGTGTCCTGCACCCGCGCGGAGACCTGGCCCCGCGCGGTCTCCAGCTCCTTGAACAACTCGTCGCGGTCGCGCTCCAGCCGCGCCAGCCCGTCGGCCGCGGATCTGAGCGCGATCTGCAATTCGCCGGCCCGTTCGGCCCAGAGCCGCGCGACCTTCTCGCGCAACGCGCTGCGCGCCGGATCGCCCCGGGCCTCCGCATAACGTTCGAGCAGCGGCCGCAGCTCCTCGGCGAGCTGGAAGTTGTCCGCCGGCGTGCTCGCGAAGGCCGCGCCGTGGGCGCGCACGAAGCGCTCGAGCTCCGCCCCCGCCTCCGCGCCGTAGCAGGCGCGCAACACCGCGCCGTCGAAATACCGGAACGCCACCAGCCGCGCGGCGTCCTCGCGCTCCTCCTCGGAGGGGAAATACCCCGCAAGCGCGTCGAGCAGGTCGCCCATCTCGTGGGCGCGCCGGGCGACCTCGGGGTGCCGCGGCACCAGTTTCTCCTGCACCAGGCGCGCGATCGCCCCGGGCAGCCACAAGCCGCCACGCTGCAGGCTGCCGAAGATCGGCACGGTCACCGTCGCCGAGAGCAGCCCGGCGACCCGCCCCAGCCCCTCCGGGCCCAGCACGAGGCGCACGCCCTCCTCGGTCGCGAAGCCCAGCCCGGCCACCGCCAGCATCGCGGCCGCCTGCGCCTCGTCGCAACGGTCGACCGCGGCCGTCAGTTCGTCCATGGGCCGGATACGATGGCGCAGCAGCTCGAGCATCGACCCCGGCAGGCCCTCGCCGATCGCGTGGCAGGCCTTCGCCTCGGCGCTGCGGCGCGCGTAGAGCGCAAGCAGCTCCACGCTCTCGGCCTCGCTCATCGGCGGGATCTCGACGGAGAAGAAGCGCATCGGCTGGGCGTTCCAGGCCACCGGCTCGAGCTCGGTCGCCAGCGCGCGCTCCCCCACGAGGATCAGCACGTAGTCGAGATGCGCGCGCACCTCGTCGATCCGCGGCAGGAACACGTCCGCCAGCCACCGCGCGATGCCCGCCGGCAGCACATCGAAATCGTCGAGCACCAGCGCCACCATCTGGAACTTCGGCCGCACAAAGCCGCGTTTCTCCATCCCGCAGTCGTAGAACTCATGGAACAGCGCGTTGAGCAGCGCCCGCGCCGAGGAGTCGTCGAGCCGGTTTCCGGGTCCGCCACCGGCCAGCCGCGCCGCCGCCCCGCCCACCAGCCCGCCGCCGATCGGCAGCTTCGCCGCAAACGCGCGCAACCACGCCGCCTCGTCCATCCCGGGCAGCAGGTCGGGTTGCACGACCGACACCGGCCGGCCCGAGCGCACCAGCCGGCCGAGCACCTCCTCCACAAACCGGCTCTTCCCGCAGCCCGGCGCGCCGGTGACCGCCACGATGCGTGCCGCGGAGCGCGGATCCTCGGAGACGGCCCCGATGAACTGCGCCAGTTGGGACTCGCGCCCCACGAAGCGCGACACCAGCCGCCCGGGCGCGTCGCCGCCGCCCGCGGTGCCGCGCAGGCGGGCGGAGCGGATCTTTCTGGGTTCGTTTCCGGTGGGGGCACTCACAATGGTGGCCGAGTTGGGCCCTATCCCATCGGCCGCTTTCCCCGCCGCCCAAATGGAATCGCCCACCGGGCAGGCTCGCCCGGTGCCCTGTCGCCGGCCGCGCCGTTGCGCCGTGCCAGCGGGCCCGCTCCGCCTCCGTCGTAGCGATGCCCGTGAGGGCATCGATCCGTCCTCTCGGAGGCACTCGGTTCCGGAGACTCCCAGAGGTTCTGCTTCGGCATGAATGCCGCACGGCAGAACGGCCTCCGCGTCGTAGCGAAACGCGTGAGCGTTTCGATCCCGTCCGCCCCCTCTGCCTTGGTGGCCACGAAAAGGCACGAAGAGATACAATAAGCAGAGGCCTGAAACACGGAAACCACCGGATCCACGGATCCGTGACTGCTCACCGGCAACCGCCCACCGTCCACCGGCAACCGTCCACCGGCTACCGCCTACCGTCCACCGCGTCCTCTGCGTCTCCGCGTGCGCCCCTTCGGCCATCGGCCCCGATCCGGCCTCACGCGGAGCCGCGGAGCGCATCGATCCGCCTTGTTCATGCCTTCCGGCTGCGCTCGCGGTCCGAGCGTCGCGCCGTGGCGCGAGAAGGGATCGATGGATCGGAAATACTCCCGCCCGTCCTTCTCCCTCCCCAAGCGGCGGGCGAAGGACTCACGGCGCCACGCTCGCCACGGTCGATCCCGGGATGGTGCGAGGCCGGTTCTCCGTCCGTCGCGCCGCCGCGCCGTTGCGCGAGAACCTCCGGTCGGCTCAGCAACTCCGGGGAATGGAACCGCTCTGCCGTACGGCAGAGGACGCAGATGGACGCGGGAGCGATCCTGCGGGCTCGTCGCGCTTGGCGTGTTTCCGCTCGACGCGTGCGAATTAAATCCTATGTATGACGCGTTAAAAGGCTAGAAACACTATATACAGCAAACAAAATGCGCTCCGCTGTCCACGACCTCCTGCCTCCCGCCGTCCGCCGTTCACTGGTCAAGCTGGGCGCCGACATCGCCCGCGCGCGGCGCAAGCGCCGGCTGACGCTCGCCATGATGGCGGAGCGGATGGGCGTCGGCCTGAACACCTACGGCCGGATCGAGCGAGGCGACGGCTCGGTGGCGTTGAGCGCCTACGCGATGGCGCTCTTCGTCCTCGGCTTCGGGCCGGTGCTCGCCGACATTGCCGACGTGCGTCGCGACGAGATCGGCCTGCAGCTCGACGATGAGCAACTGCCCAAGCGGGTGCGTGCAAGAAAAACACCGACCACCCTGTGAAACGCACGCTCCAGGTCCTGTTGGGCGACGGACCGCGGTTGGTGGGCACGCTGCATCACGACCAAAGCGGTGCGCGCGAGCACGCCGCGTTCATCTATGCTCCCGAGTGGCTCGCGGCCCCGGATCGTTTCCCGATCGAGCCCGGGCTTCCGCTCGCGGGTGGCCCGCAGTTCCACCGCAAGGCGGCCGAAGGTTCGGTCTTTCATGCGATCATCGCCGACACGGAACCCGACGGCTGGGGCCGGCGGGTGATCCTGCGCGATCACGCGAAGCGCCGCCAGGCGGCGCGGCGTTCCGGCCAGGAGACCGGTACCGCGCAGCTCGACGCGGTCGACTTCCTCCTCGCCGTCGACGACTGCAGCCGTGTCGGCGCCCTGCGGTTTCGCGACGAGAACGGCGTCTTCCAGCGCGCGGCCGAGCCGGGCCGCCGCACCACGCCGCCGCTGGTCGAGCTCAAACAGCTTGCCGCCGCCTCGCGCGCGGTCGAGACCGAGAGCGAGACCGCCGCGGACCTCGCCTACCTGCGCGGGCGTGGCACCTCGCTCGGCGGTCTCCGCCCGAAATGCACCGTGCTCGACGACGACGGCCTGCTCGCCATCGGAAAGTTCCCCAGCGTGCAGGACACCCGGGCGGTGACCAAGGGCGAGGTGCTCGCCATGCAGCTGGCCCGCCGGGCCGGTATCGATGCAGCGGAAACGCGGTTGGTCGACAGCGCCGGCGTGCCCGTCGCACTCGTCCGCCGCTTCGACCGCACCCTCGACGGCAAACGCCGCCTCTACGCCTCGGCCGCGACGCTGCTCGGGGTCGCGGCGGCCTCCGCGGAGGAACATTTCTACACGGAAATCGTCGACGCGCTCCGGGTGCACGGAGCAGCGGTGCAGAAGGATATCGACGAGCTTTGGCGGCGGATCGCGTTCTCGATCCTGATCACCAACGTCGACGACCATCTTCACAACCACGGCTTCCTGCATGTCGAGCGTGGTCTGTGGCGGCTGGCGCCGGCCTTCGACCTCAATCCGTTCCCCGAACGTGTCCGCGAACTGAAGACCTGGGTTTCTGCGGACACGGGCCCCGAGGCCACCATCGAAGCATTGCGGTCGGTGACAACGTACTTCCGCATCCCCGCCACACGCGCCAAAACGATTCTGCGCGAGGTGGTCGATGCCGTTGCGACGTGGCGTGCTGCTGGTCGCAAGCTCGGGATGACCGAGCTGGAACTCGAGGCGTTCGCGGACGCCTTCGAGCACCCTGAATTGCCTGCCGCGCGGAGAGTCGTCTGACCACACCACGATCCGGCCTCACGCGGTGCCGCGGAGCTCGCGGAGCGCAGATAGTCTGTCCTCTGGCGTCCGTCCGCTACTCACCGGCAACCGGCAACCGGCCACCGGCTACCGCCCACCGGCAACCGTCCACCGTCCTCCGAACTCCGCCGACTGATCTCGCCGCTCATCCGTCCAACGGGCTGGGAGCGCCGAGGCCGGGTTTGGACATGCAGTGCAGATACCGCGTAGAAGGCGTTGCCTCACGCGGCTTCGGATTTGCGTCGTCTCCACTTCCGCGCGCCCGAGAAAACCCAGTCGCGTGGGGCGAAGCCCTTTACGCGGTTCGCAGCGGGTGGATGGCAAAATAGTGCCTGCATTGCCTCTTCAGGTAGGTCCGGCCGGAACCGCTCTTGAGGAACTCCTCCCGACCACGAGCATCCGCTTCCTCGACATAGGCTTCATAGTAGATCAAGCGCCAAGGTCCCCGATGAGCGGTGGCTGGTGCGTGCCCGCTTGGTGTTCGCGAAGCCGCCGCCGCAGGTCCGCCGAGAACCCGATATAGAGCCCCGCGTCGCTCTCCGAATGCAGCACGTAAACGTAGAACATGTGGCGCGTGACGATCCTTATGCGATGCAACAACCGCGTGGGGCGAAGCCCTTTACGCGGCCTTTCCCGCTGTAGACATGGAGTTGTCGCCGGTCGAGGTCCAGGTGGTGGACACGCAGCCGCAACAACTCGAGCAGCCGCAGCCCGGACCCGTAGGCCAGCTCGGCCA
>DAOOFR010000068.1:0-17274 GCA_035415285.1 Opitutaceae bacterium
GAACTCGACACCCCCGCGACCATCGCGACCATGCGCGCCATGCGTATCGTCGGTAGCCTGCTCGCCTTCCTGCTCGCCCTCGCGGCCGCCCACGGCCAGGCGCCGTCGGTGCCGGCCGACGCCGCCGGCACGCCGCCCGAGGCCGCGGCGGTCGCGGCCCGCGAGCTCACCACGGGCGAGGCCGTCGTGCTCGGGTTGGTCGAGGGCATCACCGAGTTCCTCCCGGTCTCCTCCACCGGCCACCTCATCATCGCCAACCACTTCCTCGGGCTCGACGACAAGCGCCAGCTCACCGACTCCGCGGGCCGGCCGCGCTGGATCAAGCCCCCCTCGCCCGACGATCCCGCAGGGCTGCCCCTCACCACCGCCGTCGCCGCCAACACCTACACGGTCGTCATCCAGATCGGCGGCATCGCGGCGGTCGTGGTGCTTTACTGGAGCCAGTTGTGGAGCCTCGCCCTCGGGGCCGTCGGCCTGGACCGGGAGGGCACGAAGCTCCTGCGCAACATCGTGCTGGGGGTGCTGCCGGCCGTCGTCTGCGGGCTCACGCTCGACGACTGGATCGAGGCCAAGCTCTTCGGTTTCTGGCCCGTGGTCGCCGCCCTCGTCGCCGGCGCCGCGTTCATGATCTACGTCGACCGCCGCCGGAAGCATTCGCAATGGCACCAGTCCAACGGCCGCAAGCCCGCCGAGCTGCGCCCGAGCGAGGCGCTGTTCGTCGGCGCCCTCCAGTGCGTGGCGATGTGGCCCGGCACCAGCCGCTCGATGATGACGATCGTCGGCGGCTACATCGTGGGGTTGAAACCGGCGCAGGCCGCCGAGTTCAGTTTCCTGCTCGGCCTGCCCACCCTCGCCGGCGCCGCCCTCCTGAAGGGCTGGAAGACCGGCCCGGCCATGCTGGAGGTCTTCGGCTGGGCGCCGGTCCTGCTCGGCATCCTCGTGGCGTTCGGAGCCGCCGCCCTCGCCATCAAATTCCTCGTCGCCACGCTCACCCGCTTCGGTCTCACGCCTTTCGCCGTGTACCGTATCGTCCTGGCGGTCGCGCTCGTGCTCGTGTTCGCCTTCTGATCGCGCGCGCCGCGGCCCCCGCACCTGTATTTGAACATCCCAGGGCCGCCCGCTGTCCCTGACTTTCCCGCGGTGGCCCGGTTTCTCTCCGAGTCCCTGCTTGACCCGCCCTCCCCCCGACCTTTACTCGCACCCCTTCCGCGCCCGGGACGTCTCGTTCTGCGGCCGAAGCACCGACCCAAATTCATCATGGCCAATCCGAAACGTAAACAGTCCAAGCGCCGCAGCGCTCTCCGTCGCGCCGCCAACGCCTTCAAGGCTCCCCAATTCGCCCGCGACGCCGACGGCTCCCTCGTCCGCCCGCACCGCGTCAACCCGAAGACCGGGATGTACCGCGGCCGCCAAGTGCTCGACGTCGAAGTCTGACCCGGGGGACCCCTCCCGTCCGGCCCCCACGCCGTAAAAGCCAGCAATGAGCGACTCCGCCCCCGCCACCGGTAGCATCGCGGTGGACGCCATGGGGGGCGACCTCGGCCCGTCCGAGGTCGTCGCCGCATTGCAGCTTGCCCTCGATGCTTTTCCCGACTTGTGCCCCGTCACCCTCGTGGGTGACGAGGCGCAGTTGAAGCCGCTGCTCGCCTCGGCCGGTCTCGCCGACCACCCGAAGCTCCGCGTGCTGCACGCCTCCGATGTCGTCTCCATGGAGGACGACGTCATGACCGCCATCCGGCGCAAAAAGGATGCGTCCATGCTCCGCGCGATGGACCTGGTCAAGGACGGCACCGCCGCCGCGGTCGTCAGCACCGGCAACACCAAGATCCTGGTCGCCGCCGGCACGCTCAAGTTGCGCACGCTCGACGGCGTCGAGCGCCCGGCGCTCGCTCCGGTCGTCCCCCGCGAGGGCGGCCATTTCATTCTCATCGACGGCGGCGCCAACCCCGAGGCCAGCGCGCGCCACCTCGTCCACAACGCCATCCTCGGCACGCACTACTGCCGCGTCGAACTCGGCATCGAGCGGCCCCGCGTCGGCCTGCTCACCATCGGCACCGAGGAAGGCAAGGGCAACGCGCTCATCAACGAGACGCACGAGTCCCTCAAGGCGCTCGGCCATCTCATCAACTACGTCGGCCCGGTCGAGGGCTTCCAAGTGTTCCGCGACGAGATCGACGTCGTCGTCTGCGACGGTTTCACCGGTAACATCTGCCTGAAGACGTGGGAGTCGCTCGTGAAGTTCGTCGGCCGCGAGCTCAAGACCCTCTTCACCGCCAACCCCGCGCGCATGTTCGCCGCGTTCCTGGGCAAGGGCGCCCTGCGCGGCCTCAAGCACCGCATCCAGCCCGAACGCTTCGGCGGCGCCCCCCTGCTCGGCCTGCGCGGCTGCGTCATCAAGGCCCACGGTTCCGCCAACCGCCACGCGCTGATGAACGCCATCCACGACGCCAGCGAATTCCTCCGCACCGACCTCGTCCACCACATCGAGGCCGATGTCGCCGCCGCCAACACCCTTCTCGGCAAACCCAACGCCTGAACTCCCCGCGCGTCCGCCCCTCGGCACCGCCGCGCCCCGCACACCCGTTTCTGCATGAACCCTGTCGGCCAATCAGTCGTCATCCTCGGAACCGGCTCCTACGCCCCGGAACGTATCCTCAACAACGAGGAACTCTCCCGCATCGTCGACACCAACGACGAGTGGATCGTCTCCCGCTCCGGCATCCGCGAGCGCCGCATCGCCGCGCCCGACGAGGCCACCTCCGACCTCGCCCTCAAGGCCTGCCAGGCCGCCCTCGCCGCCGCCAAGCTCACCCCGGCCGACATCGACCTGCTCATCGTCGCCACCTGCACGCCCGACTCGCCCCTGCCCTCCGCCTCGACCGTCCTGCACAAAAAGCTCGGGCTCGGCCCCTGCGCCTGCTTCGACCTCGTCGCCGCCTGCAGCGGCTTCCTCTACAACCTCGAGGTCGCCAGCGCCATGCTCACCTCCGGCCGCTACCGCCGCGCCCTCGTCGTCGGCGCCGACAAGCTCACCTCGATCACCGACTACCAGGACCGCACCACCTGCGTGCTCTTCGGCGACGGCGCCGGCGCCGTCGTCCTCGGCGTCCAACCGGGCTCCGGCACCGGGGTACTCGGGACCAAACTCTACGCCGACGGCAACGCCGGCGATCTCATCAAGATCACCTCCGGCGGCTCCCGCAGCCCCGCCTCGGCCGAGACCGTCGCCCGCCGCGAGCACTACCTGCAGATGCGCGGCAAGGAGGTCTTCAAGCTCGCCGTCACCGCGATGCAGGACGCCGCCGTCGAACTTCTGGAGAAGAACGGTGTCTCCCCCGACCAGGTGAAGCTGCTCATCCCGCACCAGGCCAACCAGCGAATCATCGACGCCATCGCGCAGCGCATGAAGCTGCCGCCCGAGCGCGTGTTCATGAACCTGGAACGCTACGGGAACACCTCCGCCGCATCCATCCCCATCGCCCTCGACGAGGCGGTCCGCACCGGCCGTATCGTCACCGGCGACTACGTCCTGTTCGTCGCCTTCGGCGCCGGCTTGACCTGGGCATCCGCCCTGATTCGCTGGTCCTAAAAATTATGCGCCCCTCGCGCCTGCTCCCCCTCCTCGGCCTGTTCCTCGCCACCCTCGTCGCCCCCGTGTCCCTGCGCGCCGGGCTCGTCTGGACCCCCGGCACCGGCTGGCAGGTCGAAGGCGGCGCCCTCGCGGCCGTCGCCGGCGAGGACGGCCGCAACGCCCTCGACCTCATGAACCGCGCGCGCACCGCGGAGGAGGCCGGGCACGAGGGCCGCGCCCTGCGGCTCTACAAGCGCGTCACCAGGGACTACGGCAAGTCGATCTACGGCCCTGAGGCCCACTTCCGCACCGCCCAGATCCGCCTCGCGCAGCGCAACTACGCCAAGGCCTTCGAGGCCTACCAGCAGATCGTCGGCCTGTATCCAAACTACGAGCGATTCAACGACGTCATCGCCGAGCAGTACCGCATCGCCTCCGCCGTGGCCGACGGCGCCCGCCGCCGCTGGTTCTGGGGCCTGCTCCCCGGCCTGCCCAAACGCGAGCGCGCCATCACCTACTTCGAATACGTCGTGGCCAACGGTCCGTACAGCGACTACGCGCCGCTCGCCCTCATGCGCATCGCCCAGCTGCACAAGCGCTTCAGCAGCAAGATCGAGGCGGTCGACGCCCTCGACCGCATGATCAACTTCTACCCGCAGAGCATCCTCACCCCCGACGCCTACCTGCGCATGGCCCAGGTCCAGGCCTCGCTCGTCGACGGGCCCGAGTACGACCAGTTCTCCGCCAAGGAGTCCGCCACCTACTTCCAGGACTTCCTCATCCTCTTCCCCCAGGACCCCGGCGTCGCCGCGGCCGAGAAGGGGCTCGACGAGATGAAGTCCGAATACGCGATGAGCAAGATGAAGCTGGCCGAGTTCTACCACTACAAGCGCCACAACTACATCGCGGCCAAGGTCTTCTACAACGAGGCCATCACCGCCTACCCGAACTCGGAGGTCGCCGAGAAAGCCAAGGCGCGCCTCGAGAAGATCGCGCCCCGGCTCGCCGAGCAGGAGGCCGCCGCCGCCGCCCGCGCCAACCGCATCGAGCCCCCCAAGCCCAAGAAGAAGAAGGTGCTCTGGCTCTTCTGAGCGCGGGCCCCACGCCCCGCCCCTAGGCATCCGCCATGCGCCCTCTCGCCCGTAGCCTCCTCGCCCTCGCGCTGCTCGCCGGCCTCGCCGGCTGCTCCCATTACCACCTCGGCGCGCCCGGCCGTCCCGTCGCCCAGTCGCTGTTCGTCGCCCCGGCGACCAACTCCGCCTTCGCCCCCCAGGCCGGCCCGCTCGTCACCAACGCCGTCCGCCTCGCCCTCGCCCGCGACGGCCGCATCGGCCTCGCCGCCGACGCCGCAGCCGCCGAGGCCACCCTCGAGATCCATCTCGTCCGCTTCGAGCGCGACGTGCTCGCCGCCCGCCACGACGACACCGCCCTGGCCCGCAAGTTCGCCGCCAAGCTCACCGCCGAGATCACCGTGCGCGACCGCAACGAGAAGATCCTGCTCGACCGGCGCACCATCGCCGTCGCCCGCGACGTCTTCGTCGACAGCGGTCTCCAGCCCGCCGAATACCAGACGATGCCGCTCCTCGCCGAGGCCCTCGCCGTCGAGATCGCGCACGCCGTGCTCGACACCTGGTGACCGTGCCCGCCGTGGCCATGCCCGCCCCGCTCCTCGCGCCCTCCCTGCTCGCCGGGGACCACGCCAACCTCGCCGGCAGCGCCGCCGCGGCGGCCGCCGCCGGCGCCCGCTGGCTGCATCTCGACATCATGGACGGGCATTTCGTGCCCAACCTCACCTTCGGCCCCGGCACCGCCGCCGCCCTGCGCAAGCACACCGCGCTCTTCCTCGACACCCACCTGATGCTCGACAACCCCGGCGACTACGTGGAGCCCTTCGCCCGCGCCGGCAGCGACCTGATCAGCATCCACGTCGAGCCCGCCTACGACCACGCCGCCGTGCTCGCGCGTATCCGCGCGTTGGGAAAACAGAACGGCATCGTGCTCAACCCCGGCACGCCCGCCTCCGCCGTCGAGCCCTTCCTCGCCCAGGTCGACCTCGTCCTCCTCATGACGGTCCAGCCCGGCTTCGGCGGCCAATCCTTCCGGCACGACGTGCTGCCGAAGATCGAGCAGGTCGCCCGCTGGCGCCGCGAACGCAACCTCGGCTTCCGCATCGAGGTCGACGGCGGAGTCGACGACAAGACCGCCCCGCTTTGCCGCGCCGCCGGCGCCGACACCTTCGTCGCCGGCACCGCCTTCTTCCGCGCCGCCGACCGCGTCGCCTTCCGCTGCGCGATCGAGGGCTGAGGCGTGGGCACCCCATTGCCGTGGGGCGCGAGCTTGCTCGCGCCGCCACCGGCCCGCCGCTCACTCGGTCATCTTGAAGTTGATGACGTACGTCCCGCTCTTCCCACCCGGCACGGCGCCGATCGAGCGGACCCGGCTGAAGGCGTCGAGCACCGACTGGTCGTATTCCTGGCTTCCTGACGTCTTCACGATCTTCACCCGCGAGATCGAACCGTCGGCGGCCAGATGGAAGGAAACCTTGGCCACGAGCAGATCGACCATCGAGTCGGGCTGCTCCCAGGCCGCACGCAGGGCGTTGGTCAGGCGGGCGAAGTACGCATCCAGGGCCGCGATCGTCGCCTTGTTGCCGTTCGTGCCGGAGGCCGTCTTCAGCAGATCGTCGACGATCCCCTTGGCGTCGACCCCGGGCGCGGGGGCCGACTTGGCATTGCTGCGCACCTTCTGGTTCGCCTGCAGCTGCTTCTGGTTCTGCTTCTGGAAGTCCGCGTAGGAGGTGGTCTTCGCCTTGCTCGGCGCCGGCGCCGTCTTCTCGGGCACCTTGGCGTTCTTCTGCCGGGGTGCGGCCGCCGGAGTCTCCGGTTGCGGCTTGGGGATGGGCACCCGCTTCACCTTCGGCCGCGCAAAACGGACCTTCTGCGGATCGGCCGGGGGACCGGGCATCTCGAAACGGTCCGCCAGTTCGAGCTGGTCGAGGTCGAAGAGGTCGAAGTTCGCCGGGTTGATCTCGGTAGCGCGCTTGAACCAGAGCGACAGCGCCACGATCAATGCCAGCGCCACCGCATGCAGGGCGGTGGAGAGGAGCAGGGATCCAGGGGAACTGGCGCGCATGACGATCGGCGATGGACCGCGTTGGCGGCTATTTCGACATCTGCGTCTCGAGGCTGATCTTGCTCAGACCGACCTTCTTCACCTCGTCGAGCACGGTCACGACCTGCTGGTATTGAAGGGAGAAATCGGCCTCGATGCGGATCACCGGAGGCTTCGGCAGCTCGGCCAGCGCCTGCAGGTTCACGCGGATCTGCGCCAAGCTGGTGCGGTTGGAACCCCAGTAGTAGTTGCCGTTTCGATCCACCGCGATGAGCTGCGCCTGCTCCTTGGTCTTCGGCTGCGCCTGCGAACTCTGCACCGGCAGATCGAGCGGAATGCTCTGGCTCTGCTGGATCAGGGGCGTGGCGATCATGAAGATGATCAGCAGCGTGAAGCCGAGATCGATGAGGTTGGTGACATTGAGCTCGGCCACCGGGGCCAGCTGCCGTCGCCTGTGGAAGATGCGCGCCATGGCGGGGCCCTCACTCCTGCCCGCCGGGGGATTCCGGGCTGGCCGTCGCCGGGCTGGCCGTCGCCTCGAGCTCGATCCGGTCGGCGAGGCTGCTCGCGTAGTTCTCGATCTCGGTGATCAGGACCTTCACCCGGGTGAGCAGATAATTGTATCCGAAAACTGAAGGAATCGCGACGATCAGACCGGCGACCGTGGTCAGCAGCGCCGCCGCGACACCGGGCGCGAGCGTCTGGATCGACGCCGTCTGCTGCGTCGCCACCGCGCTGAACGCCACCATCACGCCCCACACCGTGCCGAGCAGGCCGAGGAACGGCGCGCCCGAGACGATCGAGGCGAGGAAAATCATGCTGGACTCGTAGCGCAGCGTCTGTCGGGCGAGCGCGCGCTGGATCGCGTTCTCGGCCTGCTCGAGGCACGAGCGTGCGCTCTGCTCCCCGCGCTCGCGCCCGATCTGCGCCGACCGCACATAGGCCTCCAGGGCATCGGCGAACAGATCCCCGTAGGGGATCGCGCGTTTCGCGCGGAACGTCGCCGGGGCGTCGAACAGCCGCCGCTGGTCGCGCAGGTGGTATTCGAACGCTTCGTTGAGCGCCTTGAGTTTCCTCAACTCGAAGTGTTTGCCCAGCATCAGCGACCACGCGAACACGCTGAAGACGGCGAGCACCACCGTGATGGCTTGTCCGACCAAGTCGGACTGGGCGAACACCTCGATGAGATTGATGTTGGCAAGAATGCCGGAGAGGGCGGAAAGGGGGACGGGCATCGGAGTCGCAGTGTTGCTGCCTTTGCCGCGACGCTTCAACGGAATTTCCCCGGGAAACAGCGTGCGCGGCGTACGCACCACGTGCCACAGCCGGCCGTCCCACCCGCCCCACCCCGAGCGACCGGTCGCAGACCGGCCCTGCTCGCCGGCACGCCGCCCCCAGGAGATCCGGTCTCCGACCGGGCACCACCGGCTGCGATCAACCAAGGGCGACCGCGACCGCGCACGCGCACGCGGTCTTTTCCATTGCCGCGCGTTTTCACCGGCCTTTCCCTAACCGCCCCGCCACCCGCTCCCCCCCCCTCCCTACCGACCCACCTGTGAACCTCCGCGGCAAATTCATCACCTTCGAAGGCTCCGAGGGCAGCGGCAAAAGCACCCAGATCGAGCGCCTCGTCACCCGCCTCCAGCACTCCGGGCTCGGGACCCTCGTCACCCGCGAGCCGGGCGGCACCGAACTGGGCGAGGAGATCCGCAACCTCCTGCTCCACCACCGGGCCGGCGGCGCCATGGCTGCCGAGACCGAGCTCCTCCTCTTCGCCGCCGCCCGCGCCCAGCTCGTGCGCGAACGCATCGCCCCCGCCCTCGCCGCCGGCCAGGTCGTCATCAGCGACCGTTTCCACGATTCCACCACCGTCTACCAGGGCGCCGCCCGCCGCCTCGCCCCCGAGGCCGTCGCCCGCATCAACCACTTCGCCGTCGGCCACCACCTGCCCGACCTCACCTTCCTCCTCGATGTCCCCGTCGAGGTCAGCCGCGCCCGCGTGCGCGGCCGCGGCGACGGCCGCCCCGACCGTATCGAGCGCGAATCCGCCGAGTTCTTCACCCGCGTGCGCGACGGCTATCTCGCCCTCGCCCAGGCCGAATCCCGCCGCATCGCCGTCATCGACAGCACCCAGCCGATCGACACCGTCTCCGCCCTCATCTGGCAAACCGTCCATGAACGCCTGGCCTGAATCCGTCGCCAAGACCCCCGCCGCCGCCGTGCTCGACCGGGCGCTGGCCAACGGCCGCCTCGCGCACAGCCTCATTTTCCAAGGCGACAACCTCGCCCTGCTCGAGACCGCCGCCCTCGCCCTCGCCGACCGCCTGCTCAACCCGGCCGACACCCCGCAGGTGTACCCGCCGCTCAAGCACCCCGATTTCATCCCGCTGCGCCCCGAGGGCAAGATGCGCCAGATCAAGATCGGCGAGTCCGGCGGCGGCGCCGACGAGAACACGATGCGCGGCTTCCTCAGCCGCATCGACCTCACCGCGCAGGTCGGCCGCCACAAGGTCGGTGTCATCTTCGAGGCCGACCGGATGAACGCCGCCACCTCCAACGCCTTCCTCAAGACGCTCGAGGAGCCGCCGCGCGACACCACGCTCATCCTGCTCACCACGCACCCGTATTCGCTGCTCGCGACGATCCTCAGCCGCTGCCTGCGTTTCCGTTTCCCCGCGGTCGCCTCGCCGCTCTCCCACCCCGACCTCGCGCCGTGGCTCGAGCTCTACCGCGGCTGGCTGCGCCAACTCACCGAGGGCGTGGCCGACAAGAAGGGCGCCGCCACGCAGATCTTCACCCTCTACGCGCTCATCGCCCGCTTCGAGCGCATCCTCGACGAGACCGCCGCCGCCACCTTGAAACAGGAAACCGGCGACGCAAAGGACACGATGACCGACGACGAGCTCGAGGCGCTGGAGACCGGCATCTCCGTGGGCGTGCGCCAGTCGCTGCTCTCCGAGATCGAGCACGCCACGCGCGCCTTCGTGGCCGGCCAGCCCGAGAGCGCGTCCGTGCTGCGCGCGCCGCTCGTCGCGTCGATTCGTAAGCTCGAGGAGTGTGCCGGCCTGCTCCGCGCCAACCTCAGCACCACCGCCGCCCTCGAGGAGTTTTTCCTGGCGTCGCTCCGCCTCTGGGCCCAGGTCGGCATCGCCCGCCGCGCCGCCGCCGCGGCGTAGCCCAAGGGGTGAGGCTTCCGTTCGTGGCCCGGGGCTTCAGCCCGGGCCGACGGATACGCTCCCGCTCCCCGGCGCCGCCGGCGCACGCCACCCCCTGCCGGGGCGAACCCGCCCGGTTGGTTGTTGGCGCCTTTCGTCGGGGGCTGAAGCACCCCGCCACGCCAGGCCCCGCCGCGGCCGCTCCGGGACTCCGGAGTCCTGCGCAAACGGGACTTGCGCCAGAATTCGCCAGAAAGTTCGATGCCCGCCCACCATGGTCAGCCCAACCGCCCTGAAGCGCGCCGCCCCCTTCGTCCTCTGGCTGGCCTATGCGGCGACCGTCGCCTCCTTCCTCTGGATCGTCTCCAGCCGCCATCTCCCGGACAAGGGTTTCACCGCGCTGCTCATCGTCGGCGACAAGACCATCGAGCGCGCGATCGCTCCGCTGCGGGAACTCCAGCCGTACACCTATCCGGACTCCGTCGGGTACGACGGCCAGTACTACGCGCAGTTGGCCATGAACCCGGACCTGGGCGATCCGGCCCTGGAGAACGCCATCGACAACCTTCCGTTCCGCGCCCGCCGCATGCTCATCAGCTGGATCTGCTGGGCGGCCGGCGGCGGCGATCCGGCGCGTGCGCTCTTCCTGTATTCGACGATCAACATCGCCTGCTGGCTCGCGCTCGCGCTGCTCCTGCTGCGCTGGTTCCCGCCCGCCGGGTGGCAGAATTTCCTGCGCTGGGCGGGCCTGCTGCTGACCTTCGGCCTGTGCTACAGCGTGCGCGCCGCCCTGCTCGACGGCCCGAGCCTGCTGAGCATCGCCGGGGCCGTGGCGCTCTACGAACGCCGCAGACTCTGGTCCGCGGCCGTCCTGCTCGGGTTCGCCGGGCTGATCCGGGAGACCAACATTCTCGCCGCGGTCGTCCTCCTGCCCCTCGGCAGCCGGGAACGGAAGCCCTGGCGCGATTTCCTGCTGCAGGGAGCGATCGCCGCCGCCCCGATCCTCCTCTGGTCGCTCGTCCTCGCGTATCGCTTCGGCCTGGGCAGGCAGGCCGGGGAGCAGAACCTCACCTGGCCCTTCGTCGGCCTGGTCCGTTGCTGGACGGAGGCCCTCACCGTCCTCTTCCGCTCCGGGGGCGACACCTACAACAGCCAGAACCTGCTCTGCCTGACCGCCCTGACGGTCCAGGCTGCTTATCTCGCGCTGCGCCCCGACAGCGGAAACCACTGGTGGCGGCTCGGCGCCGCGATGCTCCTGCTGATGGGCGTGCTCGGGACCGGAGTGTGGGCGGGCTATCCCATCTCGGCCACGCGCGTGCTGCTCCCGATGGCCCTCGCCTTCAATGTGCTCGTGCCCCGGGGGGCGAAATGGCTGCCGGTGCTCCTCCTGGGCAACATCACCCTGCTGTCCTCGTTCGCCGTGCTCGGATTCACCATGTCGACGCCGACCAGCCACACCTTCAGCGGCACCCGGCGGGCACCGACCACCCACCCCGCCGCCTGGGAGGCGCGCTTCGACGCCAACTGGTTCCCCGCCGAACGCTCGGCCTTCCAGTACTGGCGTTGGGCGGGCGGCGACGCCCGGATCGAGATCGTGAACCCGCTGCCCGTCCCGGTCCGGGCCACGGTGCGCTTCGGGCTGAAGAGCCGCGGCCCCCGTTTCCTCGCGGTATCCACCTTTGGAATTACGCTCTGGAGCGGGACCGTCGGCGGCTCGCTCACCCGGGTCGAGCTGGCCTCGGTCACCCTCGCACCGGGTGCCAACGACTGGCTCTTCGCGGCGACGCCGCCCGCGCCCGTCAAGCGCTCGCCCGCCGACCGCGGCGTCGTCTTCAGTGTGCGCGATCTCGAGATCGAGATCCTCGGGCCCGCCACCGCCGCAACCCCGCCACCACCGCCCGGTGACACAAGCGCGCCCTGAACCTCTCCTCCCCATGCGCTCCCTCGCTCCTTTCTGGCAACGTCCGGTCTTCTGGCTGATCCTCCTGCTGTCCGGTTACGGCATACTCGGCGCGCTGCTCACCGGCGCGGGCGCGGGCGGCTCGGATTCGTCGGGTTACCTCAACCAGGCCAAGGCCCTCGCCACCGGCCGACTCTGGCTTCCCGCCCGCACCATCCCCGGCCTTCCCCCGAGCGACAACCTCGCTTTCTTCTACTCCCAGCTCGGAACCCGCCCCGACACCGATCCCGAACGACTCGTCCTCACCTACCCCATCGGGCTCCCGCTCCTCCTGGCCGCCGGCCGGGCGCTCGTCGGCTGGGACCATGTCGCCAACATCGTGGCACTGATCCACCTGCTCGGCGGCGTCGCGCTCCTCTACGCGCTGCTGCGCACCCTCGATTTCGATCCGTGGTGGTCGCTGGCGGGCATGGTCGTGCTCGGCGCTTCCCCGGTCTACCTCTTCATGGGCACGCAGACGATGAGCGATGTGCCGGCCACCGTCTGGTGCCTGGCCGCCATGCTCGCCGCCTGGCGCAGTCGCGAACGCCCCCTGTGGGCCGTCGCCGCCGGCGCGGCCTACGGGATCGCCGTGTTGATCCGCCCGACCGACATCCTGCTCATCCTGCCGCTCGCCGTCGTCCTGGGCCTCTCGTGGCGCCGCTGGCTCGGTTTCGGCATGGGAGGCCTCCCGTTCGCCGCCATCCAGCTCTGGTACAACCACGCCGCCTATGGTTCGTGGTCGTCCAACGGTTACGGCGATGCCCGCACGCTCATGGGCTGGGGCTACGCCCCGGCCACGCTGCGCCACTATCTCGTCTACGTCCCGCTCTTGTTCACGCCGCTCGCGCTCCTCGCGGCGGCCCTGCCGTGGCTCGGCCGCCGCCACCCCGCCCGGGCGCTCGCGTTGGCGCTGTGGATCCTCGCCTTCTTCGGTTTCTACACCTTCTACCAGTTCACCGCCGACACTTGGTGGTATCTGCGTTTCGTCCTGCCCGCCGTCCCGGCGCTGATCGCCGCCGGCCTGTGGTGCGCACGCGCGCTCTGCTCGAGACATCGCCGGCTGCACACCATCGGCATCGCCGGCCTCTTGCTCGCCGTCGGTTACGGCACCTACTTCGGCTACACCCACTGGGCCTACTCGAGCCGGAGAGCGCAGGCGACCTACGACTACTCCGCGCGCTGGGCCTCCACCAATCTGCCCAACGACGCCATCATCGCCTGCATGCAGGTGAGCGGCGCCCTCCGCTACCACACCGATTTCGTGCTGGTCCGGTGGGACTGCTTCTTCCCGCCCCAGCGCTCCCGTATCCGCTCCGTGATCGCCGCCTCCGGCCGCCCGTTCTACGCCATCCTCTTCCCCTTCGAGCATCCCGACGCCCTCGAGCGGCTCGGCGGGCGCTGGACGCAGGTCGACGCCTTCCACGGCCTCACCATCTGGCGCGCCGCCGACGACGGCGCGTCACCCTACGTGCCGCCCGCGCCGGCCCCCTGAGCGCCGAGCCGGCCCCCGGGCCCCGGCTCCCCGTGGCCCGGTGCTTCAGACCGGGCCGGCGGACACAATCCAGGTCCCATGCTGCGCTGCCACGCCCGCTGCTACGATCCAGCGTGCGTGCTTCCTCCGCGTCGCTCGGCGGGGCCCGAAGCCCCCCGCCACGGTCCGGCTCACCCGCGCAGCAACTCCTCGGCGTGCTGCCGCGCGGATTTCGCCGTCCGGTCGCCAAGCATGCGCGCAAGTTCGGATACGCGCTCCGTTTTCTCCTCGTGGATCGCGCGGATCGTCACCGCGGCGCGCTCGCCGCTCTGGTCCTTCTCGACGAGGAGATGGCCCGCCGCCTGCGCCGCCACCTGGGGCAGATGGGTCACGCAGAGCACCTGATGCTTCTTCGCGATGCCGGCCATGCGCTCGCCCACGATGCGGCCGATCTCGCCGCCCACGTTCGCGTCGACCTCGTCGAAGACCAGCAGCGGCACGTTGTCCAGGTCCGCCAGGATCGTCTTGAGCGCGAGCATCACGCGCGCGAGCTCGCCGCTCGATGCGATCTTGTGCAGCGGCAACGGCGCCTCGCCCACGTTCGGCGAGAACAGGAACTCGCATGCGCAGTCGCCCGTCGGCCCGAGCTCCGGCTCGGTCGTGAGCCGCACGGTGAAATCCGCCTTCTTGAAACCGAGCTCCGCGATGCGCTTCGCCGCGGCCTTCGCCAGTTCGCGCGCCGCCTTCTCGCGGCCGGCGCGCAGGTCGCGCGCAAGCGCCAGCGCCGCCGCCTTCGCCGCCGCGCTCTCCTTCTCCAGCCGCGCCATCGCGCCGGCGATGTCGCCCTGCACCGCGAGCCGCCGCCGCATCTCGTCGGCCGCCGCGAGCACCGCCGCGACCGAGCCGCCGTGCTTCCGCTTCGCGTCGAGCCAGGTATTCATCTTCTCCGTGAGCGCCTCGACCTGCTCCGGCTCGAACGAAAAATCGCCGCCGAGCGACTCGAACTCCCGCCCGAGGTCCTCGACCTCGAACGACAGCGCCGCCAACCGGTCCACCAGCGCCTTGCTCGACGGATCGAGCTGCTCCAACTCGCGCCCCTCGCGCACCAGCGGCGCGATCCGCCCGAGCAGCCCGTCGTCGCCGCTGAGACCGTCGGCCACGGCGCGCGCCGAGTTCAGCAGTTCCTGCGCACTGTTCATGCGCTGGAAATCGCGTTCGAGCGCCTCGGCGCTCTCCTCGCTCAGCTCCAGGCCGTCGATGCCCTCGAGCTCGCCGCGCAGGTATTCGACCTGCGCGGGCGAGAGTTTCGTCTCGTGCGCGATCCGCTCCATCTCGCCGAGCAGGTCGCGCCATTTCCGGTACGCGGCGCCGTAGCGCTCCAGCGCCGCGCCGTCGCCGGCGAACAGGTCGAGCAGCTCAAGCTGGCAACCGGCTTTCAGCAACCGGCGCGGTTCGCCCGGTCCGTGGAAATCGATCCAGAGCTCGCCCAGCTCCTGCAGCGCCGCGAGCGTCGCCAGCGCGCCGTTCACGGTGATGCGCGGCGCCTTGTCGCGCGGCACGGTGCGCTTGAGCAACAGCACGCCCTCCTCGCAGCGCGGCAGCTCCAACCGGTCCAGCACGGCGTCGAGCGCGGCATTTTTCGGGAAGAACAGCGACGCCTCCACCTCGGCCGCGGCCGCGCCCTGGCGGATCGCCGTCTTGTCGACGCGCGCCCCGGCGAGCAGTTGCAGCGCGCCGAGCAGGATGCTCTTGCCCGCGCCGGTCTCGCCGGTCACGGCGGTGAAACCCGGGCCGAATTCCAGCTCGACGGCTTCGAGCAGCGCGAGGTTGCGGATGCGGAGGTACTGGAGCACGCCGCCACGCAAGTGGGCCGGCCGCCCGGCGTCAAAGCCGGTTTGCGATCACGGAGCCGCCCGATGAGGAGAATCTGGAACTCATGAACTCAGGAATGGATCGATTCCCTCGCACTAACGCACTCACCCCTTCTCACCTCTGCTGGTTCGGCTCGGTTTTGATTCCAGCCAGAATCCTCCCAAAGAACGCATCAATATCTTCTCTCCGCTTTGCGGTAACGCTAATCATGATGACCTCGTTTCTGCCCTGAACAAACACGCACTCATCAACGAGACTATCTGGTTCGAGCGTGGTCGCCTTGAGGCTGGAATACCCCATTCCGCCTATTTGTCTCTCACACTTCTCGACACGGCATTCGCGTCCAAACTGGTTGCGCGTGATTTGGAGAGCTTCAGCGACGGTCGAGCATGCCCCGAAGAATCGAGAAACACTGATATGCGAGAGCAAATCACCACGCCTAAAGTGACCAAGAGTCTCTGACTTCTCGAATATCCAGGGACGATCATCGTCTCTGGACTCTTCGAATGCCCAGTCGTCGCTCGTCATCCGAATCTCGACGGAACCGAACGTGAAGGTTGTCTGGGCGTGAGATACTGTCGCCATGGAGACTGCAACGAACAGCACTGCGAAGTGGCTTCTCATATTTGCCGGACGATTCAGGTGTGCCAGCTTCAGGCGGCACAACCGTTTTACTGTCGCACTTCAGACCTCAAACCAGCCTGGCTCTTCAGGACATCGAGATAAGCTGACACTTCTCTGACGGCCTGATCGACGGATGCCCCAACGATCGCTTCTTCCGATTTCTTCATGTCGGTGTGCTCGATCAAGAACGGCGCGGCTCCGGTGTTCGACTCAACCTGGATGTCTTCCGGTTTTCCATCGATGCCGAAGATCCAGAGGCCATCATCATCGACCGGGTACCTCACCTTAAGCTGCTCGATCTTCGCGTCTGGGTGAAGGGCACGGACTCTTTCGATCACGATGTCGATGTCGCGGGGCATGTGGGTCTTCGGCCATCGATGGAGGTCAGCTGTGTCGCGGGGTTCACGGCCGGGCAGCGTAGCGGCGGGGCCGATGCGGGCAAGGGCGTTGTGCGCGGGCGAGCCACTCCCGGCTTTCCGTTCATGATATCCTGAGTTCCAGATTCTCCGGAGCTCCGACACCGCGCCGCCGCCCCACTCCTCGCAACTCGCGCCTCGCTACTCACTCCTCACTCTTCGCTCCTTTCCCAACCGTCCCGCCCCACTCACTCCGCGATCCGCACCCCGGCGAAGCTCCCGGCGTACGCCACGGCGACAATCAAGGGCCAGACGCGCGACGAGATCGCCGCCTCGCCGCGGCGGTTCCGGGCCAGCAGATCCCGGCAGCCGGACTGCGTAAGCAGGTGCACCTTGATCTGCTCGCCCTCGATCCCGGGTTGTAGGCTCGGCGTGCCGCGGCACTTCAAGACCACGAACGCCTGGCTCTCGTCGATCATCCCCGGCGAGGAAAACGTCGTGCCCGAGGTCTCGACGACCGCCTCGACATCAAGGCCCGTCTCCTCGCGCAGTTCGCGCGCCGCGCAGTCCGCGATCGCCTCGCCGGCGTCGATCAGCCCGGCGGGCAGGCCGAACTCCCAACCGTCGATCGGCACCCGGAATTCCTCGAGCACGACCAGCCGGCGCGGCGCGTCCGGCGCGGCATCGTCGCCGTGCAACGCGATGATCGTGACAGCGTCGAGTCGGGCCGGCTCGCCCGGGCGGCGGCGACTGGCGTAGACCCAGCCGGCCCGTTCGTAGAGGCTGACCCAGCGCGTGGAGTGCAGGAGCTGCGGAGTGTCCATTGGTGCAGTTTGTCGATGGCCCGCGCCTACCAATAAAGTGGCAAAGCCGGAGGTCGAGACCGCAGCGGAGTCTGGCTTGATCGGCGCCCGTGTGGTGAGCGCCGCGAACGCCGGGAGGCGTTCCACTGCTGCGGCGCTCACCAATTTTGAGCCCGGGTTTCGACCGGACACCGCCCGCCACGCCACTGTCGCTGCCGGCGCACAAGCGGGCTCCAATCGCCACTCGCGGTCCGCGCGCAGCCTATTGAGTCTCGCGTATTGGACTGACGTCCGATGGTAGGGCGTTCTGCCGTACGGCAGAATGGGCCCGCCGAGCGAACGGATGGCCCGGCAGTTCGCCTACCTTGG
>DAOOFR010000069.1:0-17264 GCA_035415285.1 Opitutaceae bacterium
TGCCGCGGGGGCCGTTGCGCACCATCGGGTGGTAAGCATCGACGATGTTGAGGTCGGGTTTCCGCAGCGTGAGGAAGTCGGCGATGGTCTGCTGCAGGTCGACGTTGTGGTAGACGCC
Source organism: Opitutaceae bacterium (assembly GCA_035415285.1). Taxonomy (GTDB): domain Bacteria; phylum Verrucomicrobiota; class Verrucomicrobiia; order Opitutales; family Opitutaceae; genus CAJCBL01. The sequence goes on from DAOOFR010000069.1 coordinate 119, forward strand.
GCGGTCCCAGACGCAGCCCATGAGGTTCTTCATGGCGGAGGACATCTGCGCACCGCCGTGGTGCTTGAGGACGGGGACGTTGATGAAGACGTCGGAGTCGAGCACGAGCTCGTGGACCTTGGCGCTCTTGAGCTTCACGCCGTGGGGGATGGGGGTCTCGCGGTAGAGGGACTCGTCCTTGCCGTTGACGACGCGGGCGCCGGCGTCGCGCGCCGCCTTCTCGATACCGCTGTTGGCGTAACAGCGCTGCCACTGGTCGCAGGTGTTGTCGAAGATGGCGACGGATTTCGCGCCGGCCTGCAGGCAAAGTTCCACGAGGCGGGCGACGAGGGCCGGGTGGGTGTTGGCGCCGCGCTCCGGGGGGGCGTCCCAACCGATGTTGGGCTTGATGAGGACGGTCTGCCCGGGCTTCACGAAGGCGCCGATACCACCGAGTGCCTCGAGCGCTTTGTCGAGCATTGCGACGCGGTCGCCGTCGCGCACGGCGACCAGCAGGGGGCGGGCTCCGGGAGGGGCGTCAGCCGGGGCGGTTGACCCGGTGGCGGGTGCGACGGGCGCATCCGCGGCGAAGAGGCGGTCGAAGTCGAGGAGGGTGGTGGCGGCCCCGAGGGCGAGACCGGTTTTGAGGAAGGTGCGGCGATCGTTCATGGGATGACTTTCGGTGCGGGCGCGGGCTGGGCTCGCGCGGATGGGTAGGTGCCGGAGTGTATCCCGGTGGGGGGCGGGTGACCCCGCATCGCTTGCGAAAAGCTCGGCGGAATTTGCGGCGGTGAACGATTGCGACGCGAATTATTGCAGATTCCGCAGACGACAGAAGCCACGAACCCGGCGGGGCCGGGGGATGGCGGGAAGAAACGAGCCGGCAGCTGCCTCCTCCGAGGCGAGCATAGACCACGGATTGCACGGATCATCGCGGATTGGCTCCGGTCATCCGTGCCCATCTGCGAAATCCGCGGTCCGCTCCGATGAATCCGGTTCCTTGAGAGGTAACGAAGGCAACAAAGGGACTCCGTACCATGGGGAACCAGTGGCCTCAGGCCCGGGAGCTTTCCCTTCACCTGCCAGGTGAAGACCGAGACCCCGGATTTCCTTATCCAACTCGTTCACACTTTGTGCTCTTCGTTACCTGCGGTCGGTTCCAACTGCGGTTCTCAGGGTTTTTGCATGGAGTCCGGAGCGGGAGAAGCGCGCCGGCTGGGGGCCGGTGTTGCTGGCTGGGGGCGCGAGCGCCGGGGTGGGCTCCGGGAAAATTCCCCCTTGCGTTCGCCCGGGGCGCTCCTTTTTCTGCCCGGCTCCCATCATGCAGAAGACCAAGAAGTCCATCGCCAAGCGCTTCAAGATTTCCGGCACCGGAAAGCTGATCCGCCGCACTCCGGGCTTCCGTCACCTGCTTGCTTCCAAGAGCACGAAGCAGAAGCGTCGTGCCTCCAAGGACAAGCTCGTGGCTCCCGGCCATGCCGAGGCGCTCCTCCGTGGGCTCCCGCACGGCCTCTAAAACCCGGAACAACCACAACCGATCAGGCGGGTAACTCCTGTAGGCGACCTGCCGATCCTCAACCACCCATCCCAACATGCCTCGTGTCACCAATGGTCCGGCCTCCCGCAAGCGCCGGAAGAAGGTCCTGAAGCAGTCGAAAGGCTACTTCGGCAACAAGTCCAAGCTCTTCCGCTACGCCAAGGAGGCGCTCGATCACGCCCTCCAGTACGCGTACGACGACCGGAAGAAGAAGCGCTCGAACGCGCGCGCCCTCTGGATCGTGCGCCTCAACGCCGCCTGCCGCAACGCCGGCATCAGCTACAGCCGCTTCATCGAGGGTCTGAAGGCCGCCAACATCGAGCTCGACCGCAAGGTCCTCTCCGATCTCGCCGTGCGCGACGAAGCCGGTTTCGCCGTCGTCGTCGAGCAGGCCCGCGCCGCCCTCGCCACCAAGGCCGCCAAGGCCTGAGTTCAGCGAATAGATACCTTTCCGAGGCCGGGCGCACATCGCCCGGCCTTTTTGTTTTTTTGGCAGGGACGTTTCTCCGCAACGTCCGTGGCCGCCTCCCGCAGCAAGCGCAGCGCTCGCCGCGGACTGCGCCTGCAGCGGTTTCGTTCTCCCGGCAGAAGAATCTCCGCGAGCAACCGCCCTGCCGTACCCGCCATTTCCGGCGTTGCCCGGCCTCCGTTCTCCTTCACGCTGCGCCTCTTCAATCATGCAAGCCGCCCTCCAAGCCCTCGTCGAGAAAGCCCGCGGTGACCTGGCCGCGCTCAGCGCCCGTCCCGAGTTCGAAGCCGCCAAGGCCCGTTTCGTCGGTCCCAACGGCGAACTCACCGCGCTGATGAAGCAACTCGGTGCCGCGCCGAAGGAGCAGAAGCCGATCCTCGGCAAGCTGATCAACCAGGCCAAGGGCGAGCTGCAGACCCTGCTCGACGCCGCGCTGGCCCGCATCGAGCAGTCCGAGATCGCCGCGCAGCTCGGGCCGGCCATCGACCCCACGCTGCCCTCGCCCGACTCCGGCCCCGGCACCACGCATCCGCTCACGCTCGTGCGCGAGGAACTCTGCCGCATCTTCCGCAAGGCGGGCTTCGCCGTCGTCGAAGGTCCCGAGGTCGAGACCGAGTGGTTCTGTTTCGACGCGCTGAACACGCCCGCCGACCACCCGGCGCGCGATCTCCAGGACACGTTCTACCTGCCGGAGAACGCGCTCGTGGCCAACGTCTCGCAGCGCACGAAGGAGCGCTACCTCCTGCGCACGCACACCTCCTCGGTGCAGATCCGCACGATGCTCAAACAGAAGCCGCCGGTGCGCATCATCTCGCCCGGCCGCGTGTTCCGCCGCGACACGATCGACGCCACGCACAGCGCCAACTTCCACCAGCTCGAGGGCCTCTACGTCGACCGCAACGTCACGGTGAAGGACCTCAAGGCGATCCTCGACTACCTCTTCCAGTCGTTGCTTGGCAAGGACATCAAGACCCGCTTCCGCCCGCACTACTTCGGCTACACCGAGCCGAGCTTCGAGGTCGACCTCTCGGCCAAGCACCTCGGCAAGATCGGCAAGGAGTGGGTCGAGATCATGGGCTGCGGCATGGTCGACCCGGCCGTGTTCGAGTCCGTGGGCTACGACCCGAAGGAGTGGACCGGCTACGCGTTCGGCATGGGCATCGAGCGCATCGCCATGATGCTCTACGGCGTCGACGACATCCGGTATTTCTACCAGAACGACGCGCGGTTCCTCCGCCAGTTCGCGTGAGCGGGCGGCGCCTTTCCGAACCCGACAGAAGGTAACGAAGAGAACGAAGATCGGAGATGCATCCCAAGTTCCAGCGCGCCGATGAACTCAGCCACATCGTCATCGGTGCGGCCATTGAGGTTCATCGTCACCTGGGGCCGGGACTGATCGAGTCGGTCTACGAGCGTTGCCTTCAGCACGAACTGCAACTCCAGGGGCTTCGTGTCGAGCAGCAGAAAGTCGTCCCCATTCGCTACAAGGGGATCGAGTTCGAAGAGGTGCTACGCCTCGACCAGCTCGTCGAGGATTGCCTGTTGATCGAGAACAAAGCCGCCGAGGATGTGACTCCTCGCCACAAGGCGATCGCCCTAAGCTATATGAAACTCACCGACGCTCCCGTCGGCCTCATCATCAACTACCACGAAACAATTCTGAAGGACGGCATCACCCGGCTGCTGCTGCCCGGCGCCAATCGCCCGTAGGGCTCCGTCCTTCGTTCTCTTCGTTACCTTCTGTCGCTCCGAATCCCTTTTCCGACATGAAACTCTCGCTCAACTGGCTCCGCCGCTATGTCGCGCTCGACCGCCCGGTCGAGGAAATCTCCAACGCCCTCACGATGATCGGATTCGAGGTCGAGGGCATCGCCCGCACCGGCCTCTCGCCGATCGCCAACGTCGTCGTCGGCGAGATCGTCACCCGCGACAAGCACCCGGGCGCCGACAAGCTCTCCGTGTGCACCGTGCGCGTCGCGCCCGAGGCCGCGCCGATCCAGATCGTCTGCGGGGCGCCCAACTGCGACGCCGGCCACCGCGTGCCCGTCGCGCTCCCCGGCGCCGTGATGCCGGGCGACTTCAAGATCAAGGTCTCCAAGATCCGCGGCGTCGAATCCAACGGCATGATGTGTTCGGCCCGCGAGCTCGGCCTCGGCGACGACCACGGTGGCCTGCTCGTGCTGCCCGCCACCCTCACGCTCGGCACCCCGATCCACGAGGCGATCGGTGCGGGCGACGTCGTCTTCGACCTCGAGATCACGCCCAACCGCCCGGACTGCCTCTCGCACCTCGGCCTCGCCCGCGAGCTCGCCGCCTGGTTCCGCCTGCCGCTCCAGTATCCGGCGATCAAGACCGGCGAACCCGTCGCCGGCGCGCCGGCCGTGCCGCACCTGCTCGAGTCCGTCGCCGTGACGGCCGAGGAGGATTGCCCCCACTACACCGCGCACGTCGTCGCCGGCGTGAAGATCGGGCCGAGCCCCGCGTGGCTCCAGGAGGCGCTGCAGGCCGTCGGCCTCCGCCCGATCAACAACGTGGTCGACGTCACCAACTTTGTCCTGCTCGAGACCGGCCAGCCGCTGCACGCCTTCGACGCCAAGAAGATCGCCGGCCACCGCCTGTGCATCCGCCGCGCCGCCGAGGGCGAGAAGCTCGTCACCCTCGACAACAAGGAGCGTGTGCTCACCGAGCGGATGCTCGTCATCGCCGACGCCGAGAAGCCGCTCGTCGTCGCCGGCATCATGGGCGGTGCCAACGCCGAGGTCGACGCCACCACGACCGACCTCGTGCTCGAGTCCGCGTTCTTCAAGTCCACCGCGATCCGTGCGACCGCCAAGAAGCTCGGGCTCTCCTCCGACAGTTCCTACCGGTTCGAGCGCGGCATCGATCCGTGCGGCCTGCTGCCCGCGGCCCGCCGCGCGATCGACCTCATCCTCGAGACCGCCGGCGGCCAGGTCGTCGGCCCGCTCTTCAACGTGGGCTGCGCGCCGGCCACCGAGACCGCCATCGAGGTCACGCCCGACTTCATCCGCGCCCGCGCCGGCTACGAGATTCCCGACGCCACGATGCGCGAGTTGCTCGAGGCCATCGAACTCGAGATCGAGGAACGCGCCGACACGACGCGCCTCACCGGCGTCACCTGGACGGTGAAGGTCCCGAGCTGGCGCGGCGACCTCGACCGCGATGTCGACCTGGTCGAGGAGGTCGTGCGCCTGCACGGCTGCGACAAGATCCCGCCGGCGCCCGTCGTGGCGGTCGCACTGCCCGAGGACGACGACCCGATCACGGAGTTCAACCGTGCCGCGGGCGCGTATCTCGTCGGCCAGCACTTCCACGAGTGCGCCAACTACTCGCAGCGCTCCGGCCCGGAGACCGCCGCGTGGTTCTCCGACGCCGCCGCGAAGACGCTCGGCCTGGCCAATCCGTTCACCGAGGAGTATTCGCATCTGCGTGCCTCGCTCGTCAACGGACTGCTCGAGAATCTCCGCCTCAACCAGGATCGCCGCACCGGCGCCACGAAGCTCTTCGAGGTCGGTCGCACGTTCCGCGAGGTCGAGGGCAAGATCCACGAGTGCCTCTCCGTCGGCTTCGTGATCCGCACGGAGTCCGAAGACGCCCAGTGGCTGGCGCGCCCCGCGGCCGACTTTTACACCGCCAAGCGCCACCTCGCCGTGATCGCCGCCAACGCGGGCGTGAACATCGAGTCGTTGCGCGTCGAGCGAGTGGCCGCGCCCAATGCCGGCTGGCAGCCCGACCATGCCGCGACCTTCGGCCGGGTGACCGACGGTTGCGAGGCCCGCTGCGGTCTCCTGAATCTGGAGATGCTGCGCAAGCTCGGCCTCGCCGGCGGAGTCGTCGCCGGCATGCTCTACGTGCTGCCCGAGAAGGTGGCGGAGGCGAAGCGGCGCGCTAAGTACAAGCCCTTCAGCCTGTTCCCGGCCGCGCTGCGCGACATCGCGCTGGTGGTCGACGCCGGCGCCGCCGCCGAGACGGTGCGCCGCGATGTCGCCAAGGCCGCCCGCGCCGCCGCCGGCAAGATCGCGCTGGAGAACGTGCGCCTCTTCGACGTCTACCAAGGCAAGGGCCTGCCCGAGGGGAAGAAGAGCTTCGCCTTCTCGCTGGTGTACCGCGCCGAGGACCGGACGCTCACCGACGACGAGGTGAACGCCGCGTTCCAGAAAGCGCAGGACGAGCTCGCCAAGAACGCCGCCTACGCGATCCGGAAGTGATCCGTGGTTGCTGAAAACGGCCGGCTCCAGATGGAGCCGGCCGTTTTGCGATGAACTATCGGCTGACGGGAGGCGGGACGCTCACAGCGGCCGGGAGTGGCCGTTGTGGTGGAAGCGTTGCGCGATGGGGGAGAGCTCGTAGGTCGCGACCGTCTCCTCCTGGGGGGCGCGGTCGGCATGGTCGGCGATCTGGCGTGCCAAGTGTTCGGTGACGACAGTGCCGCGCTCGGCGATGAGCGGGGTGCCCGGAGGCTGGGCGGCCGGGTAGGGTTCCGCCACCACTTCGTGGAGGCGCAGGTCCCACGGCGACCGGGCGCGGGGATCGCAGGGGAAGCAGACGATGGCGAGATCGAGCTGCACGCCGTCGAGATCAAAACAGTAGCACTCGCTCTCGGCGGGGATGCGCAGGGCGGGGGCCCAGAGATCGCGCTGCTCGGCGCGGGTGAGCAGGGGGGCGGTGACTTCGCAGCCCTTGCCGACGAGTGCGGCCTTGAGGGCGGCGGCGATCACGGTCTGGGTCTCGGCGAGGAAACTGCAGATTTCCGCAGGGGTCTGCGGCCGGCGGCGCAGGGCGCGCTCGTAGACGATCGCGGCGGCGTTGGGATCGATCTCGACGACGAGATCGATCCAGCGGTGGTGTCCCAAATCGAGGAACCCGGCCCAGCTGGTGAAGGAGGCGACTCCGGTGGCGCGTTCGCCGGAGGCGGCGAGCGTGGAGTGGGCGGAGAGCCCGAGTTCGGTGAGCGCGCGGAGCACGAGATGCTGGATCTCGCCAGCGGCGAACCAGATCGGCGGCGGCGCGGTGGGCGCGAGCGGCGGCGCCGCATTCTCCGCCTCGGCGATCGGATCGGGCAGGGGGGCGGCGATGTCCTCGGCGGCGGGCTGGAGCTGTTGGGCAACGATCTCGCCGAGCAGGCTGTAGCGGCGGCCGAGCGACTCGTATTGTTCGAGCTGTTTCTGCTGTGCGAGCTGGTAGCCGACGAGGCGCACGGCCACGCGCAAGCGGGCCAGGAGCTCATCGGTGTCGAAAGGCTTGCTGATGAAATCGTCGGCGCCGGCATCGAGCCCGTCGGTGATCTCGCCGGTGCGAAACTTCGAGCTGACGATGACGACATAGGGCTGGATCGGCGGGTTGGCGGCGCGCAGGCGGCGGCAGACCTCGGTCCCGTCGAGGCCGGGCATGACCCAGTCGAGCAGAGCGATGAGGGGACCTTCGCTGCCGAGCAGGGCGGCGAGGGCGTCGTTGCCGTTGGTGACGGCGACGGGCTCGTAGCCCGCATTCTCCAGCGCCCGGGAGAGCACCTCGCGGGAGACTCGATCATCTTCAGCAATCAGGACCTTCATGGAGGGGGCGACAACTGGGCGCGGAGACCGGACTTGGAGAGCTACTTATCGGCCGGGGTAGTGGAAACTCAAAGGGGGAGTTGGGGTGTTCTCTCCGGCGTGTCGGTGCTGAATGGTTTTGGGCGGACGCGGGCGACCGATCGGGAGCCCGGTCGCATTGTGGCTGCGGTGGACGCCGCCCCGGCGCCGATCACGAGCACGATCTTCCCTCGATCCCCGGGGGCTCGGCCGCGCCTGAGCCTCGGCCGGAGGCCGCGCCCGACCTGTGGGAGCGAGGAGCGGCTACGGAACCAGCCTTCGCCGGCTCAACCGGCGCCTTCGTGGTGGAAGAACGTGGCGAGCGGGGTGGGCACGTAGACGGGGATGGGGTGCTGCTCCGAAGTCGCTTCGGCGAACGCGGTTAGTTTCTCGATGCAGTGGGCGTTGAGGACGGCGCCGCGGTTGAGCAGGGGAACCTCGTGGACTCGGGGCGGCGGATAGGCTTCGGCGAGCACTTCGAGCAGGTGGAGCTGATGCGAGGGCTTGCGGCGGACCGGGGCGGGGTGTTCGACGGCGGTGAGCTGCAACGGATGGCCGGCGAGGTCGAGATGGATGGGCACGGCGTGCTCCGGCACGGGGAGGCGGAGGCGCGGGCGCTCGAGGTACAGGCCGCGGGAGAGATACGGCATCAGCGAGTCGCAGTCGCGCTGGCGCAGTTCCGTGCGCAGGGCGGAGCCGACGATCGTCAACGCCTCGGCGAGGAAGGCATGTCGGGGCAGGTCGGATTTGCCGCGGCGATGGAGCGTTTTCTCGATGAGGCTGCCGAGGACTTGGGGGGTGCCTTCGAGCACGAGGTCGATCCAGAGCTGTTCATCGATGGCGACCAGTGCCGTCCACGCGGCATAGGAGACCCGGGGCGGCTGGTCGCCGCCGGGTGGCTCGGTCGCAACCACTTCGCCGAGGCCGAGCTGGGCGAGCGCCACGGTGGCGATCTTCGCCAGTTGTTCGCGCGCGATCGGGCTGTGGGGCTGCGCGGGGGGCTGCCCGGTCTGGGCCGGCGCGGCGATGAGCTCGCCGAGCAACTGGTGGCGCTGCTGGAGCGAGTCGAACTCGGCGATCTTCCGGTTGAGGTCGGTCTCGTATTCGACCATCCGACGCGCGACGCGCAGCCGGGCGAGGAGTTCGGCGAGGTTGAACGGTTTGGAGAGGAAATCGTCGGCGCCGGCGTCGAGCCCGGCCACGACCTCCGCCTTGTCGGTCTTCGCGCTGAGCATCAGCACATACGGCCGCGTCTTGAGTTGGGCGGCGCGCAGCTTCGCGCAGACTTCCGGTCCGGAGATGCCGGGCATCACCCAATCGAGGATGACGATCGGCGGGGCGTCCGCCCCCAGCAATATGTCGATGGCCTGCCGGCCGTCCTCGGCGGCGACGATCTCGTAATGGGCTTCCTCGAGGAACGCGCGCAGGACCTTACGGGCGACGCGATCATCGTCGACGACCAGGATTTTCATGAGGGGAAACGGTTGGCGGGGGTCCGCCGGACGGATGGTTCATCGGCCGGTCGGCGGGCTGCTTTAACCGCAATCCGCCGGTGCGCGTCGCCGGCCCGCCTCCGTGCCCGCAGCGAAACTCGTTCCTCACGGGAGGAATCCGGGTTGAAAACGTTCCCGCGCGAAACGTACCCTCTTGCCTCAACCGCCCGCCGGCCATGCCCGATACACCCAACAACGTCGACATCGACTACGTCGCCAGCCTCGCGCGCCTCGCGCTCACCCCGGAGGAGAAGGCCACCTTCTCCCGTCAGCTCGGCGATGTGCTCGCCTACATCGAGAAGCTCAAGCAGGCCGACGTGTCCGGCGTCGAGCCCACCGCCCACGCCTTCGACGTGCACAACGTCTGGGCGGCTGACGTCCCCGTGCCGGGCCTCTCCGTCGAGGACGCGCTGCGCAACGCCCCCGCGCAGCGCGACAACATGATCGCCGTGCCGAAGGTCGTGGAGTGAGCCGCGGCTGAACGAAACACCACCGCCTGCTTCGCGAAACCTCGCCGCCACCCGCGCTTCGCCCCGCTGCGCGAAATGCGCCACCTCCGCCAACCCTCTTCCGCCTTCGCAATGTCGTCCGCCCTCGCTTTCCAGACCGCCGCCCAGTTGAGCGACCAGCTCGCCGCGCGGCAGGTTTCCGCCGTCGAACTCGCCCAAGCCTGCCTCGCGCAGGTCCGCGCCACCGACGACCGCATCAACGCCTTCCTTTCCTTCGACGAGGCCGACATCCTTGCCCAAGCCCGCGAGTCCGACGCGCGCCGCGCCGCCGGCCAGGCCCGCGGCCCGCTCGACGGCGTGCCGGTCGGCCTGAAGGACGTCATCGCCGTGCGCAACCAGCCGCTGACCTGCGGCTCGCGCATGCTCGAGCAATTCGTCTCGCCGTACGACGCCAGCGCCGCGCTCGGCCTGAAGCGCGCCGGCGCCGTGCTCTTCGGCCGGCTCAACATGGACGAGTTCGCCATGGGCAGCTCGACCGAAAACTCGGCCTTCAAGACGACTGCGAATCCGTGGGACACCGCCCGCATCCCCGGCGGCAGCTCGGGCGGCAGCGCCGCGGCCGTCGCCGCTGGTCAAGTACCGGTTTCCCTCGGCAGCGACACCGGCGGCTCGATCCGCCAGCCGGCGTCGCTGTGCGGTATCGTCGGGTTGAAGCCGACCTACGGCCTCATCTCGCGCTACGGGCTGGTCGCGTATGCGTCGTCGCTGGACCAGATCGGGCCGTTCGGCCACACGGTCGAGGACGTCGCGATGACGTTGCAGGCCATCGCCGGTCACGACGACAAGGACTCCACCTCTTTCCGCACCGAGATCCCCGACTACCGCGCCGAGCTGCAGAAGCGACGCGGCCCGTGGAAACTCGGCGTGCCGAAGGAATACTTCGGCGAGGGCCTCGCGCCCGAGGTGCGCGCCGCCGTCGAGCAGGCGATCGCCTGGTACCGCTCGCAAGGCTGCGAGATCCGCGAGGTCTCGCTGCCGCACACCGAATACGCCGTGTCGGCCTACTACATCATCGCCACGGCTGAGGCGTCCTCGAACCTCGCGCGCTACGACGGCATCCGCTACACGCACCGCTCGCCGCAGGCGACCGACGCCATCGACATCTACCACCACTCCCGCGCCGAGGGGTTCGGCCCGGAGGTGAAGCGCCGCATCATCCTCGGCACCTACGTGCTCAGCAGCGGCTACTACGACGCCTACTACGGGCGTGCCCAGAAGGTTCGCACGCTGATCCGGCAGGATTTCCTGGACGCGTTCCGCGAGGTCGACGCGCTGCTCACCCCCACCTCGCCCACCGTGGCGTTCAAGAAGGGGGAGAAGACGGCGAACCCGCTGGAGATGTACCTGGCCGACATCTTCACGATCTCGCTCAACCTCGCCGGTCTGCCCGGCCTCTCCGTCCCCTGTGGTTTTTCCGCCGAAGGGTTGCCGATCGGCCTGCAGATCGTCGGCCGGCCGTTCCAGGAGGCCGAGCTCCTCGCCATCGCCCACGCCTACGAGCAGGCCCACGACCACCACACCAAGCACCCGGCGCTGTGAGCCGTCGCGAAACGGAGACAGACAGGACACAGGGGGCACAGAGAGGGGAGGAGAACACAGAGATGAACACTGAGATCAATACACTGACAGAGGCGGTCATCGGGGCCGCCATCGAAGTGCACAAGTTGCTCGGTCCCGGCTTGCTCGAGTCCGCCTACCAACGAGCGCTGGAGCATGAGCTGAGCCTTCGCGGAATCGCGTTTGAAGCGCAGAAAGTCTGTGCCGTCTCCTACAAAGGCCTTCTGCTCGATGATGCCTACCGGCTCGACTTGTTCGTGGAGAACCAACTGGTCGTGGAGCTGAAGGCCATCGATGCACTTGCCGATGTTCACGAAGCGCAGGTGCTGACTTATCTCCGGTTCAGTGAGTGCCGTGTCGGCCTGCTGATCAACTTTCGCAGCCGGCTACTCAAAGACGGCCTCCAGCGCCTTTCTCTGTGATCTCCTCTTCCTCAGTGCTCTCTGTGACTGGCTTGTATCCTCTCTGCGCTCTTTGCGTTCCTTGCGGTTAACCCGTTCCGGCCTCTGTGACCTCCTCCGCCTCTCAGTGCTCTCTGTGACCATTTTCGCTCCGTGACCTCTCTTCCTTCTTCCTCCTCCGCCTACGAAGCCGTCATCGGGCTCGAGGTCCATGTGCAGCTCAAGACGCGCTCGAAGATGTTCACGCGCGTCGCCACCGGCTTCGGCGAGCCGCCCAACACGCTCACCGACCCGGTCGTGCTCGCCCTGCCCGGCACGCTGCCGGTCATGAACAAGGAGGCCCTCGACAAGATCATCAAGACCGGCCTCCTGCTCGGCTGCGAGATCGCCCCGGTCTGCAAATGGGACCGGAAGAACTACTTCTATCCCGACAGCCCGAAGAACTATCAGATCTCCCAATACGACCAGCCGATCTGCCTGCGCGGCGGTGTCGAGATCGAGCTGCCCGGCTCCGCCCGCAACATCATGGGCGAGCACAAGACCATCCCGCTCACCCGCATCCACCTCGAGGAGGATGTCGGCAAGCTCAACCACGGCGCCGTCGAGAGCCTCATCGACTACAACCGCGCCGGCACGCCGCTCATGGAGCTCGTCACCGATCCCGCGATCAAGTCGGCCGACGAGGCCTTCGCCTTCCTCACCGCCTTCCGCATGATCCTCGTCGCCGCCGGCATCTCCGACTGCGACATGGAGAAGGGGCAGATGCGCTGCGACGCCAACATCTCGATCCGTCCCGTCGGTGACGAGAAACTGGGCACGAAGGTCGAGCTCAAGAACCTCAATTCCATCTCGTTCGTGCGCGACGGCATCGCCCACGAGATCCAGCGCCAGATCGCGGTCGTGCTCGGCGGCGGCACGATCCGCCAGGAGACGCGCGACTACGACGGCCAGACCGGCACCTCGCAGTCGCTCCGCTCGAAGGAAATGGCGCACGACTACCGCTATTTCCCGGACCCCGACCTCATGCCCGTGAAGGTCGACGAGGCGTGGAAGGCGCAGTTGCGCGAAGGCCTGCCCGAGCTGCCCTTCGACAAGCAGCGCCGCTTCTTCGAAGTCTACAAGCTGCCGTACACGATCACCTCCGTGCTCGTGCCCGACCGCGCGCTTAGCGACTACTTCGAGGAGGCCGCCCAGCTCGCCGGCACCGCGAAGGCCCAGGCCGTGGGCAACTGGATCGCCAACGACCTGCTCCGCGAACTCGGCGCCGCCGGTATCGAGCTTGCCGCGTCGAAGGTCCGCCCCGCGCACATCGCCGCGCTCGTCGCCCTTGTCGAGGGCGGTGCGATCTCGTCGAGCAGCGCCAAGGAGGTCTTTGTCGAGATGTTCCAGTCGGGCGAGATGCCCGAGCCGATCGTCGACCGCCGCGGCCTGCGCCAGAGCAACGACACCGGCGAATTGGAGAAGTGGTGCCAGGAGGCGATCGCCGCCAACCCGAAGGCCGTGGCCGAGTACAAGTCCGGCAACGAGAAGGCGATCAACTCCCTCAAGGGCCCGGTGATGAAGGCCGGCAAGGGCAAGGCCAACCCGAAGCTCGTCGACGAGGTCTTGCGCAAACTGCTCGCCGCAGGCTGAACCGGTGGGGACCGATCCTCCTGGCGTGGATCCGCTTATCGGGGCGGTTTCGCCGATCGCCCGGCTGCCGTGCCGATCGACCCGGCGCGCGGAACCCGCCTGGTAACCGTCCTGTCGATAATCCCGTCTTGTTCGCTCGGAAAGGGTCGGGTTTGCCCCTCCTCTTTCCGGGTGATCCGACACCCCGGACCGCCCCCCTTCGCAGGGAGAAGTTATCCCAAGCCATGAAAACCATCCTCTCCTCCGCCGCACTGCTCCTCCTCGGTGGTTTCGCGTTCGGAGCCGCCGGTTGCGTGACCGAATACCACACTGCGTCCACGGCCCCCCTCTATTCCGAGACGACCCTGCCGGCCGCCAGCCGGGTCGCCTTGGTGATGGAGTTTCGCGGCGGCGAGCCTACCCCGGAGGTGCGGGCGGATGTCCGGGCGCTCGTGGCCGACTATCTTGCCGGCAAGGGCTCGGTGCTGGTCGATGGGCCGGAGCAAGCCGACTACCTCGTGCATGTCGTGCTCGAGCGGCGCAACCCCGACAACCCCGCCGAGTGGACTGTCGTCAACACCTACTCGGCCCAGAGCCTCGGCGTCGCCGGTGGCGACGAGTACCGCTGGCCGGCGGGCTTGATCGAGGACGACTACTACGAGACGACCTCCTTCTCCTACATCGGGTTCGGCGTGTTCTATCCGATGTGGTTCGATCTCTGGGACAGCCCGTGGCACCGCGGCCACCTTATCCTCTGCCCGCCGCCCCGTCCCCATCACCGTTATGGGGAAATCCGGTGGCGCGAGGAGCGCCGCTGGCACCGGCCCGAACGTTGGCATCCGGAGCGCCGCCGCGACTGGGATCGGCGCGATGACCGGCGTCCGGACAACCGTGATCGCCGGCCCGAGCTTCGCCGCGACGACGATCATCGGCGGGAGCAAGCCCGGCCGGCAGACAAGCGGGATCGTCGCCCCGATGCCCACCGCCCGGACCTCCGCCGTGACAACGACCGCCGGCGTGAGCAAGCCCGTCCCGGAGAGAGTCCTGGGCGCCGGCCCGAAGGCGGCCGGCCCGGTTCGGATCGCGACCGCCGCCGCGACCATGGCAGTTTGGCTCCCCGGCCAGCGCCGGGCCCGCAGCCCGAAGCAGGCGCTCCGCGGCGCTCCGTTCCGGCGGTGCAGGCGCCCGCCGCCCAACCCCCGGTCGTGAACCGGCCTCCGGCGATGCGCCCGCCGACCCGGCCGGCGGCCCCGCCGCAGCCTGAGATGGCTCCGGATCGCCGGGCGCGCCCGGTGGCCGTGCCCGGCCCCGGGGTGCGGGGCACACGCCCGGCCCCCAATCCTCCGGTCGTGCACCGGGAGGCGCCACGGGTGCAGCCTCCAGCGCAAGCGAACAAGCCGGGCCGTCCCGCCGTCCGCCCCACTCCGCAGCCCGCACAGAACCCGCAGGTGCAGCGACCGGCCCCGCGCACGGAGCCGCGGCGGGTGGACACTCGAGGCGGCGAGCCGCGCAAGTTCACTCCGCCACCGCGGCGCGAGAACTCCAGTCGTGACCAATCCGGGAGCGGTCGCCCGGCGCCACGGCGGAACGACTCCGACGACTCGGACCGGGACAAGAACACTCCGCCGCGGTGAAGCGGTACCAAGGCAGCCGCCGGGCGACCCCGGCGGCGTCCCCGTGGGAGCAGGCGGTCGCCGCAGTTGCTCCGGTGGTGCGGCGAAGACGGGCCTCGGCCGGGAGGGGCGCGGCCCGGCGGGGGGAGGCGTAACGGAGAACCCGAGTCAGGGTGCGCGCGGGCTCAGAGCCACTTGCGGCGTTTGAGGAAGATGAACAGAGCGACGGTGCTCACGCCCATGATGCCGACCGCGACCCAGTAGGCGGCGCGGGAGGCGAGCAGCGGCGAGTTGCGGAAGTTCATCGAGAACCAGCTGCCGATGATCATCAGCGGGATCGTGACGGCGGTGAGTCCGGTGAGCACGCGCACGCCCTCGTTGGTCTCGTGGCTGGAGCGGTTGAGGAAGAGCTTGAAGATGAAGATGAGCTGCTCCGACCAGGACTTCACCTGCTCCTCGAGGCGGACAAGGTCATCGGAGAGGTCGCGCATGTAGGGCAGGAGCTTGGGGCGGAAGAAACCGGTGCGGCCGGAGGCGAGGGCGACGGCGAGCTCGCGCTGGGGGCGGAGAATCTGGCGCAGCGTGGTGAGGTCCTCGCGGACGTCGACGATACGCTGGGCGAGGGGCTCGCGGCTGCGCGCGAGCACGGCGTCCTCGATCGTCTCGATCTCGGTGCGGAGTTCGGCGATCGAGGGTTTGAAGTGCTCGACGATGAGGTCGAGCAGGGTGTGGGCGAAACGGTCGGGACCGCGGACGAGGACGCCGGGGGTGCGCAGGATGCGTTCGCGGCAGGTCTGGACGGCCTTGAGGGGGAGCCGGTGGAAGGTGACGAGGAAGTTCCTGCCGAGGATCAGGTCGAGCTCGGTGGTGGTGAACTTTTCGGCGCGGGAGTAGTCGACGGCGTGGGCGACGATGTAGAGGTAGTTCTCGTACTCCTCGAGCTTCGGCAGCGGAGTATCCTGGATGCAGTCCTCGATGGTGAGCGGGTGGAGGCCGAAGAGGTCCTGCATGACGAGGCGGATCTCGTCGTCGGTGGGCTCGGCGAGGTCGACCCAGAGCATCACCGCCGGGTCCTGCCGGAGGGCGGCGAGGGTCTCGGGGGGCGGGCAGTCGGCGACGAACTTGTTGTCGCGATAGACGATGCTCTGGATCATCGGGAGTGCGGCTTGGGGAGTGCGGAATGCGAATTGGCCGGAAGGTCCATGGGCAAATCGCAACGCATCGTGGTGGCCAAGATCGGCGGCGGGCGGTGGCCGGTGCCGCGGGGCGATGTGGGTGGGTGTTTCATTCCGCAATCCGCGATCCGAGATCCGCGATTGTTCAGATCCAGCGGCGGCGGCGGCACCAGATGAACATGCCGATGGTCGAGACGATCATGACGCCGAGGGAGATCCAGTAGCCGTAGGGGCTGGCGATCTCGGGCATGTGCTGGAAGTTCATGCCGTACCACGTGCCGAAGAGGATGGGCGGCATCGTGATGGCGGTGAGGGCGGTGAGGATCTTGATGCCTTCGTTGGCCTGGCTGGCGGACTTGTTCAGGTAGAGATCGAAGGAGACGAGCAGCGCGTCGCCGAGGGTGGTGAGGGTTTCCTCCTGGCGGATGAGGCTGTCGCGCAGGTCGCGGAAATAGGGGAGCATGAGCGCGCGGACGATCTTGCTGTCGCCGTGGGCGAGGCGGTTGATCACGTCGCGCTGGGGACGGACGATCTGGCGCAGGTCGGCGAGTTCCGAGCGGACCTCGAGGAGGTCGGAGGTGAGGCTTTCGGCGTGCTCCTTGAGCACACGCGCTTCGATCAGCTCGATCTTGCTGCGCAAGCCGTCGAGGACCGGGGTGTAGCGCTCGATGAGCTGGTCGATGATGTCGTGGGCGAGCCGGTCGGTGCCGCGGGCGATGACGCCGGCCCCCTTGGTGCAGCGGTCGACGAGCCACTGGATGGAGCGCAGCGGCCGCCGGTGGTAGGTGACGAGGTACTCCTTGCCGAGGAAGAGTTCGAGCTCGGTGGTGGAGAAGCGCTCGGACTGCGAGGGATCGATGGCGTGGGTGACGATGAAAAGGTAGTCCTCGTAGTCCTCGATCTTGGGCAGACTGGAGGGGGTGACGCAGTCCTCGATGGCGAGCGGGTGGAACTGGAAGACGCTTTCGAGGATGAGCTTGCGCTCGTCGTCGGTGGGGTCCTCGAGGTCGACCCAGAGGTGGAGTCCCTTGTCCGCACGGACGAGGCGCATGGCCTCGGCTTCGAGGTCACTGGCGACGAGTTTTCCTTCGCTGAAGACAAACGAGCGGATCATGCGCGGGCGGCATGGTGCGCGGGGGCGCGGGGCGAGGCAAGCCGCGCGCGTGCCGGGGCGCGGAAACACGCGAGAACGCGGGCCGGAGGGCGGCGGCGCA
>DAOOFR010000070.1:0-16914 GCA_035415285.1 Opitutaceae bacterium
GCACGCCCACCGAGACCGGCCTGGCCCTCGATCCGGCCACCGCCCAGCACCTGCTCGAGGAACTCAACCGCCGCACGGCCGAACTCGCGCAGCAGGGGCTGCCGCCGGTGCTGGTCGTCGGCGTGGAGTCGCGTCTGGCGATCAAGCGCTTCTTCGAGTCGTCGCTCCCGCGCCTGACCGTGCTCTCCTTCCAGGAGCTGCCGGCCTCGACGGAGGTGGAGAACGTCGGCCTGATTCCGCTGCCGCCCCAGATGGCGCGCATGGAGCCCCTCCGCTCCGTGCCGGCACCGCAACCGGCGATGGCAGCGTAAGCCCACCTCGCGCGGTAGCCGCTTCCCGGTGGGGCGGGGAGCGGAGGTCAAGTGCCGGCGGCTTGTGCCGATAGCAGGAGATACTTGAACCGGAGTGCCGGCAGCCGCCGGCAACCGGATCGACAAGCGAGTTGCTTCGACCTCCACCCGATCAGGACAACCCATTATCGTGGCCACCGATTCTATCCTCCCTACGCCTGCGATAGCCTACGGGGTCGTGTTGGTGGCTGGGGTGCTCAGCGCTCTCCTTGTCTGGCGCGTGGGATTCCGCGGCGACGGCGCCCTCAAGGCGCGTGGCCGCTGGCTGCCGGTCGTGTTCGGCTTTGTGACGGCGGGGAGCTGCTGGACCCTACACCGGGCCGCGCAACTCGAAGCGAAGCGAGAACTCAAGGATCTTGTCGACCAGGCTGCATCCGTTGCCCGCTCGCTCAATCCCGAGTGGCTCGAGGCGCTGACGTTCACCGCCGCCGACTCGGACCGGCCCGAATATGCGATTTTGTGCGCCCAACTGCGGGCGTATGCCGAGGGTGCCGGGCTGCACGGTCTCTACATCGTGACCTTGCGCGAGGGCCGGATCCATCGCGGGCCGGAAAGCTACGAGCGAAACGACCCGCAGGCGTCGGTGCCGGGAACGATCATCGGAACTCCGCCGACCGAGTTGCTCGACGTGTTCCGGTCGCATCTCGGCCGATCGGTGGAACACTCCGGGAACAGGCCGGGTGGATTCGTCAGCGGGTTCGGTGCGGTCGGCGACTTGGAACATGGCGAGCAGGCCTCGTATGTGGTTGGAGCCGATCTGGAGGCGTCGCGATGGCGGACCGTGCTCGTCCGGGCGCAGTGGCGGATCGTGCCGGTGCCGCTCGTGTTGTTGGCGCTGGTCGTGTGCTGGGGCACGCTCGCGGGCTGGAGCCGGCGTCTTCCCGGGCGTTGGCCGCGGTTGCTGCCGCCGGCCGAAGCGGTGGCTTGTGCGCTGGCAGGATTGGCGCTCACGTTTCTGGTCGCGCGGTGGGCGCATGGCCAGGCGCGGGAGGCGCGGCAGGCGACGTTTGACGCGCTGGCGCGCACCGAAGCCGGGGCGCTGGGCTACTCGCTGCGGCTCTCGCGAACGCGACTGGAAGTCCTGGCGCGGTTCATCGAGAACAACGCGCAGATCGATGCGGACGAGTTCCGCCACTTCACGAAGCCGCTGCTGCGGGGCGGGCTGATGCGGTCGTTGGCGTGGGTACCGGCGGTACCGCGGGCCGAGGCGGCGGGCTTCGTGGCGGAGGCGCGCGAGGGAGGCGTGGCGGACTTTGATCTGGTCGAGAAGGATGACCAGGGCCGGCGGATACCGGTTGGCGATCGCGAGGCCTACTATCCGGTTTTGTTCACCGAACCGCGGGAGGGGAACGAGGCGGCGGTGGGATTCGATCTCGGTTCGGAGGCGGTCCGGCGGGCCGCGTTGGCGGAGGCCGCGCAGACGGGGCTGTGCTCGGCGACCGACGCGATCACGCTGATCCAGGATGCCGCTGCTCCACGCCAGTCGATACTCGTGCAGTATCCGGTGTGGCGGACTCTGGGGGATGGCCGGCGCAGCCTGCGAGGCTATGCGGCGCTCTCGCTGGATCTGGGGCCGGTTTTGCAGCGACCTCTGCGCGAAGCCGGGATCGAGATACCGGGGGTCGCGGTGACCTTGTATGAGCAGCGGGTCGGGCGTGCGCCGCAACTATTGGCCACGAACGGCGTGGAGGCTGGCCAAGGGACGCCGGCGGAGGCGATGACGTTACGCTCCGCCCGGGCGGAGCTGCAGTTGGTGGTGCCGCTGCTTCTGTTCGGAAGAAGTTATGCCGTCCGCGTGAGAGCGGATGATTCCTACTTGGCGGCGCACCCCCTTTATCAAGGTTGGGCGGTCGGGGCGGCGGGGCTGGCGTTGACGGCGTTGCTGACCGGATTCGTGGCGATGCTGCTGAACCGCCGCGCGGAGCTCGAGCGGCAGGTGCGGCTGCGCACGGAGGAGTTGCGGGCCAGCGAGGAATCGTACCGCCGGCAGTTCAGCGACAACATGGCGGTGGAGTTGCTGGTCGATCCGGCTGAAGGCCGCATCGTTGAGGCTAATGCGGCGGCGTTGCAGTTCTACGGCTATCCGCGCGAGCAACTGCTGGCCAAGCGCATCACCGATCTCAGCCTGCGCGATGCCGAGGAGGTGCGCCGGGAACTGGCGCAGCGGTTGGCCGGACGGGGCTCCCATTTCGAGTCCCGGCACCGGCTCGCCGACGGTTCTGTGCGGGAAGTGGAGGTGTTTGGCAGTCGCATCGTCGTCGGCGAGCGGCATGTCCGGCACGACATCATCATCGATATCACCGCCCGCAAGCGTGCCGAGAACGAGCTGCGCAAACTCTCGCGTGCGATCGAGCAGACGCCGGCCTCGGTCGTGGTGACCGATCCGACGGGGAAGATCGAGTACGTGAACCCGTTCTTCACGGAACTCACCGGCTACACCCCGGCCGAGGTGATCGGGCGCAACCCGCGGGTACTCAAATCCGGTGCGACTCCACCGGAGGTCTATCGCGAGATGTGGCAGACGATCACCTCGGGGCGGGTGTGGCGGGGGGAACTCGTCAACCGGAACAAAAACGGCAGCCGTTACCTCGAACGGGTCGTGATCTCGCCTGTGCTCGGACCGGATTGCCGCATCACCAACTATGTGGCGATCAAGGAGGACATCACGGCGCAGCGCGACGCGGAGGTCGCACGCGGCGAGATGGCGCAGCGCCTGTCCCACGCCATGGACGCCACGGGCGACGGTATCTGGGATTGGGATATATCCGGCGGCCGGGTGAAGCACAACGTGCGCTGGTGCCAGATCCTCGGTCTGGAGGCGCACTTTCTGGAACACCCCGTCGCGGAGTTCCTCGCCAGGATCCACGACGAGGACCGACTCCGTGTGGAGACTGCGGTGCAGGCGGCGATCGATGGCGCCGGGGAGTATGTGAGCCGACATCGCATGGTCCATTCCGATGGCAAGGCCCGTTGGGTGCTGGACCGCGGCCGCGTGGTCGAACGCGACGCCTCCGGGAAACCGACGCGCATGGTCGGCGCCATGGCCGACATCACCGTGCAGCAGCAGGCGGAACTGGCGCTGGCCGAGAACGAGGCGAACTTCCACACGTTCTTCGAGACGATCGGCGATCTCGTCTTCGTGGCGACGCTTGAGGGGCGGATTCAGGTCACCAACCACGCGGTCATCGAGAAGCTCGGCTACAGCGCCCTGGAGCTGACCGACATGCGCGTGTTGGATGTGCATCCGGCGGACCGGCGGGCCGAGGCGGCGGAGATCTTCGCCGCCATGACCCGCGGCGAGCGGACCACCTGTCCGTTGCCGTTGCAGGCGAAGAGCGGAGCGCTCGTGCCGGTCGAGACGCGCCTCTGGCGCGGCCGGTGGAACGGGGGCGACTGCATGTTTGGCGTCAGCAAGGATCTCACCGCCGAACGCGAAGCGCAGGACCGCTTCGAGCGGCTGTTCCGCAACAATCCTGCGCTGATGGCGCTCTCCAGCCTGCCCGAGCGACGTTTTCTCGACATCAACGAGGCGGGCTTGGCGACGCTTGGCTATACGCGCAGCGAGCTGATCGGGCATACGGTCGTGGAGCTCGGGTTGCTTCCGGACGAGGACCAGCGCAGGACGGTGCTGGAGGCGTTGTCCGGCCGCGAGCGTGTTGCGGACATCGAGCTGCAAGTGCGGCGCAAGGACGGAACCCTCATCGACGGGCTCTACTCCGCCGAAGTGATCGAAGGGCCGAGCCATCGCTACCTGCTGACCGTCATGATCGACATCACGGAGCGCAAACGCGCCGAGGCGTTGCTGCGGGAGAAGCAGGAGGAGCTCGACCGCTATTTCTCCTCCAGCCTGGACCTGCTCTGCATCGCGGATACCGATGGACACTTCATCCGCCTGAACCCGGAGTGGGAGAAAGTGCTCGGTTATCCGGTGGCGGAACTCGAGGGGCAGGTCTTCCTCGACTACGTGCATCCCGACGACCTGCAGTCGACCCTCGCCGCGGTGGGCGAGTTGGCCGGGCAGAACGAAGTGCGCAGCTTCGAGAACCGCTACCGCCGCCGCGATGGCTCCTATGCCTGGATCGAGTGGC
Source organism: Opitutaceae bacterium (assembly GCA_035415285.1). Taxonomy (GTDB): domain Bacteria; phylum Verrucomicrobiota; class Verrucomicrobiia; order Opitutales; family Opitutaceae; genus CAJCBL01. The sequence goes on from DAOOFR010000070.1 coordinate 4,439, forward strand.
GGGCCAAGCCGGTGGGCCCGCGGATCTACGCTGTCGCCCGCGACATCACGGAACGCAAGCGCATCGAGGCGACGCTGCGCGCCACCAACCGCGAACTCGCGGAAGCGACCGCGAAGGCGGAGCAGGCGAGTGCGGCCAAGAGCGAGTTCCTCGCCAACATGAGCCACGAGATCCGCACGCCCATGAACGGCGTGATCGGCATGACCGGCCTGCTGCTCGACACCGAGCTCGACTCCACCCAGCGCCGCTATGCCGAGACCGTGCGCTCCAGCGGGCAAACGCTGCTCCTGCTCATCAACGACATCCTCGACTTTTCCAAGATCGAGGCGGGCAAGATGGAGCTGGAGAAACTCGACTTCGAGTTGCGTGACCTGCTCGACGACTTCGCCGGCATCATGGCGGTGAAGGCTGCCGAGAAGGGGATCGAGTTTGTCTGTGCCGCCGATCCCGACGTGCCCGACGCGCTGCGCGGCGATCCGGGGCGGCTGCGGCAGATCCTCACCAACCTCGCCGGCAACGCGCTCAAGTTCACCCAGCGCGGCGAAGTCGCCGTGCGGGTCCATCTCGAACGGAGCGGCGAAACCTCTGTGCAGCTGCGCTTTTCGGTGCGCGACACCGGCATCGGAATACCGGCGGAGAAGCAGAGCCAACTCTTCGAGAAATTCACCCAGGTCGACGCGTCGACGACACGCAAGTACGGCGGCACCGGCCTGGGGCTGGCGATCTCCAAACAGCTCGCCGAGCTGATGGGCGGCAAGATCGGCGTGCGCAGCGAGGCCGGCGTGGGGTCGGAATTCTGGTTCACCGCGCGACTGGAGGTGCTGAAGGTCGCCATTGCGGTACCCGCAACCCGGCCGATCGATCTTCGCGGCGCACGCGTGCTGGTCGTCGACGACAACGCCACCAACCGTGAGATCCTCCGCATTCAACTCGGTGCTTGGGGTCTGCGTCCCGCCGTGGCGGCCGATGGTACCGCGGCGCTGACGGAGCTTATCCGTGGCAGCGAATCCCCCGATCCGTACCGGCTGGCGATCCTCGACATGCAGATGCCGGAGATGGATGGTGCGGCGCTCGGGCTCGCCATCCGCGGCGACCCGAGGCTCGGAGGCCTTCCGCTGATCCTGATGCCGTCGCTGGTCGGACATGGCGATGCCACGCGTGTCGCGGGCGTCGGTTTCGCCGCCTGCCTCACCAAGCCGGTGCGGCAAGGCGAACTGCTCGCGACGCTCTGCGCGGTTCTCGGCGGGGGCGCGGCGCAGCCGACGGAAAAGGCGCCACCGCGCCGAACCGCCGTCCCGAAGTTGAGTCGGCAGGGCCGCATCCTGCTGGCCGACGACAGCGGGACCAACCAACTCGTCGCCGTGGCCATGCTCAAAAAGCTCGGACTGAGCGCGGACGCTGTGGCCAATGGCGAGGAGGCGGTGGAGATGCTCGCGGGCGTGCCCTACGATCTGGTCCTGATGGATGTGCAGATGCCCGTGATGGACGGTCTGATGGCGACACGGCGCATACGGGATCCGCTGTCGGCGGTGCTCAATCATGATGTGCCCATCATCGCGATGACGGCCCATGCGATGGCGCGCGAGCACGCCGAGTGCCGTGCCGCAGGCATGAACGACATCGTCACCAAGCCGGTCGATCCACGGGCACTGGCTGCTGTGCTCGAGAAATGGTTGCCCGAACAACCGGCCGATGTGCACGACGCGGCCCCCGGAGCGATCGTCGCCACGCCCGGGCCGGCCGCGATCGTCTACGACCGCGCCGGTTTCCTCGCGCGGATGATGAGTGACGAGGCGATGCTCGCGACGATTCGGGACACGTTCCTCGAGGACATGCCGCGGCAACTGGAGGCGTTGGCCCGTGCGGCCGAGGCGGGCGATCTCCCGCAGGTCGAAGCCACGGCGCACCGGATCGCCGGCGCGGCGGGGAACGTGGGCGGCGAGGCCCTGCGCGAGGCCGCGCGTGCGCTGGAGGCGGCCGCGCGCGCGAAGAACCCCGCCATCGCGCCGTCGGTCGCCGATCTGCTCCTGCACTTCAGCCGCCTGAAGGCGGCGATGGAGGAATGAGGACCCCACCATGCGTATCCTGATCGCTGAAGACGACATAACCTCCCGCACCTTGCTTTCGGCCGTGCTGCAGAAGAACGGCCACGAGCCGGTGGAGGCCCGCGACGGGGCGGAGGCCCTTGCCACCTTGCTGCGGGAGGACGCGCCGCGTGTGGCGATTTTGGATTGGATGATGCCGGAGATCGACGGCGTCGAGGTCTGCCGGCGCGTGCGAGGGCGCGTGCTGGAACGCCCTACCTGATCATGCTGACGACGCGGGGCGAGAAGACGGATGTCTCCACGGGACTGCGCGCCGGGGCCAACGACTACATCGCCAAGCCGTTCAACGCGGTGGAGTTCGTGGCGCGGATCGAGGTGGGTTGCCGGTATGTCGCGCTCGAGGACCGGTATGCGGCGAAGGTCCGGGAGTTGCAGGAGGCGCTGGCGCAGATCAAAACGCTCAGCGGCATCGTCCCGATCTGTTCGCACTGCAAAAAGATCCGCGACGACGCGGGCTACTGGAACCAGGTGGAGGCGTTCGTGGCTTCGCACACCGAGGCGCGGTTCACGCACGGAATCTGTCCGGAGTGCATGGCGAAGTTATATCCGGAGTACCTTGACGAGCCGGGCACCGGCGGCGCGAGGCCGCCGGTCGGATCCGCGGCTGCGCGGTGGCCGGACTCGCCGCTCCGGAAGACGCCCTAGAATTCGAGCCGGAGTCCGGCCGAGAGACTCCGGCCGGCCAGCGGCGCATGCTCCTTGAGGAAGGAAACGTGGTTGCGCACCTCCGCATCGCCGAGGTTGGTGCCCCGCAGGAAGACAAGGTACTGCGTGCGCCCGAGTGTGAAACGGTAGCCGAGATCGGCGGATACCAGGGTGTAGCCGTCGGTCGTCTCCTCGCCCGGGGCGGTCCTCCGCTGGGCGCAGGCGCGGGTGAGGTCCACTCCGGCGGAGAACCCGCCGTGGCGGTAATGCAGGCCGGCGAGGTAGCGGCGGGGCGGGATGCGGGGCAGGGGCTCGGCGGCGTCGAGCTGGGTGGCACGCACCCAGTCGACCGCGAGGCGCAGGTCGAGGCTGTGCGCCTTGCCCTCGTGCAGATGCCACCAGGTTTCCAGTTCGCCGCCGTCGAAGCGGGCATCACGGGCGACGAACGCGTAGACGGGCAACCCCTCGTTCGTCGAACCGGTCCGCTGCTCGAAGATGTAGTCGTCGAACCGGCTCCGGTAGACCGTGGCGACTCCGGTGACGAACCCCGCGCGCCGGCGCAATGAGAGCTCGAGGGAGGTGGCGCACTCGCGCCCGAGCGACGGGTCACCCAGTTCGTAGGCCGCGGTGGCCGCGTGCGGGCCGTCGGCGAAGAGTTCGGTGGCGCTGGGCAGGCGGCTGGTGCGGGCCGCGGTGGCGGCGAGGCCCCAGGCCTCGGCGAACGACCAGACTACGCCGAGCGAGCCGCTCACGCCGTCGAGGCTGCGGGCGGGAAGACCGGAGGCGGCGACGGGCGCGACACGCTGACGCTCGGCCCGGATACCGGCCTGCCAGGCGAGCGGACCGGTGGCGAGTTCCTCGAAGAGGTAGCCGGCCCAGTTGCTCGTCCGGACCGTCGGCAGATAGGCCTCGTCGCCGCGGGCCTCGAGTTCGGTGAACTGATACTGCATGCCGAGCGCGCCGGTGAGGTTCCCGAGCGGTCGCTGGGTCAGCTCGAGGCGTCCCTCGCGTCCGGTCTGGTCGAAACGCGTGCCGACCTCCGCGCCCTCGAGCTCGCTGTGGTCGTAGTCGGCGAAGGCGAGCTCGAGGTTGGCGCGCTCGAACGGCCCGAACGGTGTGGTGATGGCGCCGCGCACATCGCCCCGGCGCTGGTGCAGGTCGCTGCGGATCGGCTCGGCCGCGTGCTCGTGCTCCACGGCCTGGTCGTGCCCCGGTTCCTCCTCGTGCTCGTGCACGTGGCCGCCAGGCGGAATCCCGTAGAGCGAGTTGTGGGCGGTGAAGGCGGCGCCGAGGTATCCGGACCGCCCGAACCAGGTGCCGCCGACCGACCAGCCTTCGCTGTCGATCGCGGTGTTGGGCACGCGACCGCGCACCGCCCCGGACTCCTGCTCCTCGTTGTCCTCGTGCTGGTCCGCGTCCTCGGCGTGCTGATGGAGGTTGGTGCCGGGGATGCGGAGGTCGCCGGTGCGCCGGGTGAAGACGCGGGTCTGCCACGCGAAGCCGGAGGTGCCGCCACCGAGGCGCAGGGCGGCGGCGCGTTCTTCGTCGGCGGTGTTGCCGCGCAGTTCGGCGCGGCCCCCGCTCGCGGCGGTGGCGGGCTCGGTGGGAACGCGGTCGTCGAGGACGTTGACGACGCCGCCGATCGCGGCGCTGCCGTAGCGCAGGGTGGCGGGACCGCGAACGATCTCGATCCGGTCGGCCAGGAGCGGCTCGAGGCCGATGCCGTGATCGGGACTGATGTTCGAAACGTCGAGCGTGCCGATGCCGTTCTCGAGCACCCGCACCCGGTCGCCGCCGATGCCGCGGATGACGGGGCGGCTGGCCCCGGGGCCGAAATCCGTGGCGGAGAGGCCGACCTCGCCGGCCAGGGTGGCTCCGAGGGTGCCGCGCTGGTGCACGGCGAGCTGTTGGCCGGAGATCACAGCGGTCGATTGGGCGAGGTCGGCCTGGCTGCGGGTGAGCGGGGAGGCGGTGACAACGTAGTGCTCGAGGATGATCGGATCGTCGTTGGCGACGTGCGGGGGCGCGGCGACAAGCGTGGTGGTGGTCGCGGCGGCGAGCGCGGCGACGAATCGGAGGGATGCTGATGGCGTGGAAAGGGACATGATGGTTCGGTGGATGCAGGCGGTGGCCTGGCGTGGAACAGGGCAGGGCGCGCCCCATGCAGGGACGCGCGGAGGCGCGGACAACGGGTCCGATAGGGGGCGACGTGCGGCGCGGAGGCGCTCCGCGCCGTGCCGCCGCACGAGTGCCGTACGGGTCTCGGATCAGTCCCGGGGCGGACCGCAGGACGGCGGCTGCCGGACCGCCGGGGTCCCTTGGGCGATGGCCGCCGCAAGGCGCAGCACGATGACGTACGATGCCCGAGCCGGGGCGGCACTGGGAAACTCCGTCGTCAGCGGATCGATGCCGTGGGCGAACAGCGTGGCGGCGCACGTGTGCTCGTGGTCGCCACAGTCGTGATGGACATGACTGTGCAGCCATGGCGACACGGCGAGGATTCCGACGACGAGGACATGCACGGCCAGCAGGGCGGCGCCGAGGCGCCACGGAAGCTTGGGCATGGAGTTGCAGTCGCGGGTCATCGGATAGGTGCGGTGTTCTGGTGTTTGGTTATACCGAAGCCGTCAAGCCGCAGGCTGTGCAGGGAGGTGCGGGTTACGCCGTTGTGCTCGGGCGACCGCTTCTCGGCGGTGCGAGGTGAAAAAGAAAAACCCCGCGGCTTGCGGCCGCGGGGCGAGTGATGGCTGGTCGGGCGTCGTCAGGCGACGCGCCGGCGAGCGATCGGCGAACAGGCTCAGTAGTCCATGTCGCCGCCGGGACCGGCGGGCATGGCGGGCTTCTTCTCCTCCGGCTCCTCGGTGATGAGGCACTCGGTGGTGAGCAGCAGGCCGGCGACGGAGCTGGCGTTCTGGAGGGCGGAGCGCACGACCTTGGTCGGGTCGAGCACGCCGGCCGCGACGAGATCGACGTATTCGCCGGTCGCGACGTTGTAGCCCTCGTTGGCCTTGCGGCGCAGGACTTCCTGGACGACGGTCGAGCCTTCGATGCCGGCGTTGAAGCAGAGCTGGCGGAGCGGCTCCTCGACGGCGCGGCGCACGATCTTGGCGCCGAGCTTCTCGTCGCCCTCGAGCTTCTCGATGGCCTTGTCGAGGGCCTTGATGGTGCGCAGCAGGGCGACGCCGCCGCCGGCGACGATGCCTTCCTCGACGGCCGCACGGGTGGCGTGCAGGGCGTCGTCGACGCGGTCCTTCTTCTCCTTCATCTCGGCCTCGGTGGCGGCACCGACGTTGATGACGGCCACGCCGCCGGCCAGCTTGGCGAGGCGCTCCTGGAGCTTCTCGCGGTCGTAGTCGGAGGTGGTCTCGTCGATCTGGCGACGGATGAGCTTCACGCGGCCCTGGATGTCGGCGGCCTGGCCGGCGCCTTCGATGATGGTCGTGTTCTCCTTGTCGATGGTGACACGCTTGGCGCGGCCGAGGTCGGCGAGCTTGGTGCTCTCGAGCTTGATGCCGAGGTCCTCGGTGATGAACTTGCCGCCGGTGAGGATGGCGATGTCTTCCATGATGGCCTTGCGGCGATCACCGAAGCCGGGGGCCTTGACGGCGCACACGTTGATGGTGCCGCGGATCTTGTTCACCACGAGGGTGGCGAGGGCTTCGCCCTCGATGTCCTCGGCGATGATCAGGAGGGGCTTGCCGGTCTTCGCGGCTTCCTGGAGGACGGGGAGGAGGTCGTTGAGGGAGGTGATCTTCTTCTCAAAGAGGAGGATGTACGGATCCTCGAGCACGGCCTCCTGGGCCTCGGCGTTGGTGGCGAAGTAGGGCGAGATGAAGCCCTTGTCGAACTGCATGCCTTCGACGACGTCGAGGGTGGTCTCGATGGACTTGGCCTCCTCGACGGTGATGGTGCCGTCCTTGCCGACCTTGTCCATGGCCTCGGCGATCTTGTCGGCGATGTCGTAGTCCCAGTTCGCGGACACGGCGGCGACCTGGCGGATCTCCTCGCGGCCGGTGACCTTCTTGGAGATGGACTTCAGCTCGACGACGGCGGCCTCGACGGCCTTGTCGATGCCGCGCTTGAGGTAGATCGGGTTCGCGCCGGAGGTGACGGACTTGAGGCCTTCGCGGTAGATGGACTCGGCGAGCACGGTGGCGGTGGTGGTGCCGTCGCCGGCGATGTCGGCGGTCTTCTGGGCGACTTCACGGACCATCTGGGCGCCCATGTTCTCGAACGGGTCGCGGAGCTCGATCTCCTTGGCGACGGTGACGCCGTCCTTGGTGATCTTCGGGGAGCCGAATTTCTTGTCGATGACGACGTTGCGGCCCTTGGGCCCGAGGGTGACCTTGACGGCCTGGGCGAGGGTCTTGACGCCACCGAGGATCTTGCGGCGGGCGGCTTCGTCGAAAAGGAGTTGTTTCTTAGCCATGGTGATAACGGATCGAAATTAGGGTTGGTGGGTGACTCAGGCGATGACGCCGAGGATGTCGTCTTCGTTGACGATGATGAAGGTCTGGTCGTCGACCTTGACCTCGGTGCCGCCGTATTTGGAGATCAGGACGCGGTCGCCGGCCTTCACCTCGAAGGGGATGACCTTGCCGCTGTCGTCGCGCTTGCCGGTGCCGAGGGCGATGACTTCGGCCTCCTGCGGCTTCTCCTTGGCGGAGTCGGGGATGATGATCCCGCCCTTGATTTGTTCCTTCTCTTCGACGCGCTTCAGGAGGATGCGGCCGCCGAGGGGCTTGATGGTCTGTTTGGCAGTGCTCATGGATGAGTTGCTTGGGTTACTGGTTTGGTTGGGAGGTTGGATCGGCGCAGGGCGCCGAGGAGATTGCGGAATTCGGAATGCGGATTGCGGAATGGAAGAACGGAGAGCGGGGAGATGTGGAAATCAGGGAATCAGGAATCGGAGATCCTAGCGCGAGTTCCCGCTCCTGACTCCCAAAATCTTCCCGGCCTTACTTCTTCTCGTCCTTGTCGTCGACGACTTCGAAGTCGGCGTCGACGACGTTGCCGTCCTTCTTGGCCTTCTTCTTGGGCTCTTCGGCCGCGCCCTGCTGGGCGGCCTCGGGGCCGGCGCCGGCGGCGCCTTCGGGCTTCACCTTCGAGTAGATCTCGCTGCCGATGGCCTGCATGGCGGCGTTGATCTTCTCGGCGGCGGCCTTCATCTCCTCGGGCGAGGCGCTCGTGTTCTCGAGCACCTTCTTGCCTTCGGCGATGGCGGCTTCGGCGGGGGCCTTCTTGTCGGCCGGGCACTTGTCGCCAAGATCCTTGAACATCTTCTCCGACTGGTAGATCGCCTGATCGAGGATGTTCTTGGTTTCGACGGCCTCGCGCTTCTTCTGGTCCTCGGCGGCGTGGGCCTCGGCTTCCTTGCGCAGGCGCTCGACCTCGTCCTTGGTGAGACCGGACGAACCGGTGATGGAGATCTTCTGGTCGCGGCCGGTGCCGAGATCCTTGGCGGTGACGTGCAGGATGCCGTTGGCGTCGATGTCGAAGGTGACCTCGATCTGCGGGGTGCCGCGCGGGGCCGGCGGGATGCCGTCGAGGCGGAAGTTGCCGAGCATCTTGTTGTCGCTGGCCATCGGGCGCTCGCCCTGGAGGACCTTGATGTCGACGGCGGTCTGGCTGTCGGCGTAGGTCGAGAACACCTGCGACTTCTTGGTCGGGATGGTGGTGTTGCGCGGAATCATCGGCGTGGAGACGGCGCCGGCGGTCTCGATGCCGAGGGTGAGCGGGGTGACGTCGAGCAGGATGACGTCGTCCTTCTGGCCGGAGAGCACCGCGCCCTGGACGGCGGCGCCCACGGCGACGACCTCGTCGGGGTTGACGCCGCGGTGGGCGTCCTTGCCGGCGAGCTTGTTGGCGAGCTCGATGACGGCGGGCATGCGGGTCATGCCGCCGACGAGGACGAGCTCGTCGATCTTGTCCTTGGCGATGCCGGCATCCTTCAAGCACGCCTCGAACGGCGCGATGGTGCGCTGGACGAGGCTCTCGCAGAGCTGCTCGAGCTTGGCGCGGGAGAGGGTGACGTTGAGGTGCTTCGGGCCGGAGGCGTCGGCGGTGATGAAGGGGAGATTGATGTCGTAGCTCTGCGCGGACGAGAGGGCGATCTTGGCCTTCTCGGCCTCCTCCTTCAGGCGCTGCATCGCCATGGCGTCGCCGCGGAGATTGATGCCGGACTCCTTCTTGAAGGAGTCGGCGAGCCAGTTGATGAGGGTGTCGTCCCAGTTGTCGCCGCCGAGGTGGGTGTCGCCGTTGGTGGCGCGAACTTCGAAGACGCCGTCGCCCAGCTCGAGCACGGAGATGTCGTAGGTGCCGCCGCCGAGGTCGTACACGGCGATGGTCTCGTCCTTCTTCTTGTCGAGGCCGTAGGCCAGCGAGGCGGCGGTGGGCTCGTTGACGATGCGCATGACCTCGAGACCGGCGATGGCGCCGGCGTCCTTGGTGGCCTGGCGCTGGGCGTCGTTGAAATAGGCGGGCACGGTGATGACGGCCTTCTTGACGGGCTCGCCGAGGTAGGCCTCGGCATCGGCCTTCATCTTGGCCAGCACCATCGCGGAGATCTGCTCGGGGGCGAAACGCTCGGTCTTGCCGCCGACCTCGACCTCGATGTAGGCGTCGCCGTTTTTCCCCTCGACGACCTTGAACGGCATGTTCTTGGCCTCGTTCTGGACCTCGGAGAACTTGCGGCCGATGAAACGCTTGGCCGAGAAGACGGTGTTCTTCGGGTTGGTCACGGCCTGGCGCTTGGCGGCCTGGCCGACGATGCGCTCGCCGGTCTTGGTGAACGCGACGACCGAAGGCGTGGTGCGCGCGCCTTCGGCGTTGGGGATGACGACGGGCTCACCCGCCTCCAGTACAGCCATGCAGGAGTTGGTGGTTCCCAGATCGATGCCGATGATTTTGCTCATGTGAAAGTCCTCAGAAGTGGTGGGCGCGCGGGTTGGTGCAGTGCGCGATGGGCCTTCTTCTGCAAACTGGGTGCCAGCGGGATATGGAATATGTAAGCGGTTAATAATAAGATACTAGCGATAGAAATGGCGCACCCACTGGCGGCTCGGGGTGTGTCATCCGACGGCCGAAGTGTGACAGGTTGACTAGGCGTCTATCGGGGTGTGACATCCGGGCTGGCACACGCGCCGCAAGTCCCCTCCAGCAGGAGACTTGCTGTGGGGACTACCGCCTCCTCCGGGATTGCGCGAACCAACATCAATGACTGCCAAGCCCGAGTTTTTCCGCGATGCTGCCGCGCTTCGCCAGTGGTTTGCCGAGAACGCGGCCACGGCGGACGAGCTCATTGTTGCCTACATGAAGAAGGCGACCGGTGTGCCGAGCGTCACTTGGCCGGAGTCGGTCGACGAGGCGCTGTGCGTCGGCTGGATCGACAGCATCCGCCGGAAACTCGATGCCGACAGCTACACGGTGCGGTTCACGCCGCGGCGCGCGCGCTCTGCGTGGAGCGACGTGAACATCGCCCGGGTGCACGCACTGCAGGCCGAAGGGCGGATGCAGTCGGCGGGGCTGGCCGCTTTCGCGAGACGGGGCGAGGGCGCCGCGGACCGGGCGCTCGCCGCCGCGAAGAGCCCGCTGGAGTTGTCGGCGGCGGAGCAGCGGCGCTTCAGGTCCCGGCGCGTTGCCTGGGCGTACTTTGAGAAACTACCGCCGAGCTACCGCCGGGCGGTGACGAAGTGGGTGGTGGGCGCCAAGAAACCGGAGACGCGCGCGCAACGGCTCGAGAAGTTGATCGAGGCCTGCGCCGCGCAGCGCCGGCTCTCCGGCTGAGGTGCAAACGGGCGATCGGCCCGCGCTTCGCTCTGTTGTGTCGCGACCATCGGGTCGTAGGGCCTGAGCTTGCCCAGGCCGCTGCGCGTCGCCCGGCCCCGACGGCGCGAGCGAGCTCGCGCCCTACGGCTGAATCGTTGGCTGAGCCGGACGGCTATGGCGCCGGCTCCAGCCAGAGTTGCTTGAGCGGGCGGCGGTCCATCGGGTTGCCGGACCAGCCGCGCACGGCGGGGTGCACGAGATAGAAGTTCGTGTAGTGGTAGAGCGGGATGATCGGCGCCTCGACGAGCAGCAACGCCTCGGCGCGGGCCAGCGCGGCGTTGCGGTCGGCCGGAGCGGCGGAGTCGCGCGCGGCGGCGATCAGGCGGTCGTACTCGGCGCTCGCCCAGCGCGTGTGGTTGTTGCCGCTGGCGGCGGTGAAGACATCGAGAAACGTGAGCGGGTCGCTGTAGTCGGCCGTCCAGGAGGAGCGGAGCAGGTCGTACTCGCCGAGCTTCCGGTTCTGGCGGACGATCTTCTCGTCCTGGTTGGCGAGCTCGACCTGCACGCCGAGATCGCGGCGCCACATTTCCTGGATCGTCTCGAACACCACGCGGTGCTGATCGGAGCTGTTGTAGAGAAGCTGGAGCGGACGCAGCCCCTTGCCCTCGGGGTAACCGGCCTCGGCGAGAAGCCGGCGCGCCTCGGCGAGCGTGAGCGCCTGGCCGGCGGGCGGCTCGTAGCCGGGGAATCCGGACGGGACGAGCGTGGGGGCGGGACTCTTGGTGCCGAGGAGGGCGCGGGCGGCGAGCTGCTCGCGGTCGATGGCCAGCGCGAGCGCGCGGCGGACGCGCGGATCGTCGAGCGGCGGGCGGGAGGTGTTCACGCGCAGGAAATCCGTGCCGAAGTAGGGCACGGTGCGCAGCGCGGGCGACTGCTGGCGGCGCCATTCGGGGATGCGGCCGATCGACAGGGCGCTGATTACGTGGAGCTGGCCCGCGCGGAACATGCGCTCCTCGGTCTCCAGATTCTCGGTGAGCTGGAACCGCACGCCGTGCAGCCGGACGGCGCCGGCGGCGCGATAGGTGGCCGAGCGCTCGGCGTCGATCTGCTGGCCGTAACGCCAACGGGTGAGCCGGAACGGGCCGTTGCCGACGAAGGTGGCGCAGCGGGTCCACGCGTTGCCGCGACGATCCGTGGCGCCGTTTTGCGCGATGACGTGCAGCGGCACCGGGAAGAGCGGCGGGAGCGCGAGGAGTGCCGGGAGTTCGGGCGTCGGGTGGGTGACGTGCAGTTCGAGCGTGTGGTCGTCGCGGGCGGATACGCCGACCCGGGAGAAGTCGGCGGTGCGGCCGCGGTGGAAATCCTCGGCGCCGGCGAGGCAGTGGAGCAGGCTGGCGTAGTCGGAGGCGAGGGCGGGCGAGAGCAGACGTCGCCAGGAGGCGACGAGATCCTGTGCGGTGAGCGGGCGGCCATCGCTCCAACGCGCGGCGGGCGAGAGATGGAAGGTCCACGTGCGGCCATCGGTCGAGGTTTCCCAGCGCTCGGCAATGGCGGGCACGGGCTCGAGCGAAGCGGGATCGAGATCGGTGAGCCCCTCGAAGAAGGCGAGCAGGACGTTGAACTCGCCGACGCTGGTGGCGAGCTGGGGGTCGAGGTCGGTGAGTCCGGCGCCGGCGCTCACCAGGAGGACCTGCTCGCGGTTCGCGCGGTCGACCGCGGTCTCGCGTTTGCCGCAGCCGGCGAGGGCCAGCGCCAGCGCGAGCGCGCAGGCGGCGAGCGGAGCCAGAGTCAGGAGTGGGCGGCGGGCGAGCATCGCGTTGTATCGGGCAGTCGGAAGGGAACCACTAATGCACACTGATGCACACAAATTTCGGAAGAGGTACGCGGCGGCGGCGTGGCCCGGGGCTTCAGACAGGCAATAATGAAGTCAAGCTGGGCATGGGAGTTTGGGATCGAGGA
>DAOOFR010000071.1:0-16842 GCA_035415285.1 Opitutaceae bacterium
GAAGACGCTGGCCGCTGGCGGCAACGCCGTGGCGCCGGCCGTCGCACAGCCGCCGCCACCGGTGGTGCCGGCCGGCCCGGCGCCCGTCGCGGAGCCTGCCGCCACGGTTGAGCCCGTGGCGCCTGCGGAAGTCTCCCCGGCCGCGGTCGCTGCTGCGGCCCAGAATGGCAGTGCGAACGCGATGGCGGCCGCGACGAAGAAGTCCGGCGGGCCGTCGACCATCCGCGTCAACACCGAGAAGCTCGACTCGCTCATGGATGTCGTGGGCGAACTGGTGATCGTGCAGAGCCAGTTGCAGGAAAGCGCGCGGCACCTGCTCGACACCAACAACTCCCTCCAGCGCAACCTCGCGCAGGTCACCCGCATCACCAAGGAGCTGCAGCACACCTCGATGTCGCTGCGCATGATCCCCGTGAAGGCGACGTTCCAGAAGATGGAGCGGCTCGCCCGGGACCTGGCGCGCGACTGCGGCAAGAAGGTGAGCTTCAGCGTGGAGGGCGAGGACACCGAACTCGACCGCACGGTCGTCGAGGAGATCAACGACCCGCTGGTCCACATGGTGCGCAACTCGCTCGACCACGGGCTGGAACCCGCCGCCGACCGCTTGAAGGTCGGCAAGCCCGAGGCCGGCAAGGTGCAGCTGAAGGCCTACCATCAGGGCAGCAACATCGTGCTCGAGCTGTCCGACGACGGTCGTGGCATCGACCCGCAGAAGGTGCTCGCCAAGGCGATCCGGCAGGGGCTGGTCTCCGAGGGGGACAAGCTCTCCGAGGACGAGATCCTCAACCTCATCTTCCTGCCCGGTTTCTCGACCGCCGAGAAGGTCACCTCCATCTCCGGCCGCGGGGTGGGCATGGATGTCGTCCGCCGCAACATCGAGAAGCTGCGCGGCAAGATCGAGATCGAGTCGGAGCTGGGCAAAGGCTCGCGCTTCCGTATCATCCTGCCGCTGACGATGGCGATCATCGACGGCCTGATCGTGAAGGTGGGCGAGGACCGTTTCATCCTGCCGACCACCTCGGTGAAGATGGCCTACCGGCCGGCCGCCGAGACGCTTTCCACCGTGCAGGGCCGCGGCGAGGTGCTCGACCTGCGCGGCAAGATCATCCCGCTGCACCGCCTGCACCAGAAGTTCGCCATCGAGCCGAAGGCGCACAACCCCTCCGAGGGCATCGTCGTCATCGTCGAGTTCTCCGGCCGCACCAGCGGCCTGCTGGTCGACGAGATGGTCAGCAAGCAGGAGGTCGTCATCAAGAGCCTGGGGGCGCTGATGCAGGGCCTGCCCGGCGTGGCCGGTTGCGCCATCCTGGGCGACGGCAACATTGCGTTGATCCTGGACCCGGCCTCGCTGCTGAGCGCCGCCTGAGGAAACCGTCATGCCACTGCCCAACGTGCCCTGCATCGAGGAGGTTTGCGAGAAGGCCGCCCGCCTTCCGTGCTCGCCGGTGCTCTTGCCGCGTCTCTCGAAGGCGCTGGCCAACGAGGGCACGACGGCCGACGAGCTCGAGGCGATCATCGTGGTCGATCCCGCGCTCGCCAGCGCCACGCTGCGGCTGGCCAACTCGGCGTTCTTCGGCGTGGGCGCCGAGTGCGAGACCGTCTCCGAAGCGATCCTACGGCTCGGCTTCCGCGAGATCTACCGGCTCGCCGTGACCACGCTCGGCAGCCGCTGGTTCAACCACCCCGTCGAGGGCTACGGTTGGGAGCCCGGGGATTTCTGCCGCCATTCGCTCTGTGTCGCCGTGGCGGCCGAGAAGCTGGCGGAGGACTCCGGCAAGGTGGACAAGGAACTCGCCTACACCGCCGGTCTCATCCAGGGCATCGGCAAACTCGCCATCGCCTTCGCCTGCGGCGAGTTCTTCGGTGCGGTCCGAGACCATCAGAAGGCGACCAACTGCACCTGGTGGCAGGCCGAAGCGGAGATCCTCGGCTACCATCAGGCGCTCGTCGGCGCCCGGTTGCTGGAGATCTGGAAGTTCCCCGAGAACCTCACGGAGGTCGTGCGCCACTCCGACCACCCCGCCGGCATCCCGGAGCAGCATCGGGTGCTCATGGCGCACCTGCACGCGGCGAAGTTCGTCGCGACCGCGATCGGCCCCGGCGTGGCCGAGGACGGGTTCCTCATGGAACTCGATTCCGAGCTGCTGCTCGCCCAGGGCTTCGCGCCCGACCGCCTGCTCGCCGTCCAGCCCGATGTGCTCGAGGCGGTGACGAAGCTGTTGCGCGATCAGGTAACCCACGGAGCCGTCAAGCTGTGATCCCCTTCCTCCCCACCATGAGCAACGCTCGTGTCCTCGTCATCGAGGACGATCCGCCCTCGCGCATGATGTTGGCGCGCGGGCTGCAACGCATGGGGTTCTTGGTCGAGGCCTGCCCGGATGCGATCGAGGCCCAGGCCCGGCTGCGCACCGACGGCCCGGTCGCCTACGATGCCGTGGTCGTGGATCTGCGGATGCCCCGGATGGACGGGCTGGAGTTCATCACGTGGCTCGAGTCGGTCGACCCCCACCTCGGCTGCATGCTGCTGACCGCGCAGCAGGACGACGCGATGTCCGACCACCGCGAACACCCTTCGTTGCTGTACCGGATGCAGAAGCCGACCAGTTTCCCGGTGCTCGGGGAGGCGTTGCAGAAGGTTGTGGCGTTCACGCACGCCGGGCGTGCGGAGAAAACCACGGCGGCTTGAGCGACCGCGACGGGACCTCGCGTTACCGCGGCGCCGTCGCCGCCTCGGCCGAGGCGAGCGTGAGCAGCAACACGGCATCGGCCTGGCTGCCGCAAATAGCATTTGCCCCGGCTGGGGGCGGCGCTTCTCCTCGGCGTTTCGCATGAAACTCTGGTCGCAGACCTTCATTCCCACGCTCAAGGAAAGCCCCGCCGACGCCGAGATCGCGTCGCACAAGCTGCTGCTGCGCGCCGGCCTGGTCCGCAAGCTCACCGGCGGCGTCTACACCTACCTGCCGCTCGGCCTGAAGGCGCTTCAGAAGATCAGCCAGATCTGCCGCGAGGAGATGGAACGCGCCGGCGCCATCGAGGTGCTCATGCCGCATCTCCATCCGGCGGAGACCTGGCAGGCGGGCCCGCGCTGGAACGCCGTGCGCGAGGTCATGTACTCGGTTTCCAGTGCCGGCGCGGGCAAGCGCGGCCCGGCCGAGCCCGAGATGGTGCTCGGGCCGACGCACGAGGAAGTGGTCACGCCGCTCATCGCGGGCGACGTCACCAGCTACCGCGACCTGCCGAAAAACATTTTCCAGATCCAGACGAAGTTCCGTAACGAGATCCGCCCGCGCTACGGCCTGATGCGTGCCCGTGAGTTCGTCATGAAGGACGGCTACTCCTTCGACGCCGACGACGCCGCGGCGATCGTCAGCTACCAGAAGATGAAGGAGGCGTACCAGAAGTTCTTCGCCCGCTGCGGGCTGAAGGCCATCAGCGTCGAGGCCGACACCGGCGTGATGGGCGGCGCGTTCTCGCACGAGTTCATGGTGCCCGCCGAGGTGGGCGACGACGATGTCGTCTACTGCGAGGCCTCCGGCTACGCGGCCAACCGCGAGAAGGCCACCAGCGGTATCATTCCCGCGGATCTCGCCGACGCCGCCCCGGCGGGCGCGATCGAGGAGTTCGCCACGCCCGGCGCCACGACGATCAACGCGCTGACGAAGGAGCCGTACCACGTGGCCGCCGACCGCCAGTTCAAGACGCTGGTGTACATGGGCGACGGCAAGCCGTTCCTCGTGATCCTGCGCGGCTGCGACGATCTCGAGGAGGCGAAGCTCGGCTCGCTCGGGTTCACTCTTTTCCGTCCGGCCACGCCGGAGGAGATCGTGCCGGTGATGGGTGCGAAGCCCGGTTCGCTCGGCGCCGTGAAGGGCTCGATTGCCAACGCGGGCGCGCTCGCCGGCATCTTCGCCGACAACGCGATCCGCCTGATCGGCAACGGCGTCACCGGCGCCAACAAGGACGGCTTCCACCTGCGCAACGTCAATGTGACCCGCGACCTCGCGATCACGAAGTTCGGCGACTTCCGCCGCGTGCGCGAGGGCGAGCCCTGCCCGAAGTCGGGCCAGCCGCTGAAGATCGCCCGCGCGATCGAGGTCGGCCACGTCTTCAAGCTCGGCACGAAGTATTCGGAGAAGTTCAACGCCACCTACACCGACGACCAGAAGCAGGTGAAGCCGATGGTCATGGGCTGCTACGGCATCGGCATC
The DNA here is from genome assembly GCA_035415285.1 of Opitutaceae bacterium. Taxonomy (GTDB): domain Bacteria; phylum Verrucomicrobiota; class Verrucomicrobiia; order Opitutales; family Opitutaceae; genus CAJCBL01. Next base: position 4,209 of record DAOOFR010000071.1, read on the forward strand.
AGCCGCACCTTGCAGGCCGTGATCGAGCAGGCCAACGACGCCGACGGCCTGCGCTGGCCGTGGAACGTCGCCCCGTACCACGTCATCGTCACGCTGCTCGACCCGAAGGTGCCGGAGATCGCCGAGCTCGGGAAGACGCTCGCCGCCGCGGCCGAGGCCGCCGGCGCCGAAGTGCTCATCGACGACCGCGACGAGCGGCCGGGCGTGAAGTTCAAGGACGCCGACCTCATCGGTATCCCGGTCCGCGTGACGATCGGCGGCAAGGGACTGAAGGAGGGCGTCGTCGAGCTGAAGCTGCGCAATTCCAAGGATGTCGCCAAGGTGCCCGTGGCCGAGGCGGCCGAGAAGCTCGCCCGGACGGTGCGCGACTGCGCGGCCGCGGCCAACCCGCAGGCATGAGCGTCGCGGCGCCCAAGACGAAACGGAAGACGGCGACACGGAAGAAGACCGTGCCGCAGCCGACCACGCCCTGGCTGGTCGTCGTGCACAACGACCCGGTGAACCTGATGTCGTACGTGGTGCTCGTCTTCAAAAAGGTCCTCGGCTTCACCGAGGCCAAGGCGCGCAAACACATGCTCGAGGTGCACAAAAAGGGTCGCTCGGTCGTGTGGTCCGGCGAGCGCGAGCGCGCCGAGGCCTATGCGCAGACCCTCCAGACCTGGCAGCTCTCGGCCCGGATCGAACACAGCAGCGATGGAAAATAAGCGTCTCGAACTGAAACTGCCGGCGCCGGTCGTGGGCCCGTTGCTCGAGTTCCTCCTGCCTCTGGCCCGGGAAACCGGCGCCGCCGCGCTCGCCTTCGAGCCGAACCTCGACGCGATCGAGGAGGACTTCCGCGGCGACTGGCGGGCCGACATCGCCAGCCAGAGCCAGGACGACCAGACGCGTTTCGCCGCGATCTTCGACACCGAGGAGTTCCGGCGCGATGGCACGGCGGAGTTCGGCCCGGAGGACTGCGAGCCGATGCTGCGGGCGGCCTCGGCGCTGCGGCTGAAGCTGCGTAACCGCAAGCTGGGTGCGATCGCGGACTCCGCGCTCGAGACCGGCGAGATCGACTTCGCGCGCTTGAACAAGGAGGAGCGCATCGCCGTCACCTCGTACATGCTGCTGGCCTCGCTGCAGGAGATCATCATCCGCCACCTCGACCCGAGCGGGGAGGAGTGAGGGGCGGAATGAGCGCTGTAGCCATCACCTGTAGGAGCCTGCTTGCAGGCGATCCGGGGCAGGTGACGTGGAACACGGAATCGCCTGCAAGCAGGCTCCTGCCCCGGAGGCTCTCATGGAGCGCCTGACCTGCGACTACTGCGGGCTGCCGTTCCGCGCGCCGGCCCGGCCGGCGGCGGGCGCGAAGGCGTATTGCTGTTCCGGTTGCGCGTTGGCCGACCAGCTCGGCATCGAGGGCGAGAAGTTCCCGATCTCGCCGCAGCTCATCTTCGACCTCGTGCTCGGGTTCGGCGTCTTCAACCAGTTCCTGCTCCTGCTGCTGGCCACGGCCCTGCGCCGCGACGGTCAGGCCGACACCGCGGTGCTCTGCGTGCTGCTCTCGGCCGGCCTCGGCGGCGTGCTCTATCTTGCGACGTTGGCGTGGCAGTGGCGCAGCCGGTGGCTGCGTGCGAGCGACGCCTTTCTGTACGCGCTGCTGGCCGCCCCGGCGCTGGGCGGGGCCGTGGTCGCCTTGTGGCTGCGGCGCGGCGACGCGGCGCTCGCCGTCGCGGTGGCCAACCTGTTGCTCGTGCTCTGGCAGGGCCGCGGCTTCCTGCGGCGGCTCCGGGCGCGGCAGCGGCGCGGCTGACGGCGCGCGGTGCGGGGAGTTGCGGCCCGGGCACCGCCCGCCGCGCGCGCGGGTTCGTGCACGTCGACCGCCCCGCGGATCGTGTTGGCGGGGCGCGGTGGAATCATTCGCGCTGCAAGTCGCCGAGTTCTCCCGCCACCCCAAAACTTGAAGGTGCCTGGCGTCGTCCGCCGCCCTCGCCGCATCGTTCCCCCACATGTTGCCGCTCCGCTCGCTTCCCGCCTGGCTCCGCCACGTCGTTCCGTTTCTGCTGATCGGGCTCTGCCCCGTTCCGCTTTTTGCCGGTGTGACGGTCGTGCAGAACACCGGCCCCGGCGCCACCAGCTGGCCCGGCACGCCTCTGCTGAGCAGCGCCGCCAACCCGCAAGCGCAGCTGACCGTCGCCGAGAGTTTCGGCGGCGCCACGACCACCAGCTACGGCCAGTCGTTCACCATCACCGGCGGCGACAGCTACAGGCTGCAGTCGATCTGCCTCTACGCCGGCGGCGGCACGGGGACCACGGAGGCGGCGACCGTGCGCCTCAATCTCTATCGCGTGACCGGGGTTGCCCCGGATCCCAGTTCCTATGCCGCCGGCAACAATCTGCTCGGCGGTGGCGCCGGGCTGCCGCTCACGTACACGGCGCAGCCGAACGGAATCCTGCGGTTCGATTTCACCGGGGAGGACCAGGTGCGGTTGCTCGCGGGCTACCAATACGTCTTCGAACTGGCCGGTGTCGCCGGCACCACGCCGCTCAACTGGAGCCGCTCCGCGGCCGACACCTATGCCGGCGGCGCGGCGTACCGCGGCCGTGCGTGGATCAACACCAGCAATGCGCGCGACTTCGGCCTCGCGGTCTACGGCTCCGTCGACAACTCCCCGCTGCCGCCCACCGAGTGCACCGTCGATGCCGGAGTCGTGCACCAGCAGATCGACGGCTTCGGCGCGGGCGTCGTCTTCCTCTACGACGGCCAGGATCCGCTGCCCGAGTCGCAGATGGATCAGCTCTACGGCACGGGCCCGGGCCAGTTCGGTCTCACGCTCATCCGCGTGCGCATCTCGCCCGACGGCAATTTCACCAACTCCGTGATCAACGGCAGCCGGGCCCACGCGCGAGGGGCGCGCATCCTCGCCACCCCGTGGACGCCCCCGGCGTCCATGAAAAGCAACGCCAGCACGATCCACGGCTACCTGTTGCCTGAGAAGTATCCCGACTACGTCGCCTACCTGAACCAATTCCTCGCCACCATGTCCGCCGGCGGTGCGCCGGTCTCGGTCGTCTCGCTGCAGAACGAGCCCGACTACGATCCCGACTACGAGGGCTGCCAGTGGAGCGCGGCGCAGTTCCAGACCTTCTGCCGCGACTTCGCGGGCGGGATCGCCGCGCCGGTGATGATGCCGGAGGCGTTCGGATTCAGCCAGACCGTGTCCGACGCCACGCTCAACGACCCCGCGGCCGCGGCCAACGTCGACTACATCGGCGGCCACCTCTACGGCGCCACCATCCGCGACTACCCGTTGGCGCGCGCGAAGGGGAAGCCGATCTGGATGACCGAATACCTCGTCAACGAGCAGACGATCGAGTCCGCCGTCGGCACGGCGCAGCAGATCGTCGACTGCCTCACCGTGGGGAACATGAGCGCCTACATCTGGTGGAAGTGCATCGGTACCGCCAACGGCCTGCTCGACAACGACGCGGTGCCCCAGCGCCGTGGGTACGTGATGGGCCAGTTCAGCCGCTTCGCCCACCCGGGCGACTACCGCATCGGGGTCGCGGACAACACCGGCCCGCTCGGCATCACCGCCTTCGTGGACCCCGCCTCCGGCCGGGTGGCGATCGTGGCGGTCAACACCGTCTCGGTGCCGGTCCAGCACCGGTTCAAGCTCGCGGGGCTCACGCTCGACACGGTCACGCCGTGGGTGACCTCGGCGAGTCAGTCGCTCGAGGCGCAGTCCGCGGTGGCGGTGGCGGAGGGCGCGTTCACCTACACGCTGCCGGCCAGCTCGGTGGTGACCTTCGCGGGGCGTCTGCCGCACGGGGAGCTGAATCTCGCGATCGCCACGGTGGCCGGGCAACCGGGCCAGTATCGCCTGCGCTTCGGTCCCGTGCGGCCGGGATGGACCTATACTCCTGAATACTGCACGGACCTCGACGTCGCCGACTGGCAGGAGCTCACCGGTTGCACGGAGGGCACCATCGGGTCCGAGCGCACCCTCACGGGCACGGTCGACACCGGCCCGCGGCGGTTCTACCGCATCCGCACGACGCCCGCGCCGTAGCGCGCGGTTTTTGCCACCGGGCCGAGCGGGTGCGGTCCCCGCCGCTGCCCGGCGTCTCGGGCGCGGAGCCCCCGGAGTTTGTCACGTATTACGTGACAAACTCGGCCGGGGCCGAGGTCAGGGGCGTGCGGCCTCCGGCCCGAAGGTGATCGCGGCGGCAGGCACGACCATTGGCGGGTGCGGCGCGGAAAGTTCCGCCCAGACCCAGTTGTGGTGCGCGATGATCTGCGCGGCCGCGAGGACCGGGCGGTCCTTGGTCGTGTGCGCGTCGGCTGCGACGACGACGCGGTAGCTCTCGCTGGCGGCGCGGCGGATCGTGGTGTCGACGCAGAACTCGGTGGCGGCGCCGCAGACCACCAGCGTATCGATGCCGCGGTGCCGGAGGTCGGCGGCGAGCGTGGTGCCGAGGAAGGCGTCGCAGGCGGTCTTGGCGATCACGGGGTCGCCGGGTTGCCGGTGCAACCGCGGATGCAGCTCCCAGCCGGCGGTGCCGGGCGTGTATTCGGGCGGCTCGCCATGCTGGATGAAGAGCACGGGCCGGCCGGCGGCGCGGGCGCGGTCGATCAGGTCGTCGATCCGGGCGAGCGTGCCGTCGGCATCGTGCGGCCCGGGCGTGGCGTTGTACCAGCCGCACTGGATGTCGATCACGAGCAGGGCGGTGCGGGGGGACGGGGGCATCGTGGAAACGCCGGTCGGGTCAGGCGGCGCGGCGGCCGGACCGGTTCCACTCGGAGGCGCGGCCGCGGAGCAGTTCGAGCACGTTTTGCGCAGCGGCGGAGGGCTCCATCCCGGGCGGAAGGATCGCCCCAAGGGCGACTTTCTCCGTGAAATCGAGCAGCGGCCGCACCGCCACATGCCGGCGTTTTGCGCGGGCGGCGAACGACGCCGGCAACACCGCCACGCCCGCGCCGTGGACGACGAACTCGAAGAGGGTCGTCGCCTGCTCGCTCAGGAAGGGGGGCGCGAACTCCGCGTTGCGTTTGCGGGCAAGGCGTTCGAGCCGCTCCTGGAGGTTCGGGGTGTGCTCGAAAAGCAGCAACGGCTCGGCGAGCAGCTGGGCCAGCCGCACGCCGCGGCGCGTGGCGAACGGATGACTCTCCCGGCAGAAACAGGCGTACGGGATCTGGGCGAGGAGCTCGGTCCTCAACGCGCCGAGCGAGGCGGCGCCCAGGTCGAGCAGCCCGAGGTCCGCGCTGCCGTTGGCGACCGAGTCGGCCACCTGTTGCGGGGTGCGCTCGCGGAACTGCAGCTGGACCGCACTGTCGCCGGCCAGCGATGACATGCCGGTGAGCCGGGGCAGCAGCTCGCTCGCCACGAAGGACTGGACCGCGATCCGCACGACCGGGCGCTGCCGGAAGGCGCGGCGGCGGGCGTCGGTGCGCAGCTGCTCGGTCTCGCGCAGGATGCGGCGGGCGGTCACGAGGGTGCGGGCGCCCGCCGGGGTGAGCGACACGCCGCGGGGCTCGCGCACGAGGAGCGGGGCGCCAAGCTCCTCCTCGAGTTTCCGGATCTGCACCGAGAGCGCCGGCTGGGAGACATGGCAGCTGGCGGCCGCGGCCATCATGCTCCCGCAGCGCGCGACCGCCGCGAAGTAGCGCAGTTGGTGCATCTCCATGGCGCGAGGTATAGGCGCAGCCTTGGCCGGCCCAACCAAAAACGTACGCTCGCACGCTTGTGCCGTTGGTGGGCGGGACGAAAGGGTGGAGCCATGAGAACACCCAAGACCCGACCCTCGGCCGCTCGCCGCGCGCGCGGCGAGCCGACGACCCGGCCCCGCCGCATCGCGATGATCTCCACCCACGGCTATGTGGCCGCCAATCCGCCGCTCGGCGCCGCCGACACCGGCGGGCAGGTCGTGTACGTGCTGGAACTCTCGAAGAAGTTCGCCGCCCTCGGCTACGAAGTGGACATCTGGACGCGCCGGTTCGCCGACCAGCCGGCGACGGAGCCGGTCGCTCCCGGCGTGACGCTGCGCCGGGCGCCCTGCGGCGGGCCGGAGTTCATCCGCAAGGAGGACCTGCATGCGTTCATCCCGGAGTGGTGCGAGCACGCGCTGCGGATCATCCGCGCCGAAGGGCTCGGCTACGCCTTCATCGATTCGCACTACTGGGACGCCGGGATCGCCGGTCAGCACCTGGCCGACGTGCTCGACGTGCCGCACCTCCACACGCCGCACTCGCTCGGCTCGTGGAAGGAGAAGCAGATGGCGGAGGGCGCGAGCGCGCCCGATCTCGCCGGATACAACTTCGATGTCCGCATCCGCGAGGAGACGGCGCTCTACGCCGCGGCCGACATGGTCATCGCCACCACGCCCGAGCAGACCGATCTGCTCGTCGGCGACTACGATGTGCCGGAGGAGCGCATCAAGATGGTGCCGCCCGGCTACGACGACGCGCGGTTCTTCGCCGTGAGCGAGTCGACGCGGCAGTCGCTCCGGCGGAGGCTCGGTTTCCGCGGGCCGACGATCCTCGCGCTCGGCCGGCTGGCGCGCAACAAGGGCTACGACCTGCTCCTGCGCGGGTTCGCGGTGACCGTGAAGCGAGTACCGGAGGCGCGGTTGCACCTGGCGATCGGCGGCGAGGACCTCAACGAGCGCGAGCGCCTCATCCTCGGCGAGTTGCAGGCGATCGTCGAGGAGCTGCATCTCGGCGACACGGTCACCTTCGGGCATTTCATCCCGGATGCGGAGCTGGCCGACCATTACCGTGCCGCGGATCTGTTCGTGCTGTGCAGCCGCTACGAGCCGTTCGGGATGACCGCGATCGAGGCGATGGCCTCCGGGTGTCCGACCGTCGTGACCGTGCACGGTGGCCTGCATCGGGCGTTGACCTTCGGACGGCATGCGTTGTTCACTGATCCGTTCGATGCCGAGGACCTCGGTATCACGATGATGAAGCCATTCAAGTATCCCCGACTGCGCGCGCGCCTTGCCCGGATGGGGGCGCACAAGGCGCGCAGCCTGTTCACGTGGACGGGCATCGCGCAGCAGATCGTGGCGCTGGCCGAGGCGCGGCACACGCCCGCCTTCGCCCTGGCCGACAACGAGTGGGACGAACCCTGGAACGACAATGACTGAACTCCTCTCCCGGCTGCCCCCTGAACTCGTCGCGCATCTGCGGGAGGTCGTGTTTGTCGTGCTGGTGGTGGCGTTTGCGCTGGGCGCGTCCGCGCTGGTCGGGCGCGCGGTGGAGTGGCTCGCGGTGCGGTTGCAGGCCCCGCGCCTCACCCTGCGGCCGCTGGTGGTCACCGGCCGGTTCCTGGTGCTGTTGATCGCGCTGAGCACGTTCGCGGACCATTTCTTCGGCGTGGATTTCTTCGCGCTGATGGGCGGGGTGCTGGCGTTGATCGCCATCGGGTTCTTCGCGGTGTGGAGCACCTTGAGCAACGTGCTGTGCTCGTTGTTCCTGCTGACCGTGCGACCCTTCCATATGGGCGACGAGGTGGAGCTGCTGCCCGATCCCGTGCGCGGCCGCGTGACCGACCTGAACCTGTTCTTCACGACGTTGGCCACCGATGACGGGCGGCTCGTGCAGATCCCCAACAATCTCTTCTTCCAGCGCGTAGCCGTTCGCCGGCGCGCGGGGACGGCGCAGCCGCTGCCCGGTTCGTCGGCGACGCCAGCCGCGGGTGAGGCGCCGGTGCTCGAAGGCGCCCCCCGGACCCCGAAGGTTGGGTGAGCGGCCGGGCGGGGCCCGGAGTCAGAACGGCCAGAAGCGCGGGATGCCCCACAACGCGATGGCGAAGAAGAGCAGGTTGAGCGGGATGCCGAGGCGGGCGAAGTCGGTGAACCGATACCCGCCGGCGGTGTAGACCATGGCGTTGGTCTGGTAGCCGACGGGCGTGGCGAAGCTGGTGGAGGCCGCGAAGGCCACGGCCATCAGGAAGGGCTTGGGGTCGACGCCGAGCGAGTGGGCGATGCCGATGGCCAGCGGCGCGAGCAGCACGGCGGTGGCGTTGTTGCTCATGAACTCGGTGAGCACGGCGGTGAGCAGGTAGACGGCGCCGAGGGCGTAGAGGGGCGAGCCGCCGCCGGCGAGGGCGAGCGCGTGCTGCGCCATCCACGACGCCCCGCCGGTCTTCTCGAGTGCGGTGCCGAGCGGGATCATCGCCGCGAGCAGCACGACCACGCGCCATTGCACGGACTCGAAGATCTCCTCGGTTTTGAGACATCCCGTGGCCCAGAGCGCGAGGCCGCCGAGGATGGCGGCGGGCAGGATGTCGATCCAGCCGATCGCCGCGGCGGCCACCACGGCGGCCATGATGCCCAGCGCCCACGGCACGCGGCCGCGGGTCAGCTTCGGCGCGGCGACCTCGCCCAGCAGGATGAAGTCGCGGTCGTGGGTGAGCCGGTGCACGGCGGCGCGGCGGCCGAGCACGAGCAGGATGTCGCCGATCTCCAGCGGGGTGTGGGCGAGGCGCTGGCGCAGCACGGCGCCATGGCGTTGCAGGGCCAGGACGGCGAGCTCGTGCTCGTCGCCGAAGCGCAGGTCGCCGACGGTCTGGCCGGCGAACGGGGCGCCGGGGGCGACGATGGCTTCGGCGAGCATGAGGTCGCCGCCCTGCAGCACGGCGTCGCGCAGCTTGAACTCGGGGTTGAGGGCGAGGCCGTGGCGGTCCTTGAGGGCGAGCAGGGCCTTGGCCTCGCCGCGCACCAGCAGCAGGTCGCCGGCCTGCAGGGGCTCGTCGAGCGGGGAGAGCAGGTGGCACTTGTTGCGCACGATCTCGACGAGGGCCGCGGCGGTGTCGCCCGGGAGGCGGCCCGCGCCAAGGGCGCGCCCGATCAACGGCGAGCCGGGCATGACGCGCAGCTCGGTGATGAACTCGCCCAGGCCGTAGCGCTCGACCATCTCGGTGGCGGCGCGGTCGGGCAGCAGCCACGGACCGAGCACCCAGAGGTAGAGCGTGCCGGCGCCGAAGAGCAGCAGGCCGAGCTGGGCGAACTCGAACATCGAGAACGCGGGCAGGCCGGCCTTCACCGCGATGGAGTTGACCAGCAGGTTGGTCGAGGTGCCGATGAGCGTACAGGCTCCGCCGAACTGCGACGCGTAGGAGAGCGGGATGAGGAAACGCGAGGCGGGCAGCTTGCGCTCGCGCGCGGCGAGCAGGACCAGCGGCAGCAGCACGGCGACGGCGGCGGTGTTGTTGACGAACGCCGAGATCGTGCCGGTGACGACCATGATCAGCAGGAGCAGCAGCCACGGCCAGCGGGCCGTGCGCATGAGGACGGCGCCGAGGGCGGCCAGTGCACCCGTTTTCTGGAGCCCCGCGCTGAGGATGAACATGCACGCCACGGTGACGGTGGCCGGGTTGCCGAAGCCCGAGAGCATCTCGACGGGCGAGAGGATGCCGGAGAGCAGCAGCACCACGGCGCCGGCCAGCCCCACCGCCTCGGGCGGAAACTTCTCGGTGAAGAACGCCACCATCATGGCGACGACCAGGCCGAGCACGATCCAGGTCTCGGGTGTCATGGGCGGGCGGTGTGCCGGGAGGGTGGCGCGGCGCCGGGCCTATTCCCGGGCGGCCTTCTCGAAGGTGTCGAGCCGGTCGGCCAGGCCCACGACGATGAGCGTGTCGCCGCGCTCGAGCCGGAGCTCGGGGGCGGGCTCGAGCACGCGGCGTTCGTCGCCGACGCTGCGGCAGACGAGCACGACGTTGACCTTGTACTTGGCGGGCAGATGCAACTCGCCCAGCGTGCGGCCGGCGAGGGCGGCGCCGAGCACGGTCTCGCCCATCTGGTATTCGCCGGGGAGCGGCATGCGGATGCTGAAGGAGTCGCGGCGGATGCGCTCGGCGAGGCGGTAGGCCATGTCGCGCCCGGGCACGATCACCTCGTCGGCGCCGAGGCGGGTGAGCACGGCGGCGTGGCGCTCGTCCATCGCGCGGCCGATCAGGTGCTTCACCTGGAGCTCCTTGAGCGTGAGCGTGGCGAGCACGCTGCCCTTCATGTTTTCGCCCACGGCGACGACGACGACATCGGCCTCGAGCGCGCCGGCGGCGCGCAGGGCATCGGCGTCCTCGCAGTCGAGTTCGACGGCGCGGAAACCGTCCTCGGCGAGTTCCTGCACGCGCTGGGTGTTGGCGTCGGCGACGACGACTTCGCAGCCGAGTTCGCTCAGGCGGGTGGCGAGGCTGGAGCCGAAGCGTCCGCCGCCGACGATGAAGGTGCGTTTGGCCATGGAGGGAGAAGCGGGATCAGCCGAGGGTATGTAGTTCGTGTGGGGTGCGAGCTTGCTCGCACCGTTCCGTCAGAGAGACACCCGGACGGTGCGACCAAGGTCGCACCCTACAACTGAGAGCGTGCGTCCGGCAGAGTTGAAGGTGCCCGATTGCATGGCTACGGATCAGCCGAGGGTGAGGGTTTCGGGCGGATAGCGCACACCGGAGAAGGCCGGCGGGCGAGCGAGATAGAGGGCGAGGATGAGGGGGCCCACGCGGCCGCCGAACATGAGGGCGACGACGATGAGCTTGCCGGCGGCGGTGAGCAACGGGGTGACGCCGGTGGAGAGCCCCACGGTGCCGAAGGCGGAGACGGCCTCGAACATCAGGCCGAGCCAGTGGTGGTTCGTGGCCCCGGAGGGGGCGTTCTGCTCGGAGACGAGCAGCAGGATCGTGCCGCCCAGCAGGAAGGTGCCGGCGATGAGCGTGAAGAGGATGGCGGTCGAGGCCTGCTTCTCGGGGATCGAGCGTCCCCACAACACGATGGCGGCGCGGCGGCGCAGGGCGGTCCACGCGGCGAGGACGAGCAGGGCGAAGGTGACGGTCTTGATGCCGCCGGCCATGGAGCCGGGCGCGCCGCCCACGAACATGAGCGCCATCGTGCCGAGCAGCGTGGCGGGGCTCATCGCGCCGACCTCGACGGTGTTGAAGCCGGCGGTGCGCGCCATCGTGGAATGGAAGGCCGCCTCGCCGAGCCGGGCGGGCAGGTCGCCGGTGCTGAAGGCGCCGTTCCATTCGGAGAGGAAGGCGAACACGGTGCCGGCGACCAGGAGGATGCCGGCGACGACCAGGGAGAGCCGGGCCTGCACGGTGAGGTAGCCGCGGGCGCGCGGGTCGCGGCGCCAGAAGTAGTAGAAACGCAGATTCACCAGCGCGAGCAGCCCGATGCCGCCGGCGACGACGAGCAGCCCGACCACGGTGAGTCGCCAGGGCTCGTGGCGCCAACGGACCAGCCCTTCGGGAAACGTGGAGAGGCCGGCGTTGCAGAAGGCGCTGACCGAGTGGAAGACGGCGTCCCAGAGGTCGGCGGGCGAGCGCGCGACCGCGCCGGCGGCGGGCAGGAGGTAGAGCGCGGCGGCGCCGATCAGCTCGAGCACGAGGACGAACCCCAGCGCGTGGAGGAAGACCGCGAAGGGGGTGACGGTGCGCAGACCGCCGACGGTGTTGCGGATGAGATGTTCGTCGGCGAGGGAGAGGCGGCGGCCGCTCAGGATCAGGAAGAGCGTGCCGGCGGTCATGATGCCGACGCCGCCCAACTGGATGAGGCCGAGCAGCACGAACTGGCCGGCGAAGTTGAAGGTCTCGGCCACGTTGACGGTCGCCAGTCCGGTGACGCAGACGGCGGAGGTGGAAAGGAAGAGCGCGTCGAGCGGGGGCAACGCGACCCCCGGGCGGTGCATCCACGGGAGCCAGAGCAGCACGGCGCCGACGAGGATCAGCGCCCCGAAACCCAGCGGGATGCCGCGGATCTGGCCGACGAGGCGGGTGCGTTGTTGGTCGGTGAGCGGCATCGGCGGAGAGCGTGGGCGGCGGGCCGTCGACGGCAAGAACCGGATGCGCGGCGCGGCTCAACCGCCGAGGTGCGCGGGGGTGAGCTCGGTCTCGTGGCAGGCGTGGAGGAAGGAGGCGGCGCTCCAGGCCTGGAAGGCCTTGCCCATGGGGCGGCCGGTGGCGCCGTGGGCCCATTCGTTGAACTCCCACTCGTGGTCGCGGCCGAGCTGGTTGAGCCGCGCGAGCCGGAGCAGCTCCTGGCGGGCCACCTCGTGCAGGCCCAGCCGATGGATACTGCGGACCCACAGGCCGCCGATGAACGGCCAGAGGCCGCCGTTGTGGTAGTGGTGCGGGAGGTTGAGGAGGTTGACCGTGTAGTAGGTGCGCCAGTCGGGATCGCCGGACTGCACGACGGGATAGAGGTTGGCCACGGGCCAGGGCTGGTTCACGCCGACCCCCCACATGAACCGGAACGCGGTGCGCGCGCGGTCGAGGTCGAGCAGGTTCATGAGGAACGCGAGCAGGTTGCCGTAGACGTCGCAGCGCCAGTTGAAGGCGAAGGGCGTGATCTCGGCGATGAGGTACTGGGTGTCGCCGAGGGAGAACTGGCGGTCGGCGAAGCGGTTCACGGTGTGGCCGGTGCCGGGCGCGGCGGGGGGCGCGGCGTGCTGGGTGGTGCTGGCGCATTCGGCTCTGGCCTGGCGTCCGGCCTCAGCGCTTGGGGTGCCGGCGGCAGCGTCAGCGGCCTGCTCGGCAGCGGTTCGGCCATCTTCGCCGGCGGCGCGGCCAACGGCCTGGGGGTGCTGGCCGGCGCGCTCGGCCCCATCGCGCTGGGCGTCGGCGCCCTGGCTGCCATCGCCAAGGCCCTGGACAAC
>DAOOFR010000072.1:0-16781 GCA_035415285.1 Opitutaceae bacterium
CTCGATCGTGGAAAACTGGTGGTCGCCCTGCTGGGCACGCAGGTGGAAGCGGCTTGCCCCCGACATGGGCAGGCTGACTGTGCGCCCCCAGCCGCCGAGCGAGCGCAGGAGGTCCGACGCCTGTTTCCAGCTGCCGTCGATGAGCAACACCTGGACCTGTTCGGCCCGGGCGTCGTCCGGCGGCGGTTCGCCATGCGGATGGAGAATCCAGAGCTCGCGGCCGGGCCGGACGATCGCGGCACGGTCGAGGGGCCGGCCACCCCCACCGATGTGCAGGCCTGCGGCCGGCAGCAGGCGCTTGATCAGGTGGCCGGTGCTGCTCGGGCGATGCACTTCGCAGTAGTGCATCAGCACGTCGACTGCGAGCGGGCAGGCGGCGGGCCGGTAGGCCTCGCAGATGCACCAGCGGGCCGGCAATCGGCACGCGGGACAGCGTGGGCTGGGATGGGCGGTGACGCAGCGCGGCATGGCCCGATGGCGGCGCGCCCGGCCCCGGCGGTCAATGGCGGACTATCCGTGCCGCCGCGAGGAGAACGCGGCCGGTGGCGGCCGGTGCAGTAGCGGGCGTGCAACGCGGAACACCGGAGTGGAGGCGGCTGCATACCTCGGGGGTGGGTCGGTTTGTGGCTGGTTTTTCGGGCCGTTTTCGTAACCTAGGCGCCATGCGTATCCCTCGCCTTCTGCTGGTCTCCCTGGCCTTCGCGCCCTGCCTCGATGCCGCACCGGCCGCGCCCACGGCCACTCCGGATCCCGATCACGTGTGGGATCTCACCCTGCTCTACAAGGACCAGGCCGCCTTCGAGGCCGCGAAGGCGAAGCTCGTGGCCGACCTGCCGAAACTGAAGGACTTCCAGGGTCGCCTCGGCGAGAGCGCCGCGACCTTGCGGCAGGCGCTGGAACTGCTGACGGATCTGCAGGCTCAATACATCCGCCTCGGCTCCTACGCCTCGCAGGCCTCCGACGAGAACCTCCGCGACGCCCCGGCGATGGAGCGTAGCCAGGAGATCGACATGCTCGCCGCGGAGCTGTCGAATGCGGGGAGCTTCGTGAACCCCGAGCTGCTCGCCGTCGGCGAGCAGAAACTGCGCGGATTCCTCGACGCCGAGGCGGGGTTGGAGGTCTACCGTTTCCCGATTCTCGACACCCTGCGCCAGGCCCCGCACACACTCGGGGCGGAGGCGGAGTCGGTGCTCTCCGCGGTCGGTATGATCGCCGACGCGCCGAGTTCGCTCTACGGCGTGCTCGCCAACGCCGACCTGCCCTGGCCCACGATCAAGCTCGCCGACGGTACCGAGGCGCGGCTCGACCAGGCCGGCTACACGCGCTGGCGGTCCGCGGCGAACCGCGCCGACCGGCAGGCGGTGTTCGAGGCGTTCTGGGGCAAGATGAAGGAGTATGAGCGCACCTTCGGTGTGGCGCTGTTCTCGCAGGTGAAGAACGACTGGTTCAACGCGCGGGTCCGCAAGTATCCCAACTCCCTGGCTGCGGCCCTCTCGGGCGACAACGTGCCGGAGTCCGTGTATCGGATGCTGCTCGACCAGACCAACGCGAACCTTCCCACGCTCCACCGCTACTTCAAGCTGCGCGGCCGGATGCTCGGAGTGGCCGACCTGCGCTACTGGGACATCTATCCCCCGATCGTGAAACTCGAGAAGCCGTTCCCCTATGAGCAGTCCAAGCAGCTCACGCTCGCCGCGGTGCAGCCGCTCGGGGCCGACTATGTCGCCGGGATCACCGGGAGCATGACGGGCCGGTACACGCACGTGTACCCGCGGCCGGGCAAGCGCTCCGGCGCCTACTCGAGCGGCAGCGTGCATGACGCCCATCCGTACGTACTGCTCAACCACAACGACGACTACGAGTCGCTCTCGACCCTGGCGCACGAGTGGGGCCACGGCATGCACTCGGTGCTGGCCAACCGCAGCCAGCCCGCCCCGCTGGCCCACTACAGCATCTTCACCGCCGAGATTGCGTCGACCTGCAACGAGGCGCTCCTCCTCGACCACATGCTCAAGATCGCCAGGGACGACGACGAGCGGCTCTTCTATCTCGGCAGCGCGCTCGAGGGCCTGCGGGGGACGTTCTTCCGCCAGGCGATGTTCGCCGAGTTCGAGTTGCGCATCCATGAGGAGGTCGAGAAGGGCAACGCGCTCTCCGGCGAGGCGCTCACCAGGATCTACGGCGACATCCTCCGCCGGCACCACGGCGACGCGGAGGGGGTGCTGAAGATCGACGATCTGGTGACGGTGGAGTGGGCCTACATCCCGCACTTCTACCGCAACTTCTACGTCTTCCAGTATGCGACCTCGATCGCGGCCTCGCAGATGTTCGCCGAGCGTATCCTGGCCCGGGAACCGGGTGCGGTGGAGACTTACCTCGGGCTGCTCAAGGCCGGCGGCAGCGACCACCCGTACGAGTTGGTGAAAAAGGCCGGCGTGGATCTGGCGACGCCGGCGCCGTACGAGGCGCTGGTGCGGCGCATGAACTCGATCATGGACCAGATCGAGGCGATTCTGGCCAAGCGCGGGAAATAGGAGCAGCGCACACCACCGCAAGCCGAGGCGCGCCCGCGGGCGCGCCTTTTTCGCGAGCTTGGCGGCTGACCCCGCGGCGGCGGAATTTTCACGTGCGACCACTGGCGGCGGGGCGGCCGCGGGCGTATCTTCCCCGCGGTCCCAGAGGAGGTGCACATGACTCGCGGCACGATCCAGGAGTTCCTCGAAGCAGCGGCGGGCACGGCAGGACAGGTGTTCGGGGAACCGACGCAACGAGTCGCCCACAGGGGCGGTGCCGCGACGCCGGAGCTGAAGAGGTGCCTCCCGTTTGGAGTCGGGATCGGGGCCCGAGTCGGTGCACGCCGTGCCCGCCCGCGGGGATTCCACCCCGTGCTGCCGCAGATTCGTTTTCTGCCCCCTGCCGTCGCCCGCCGTACAGAACACGGCCGGCGCCGTCAGGATGCCGGACGGTAGCCAGCAAGGTTGCAGGGGCACCCGATGCGGGGTCTGTCAGGGCCGCCGTCCGGCGGGCAAAGCGAAGGTGGTCGGCCCGGCCGCAGGCGTGGATGATGGCGCCGGCCGGAGCCGGGCCGCGGCGGGATCGGGCGACGCCCCGGTCGCGGCTGCGGCGCAAGCAACAACGCCCTCCCGGGCGGGAGGGCGTTGTGGGGAGGGCGACCGATCGATCAGGCCGCCGTTGTCTCGACCGAGTGGAGCGGCACGGAGGCGGCGTCGAGCATGTTCTCGAGCTCGCCGAACGCCTCGGTCTCGAACGCGAGGATATGGGCGAGCAGCGCGGCCTCGCGCTCGCGGACCAGCGCGGTCCAGTGTTCGGCGGACTTGCCGGTCCAGGGACCGAGGAAGGCCTGCTTCTCGGCGAGGGTGCGGCGGAGCAGCCTCGCCTCCTCGCCGAACAGGTCGGCGGACTGGAGCAGGTGGCGGTGCTGGCGGCCGAGGAAGTACTCGGAGTTGCGGCGCAGGAACCGTTCGGCGGCCGCGCGGGCATCGGCGAGCGCATCGAAGGCCCACCAGTCCACGAAGAAGAGGAGTTGGCGTGTCTCGGTATCCAATGAATCGGCATGCTGGAGGTCCTCCCGCCACTTCAGGAGGGCGGCGCGACCGTACCAGTAGCGGCCGGACTCGGCCGGCGCGTGGCTGCGGTGCCAGTTGGCGACCCCGCGGGCGAGTCCGTCGAGCACGGCCGCGCGGGCGTTGAGGCCGCCGTGGCGGTGGCCGAGGAAGCAGAGGAACGAACCGAGCTTCTCGAGCGGGAGGCGGGCGACGGGCGTGTCGGACATGTAGTCGCGGGCAAGGAGGATCTGCCCCTCGTCCTCGAAGCCGAAGATCACGGCGACGTTGAGCTGCGGGTCGTAGGCGAGGACGGGCCGGCCTTCCCGGATGTCCCGGACGATGGCGGCCGCGTACTCCGCCCGCGGGTGGTCGGGACTCCCGAAATCGGAGACGGTGGGGAGGTCCCACCCGATAGCCTGCCGGAGGAGGTCGAGTTCCTCGGCGGATTCGCCGACCGGGCCGGAGGGGCACCAGCGGCGGCCGGTGGTGCCGTGATACCAGCGGGTGCGGAAGGCGAGGGCGCTCCAGCCCATTAGGTTCTCGTAGGTGTGGGGAGTGTCGGTCACGGCGAGGGCCGCTTCCAGCGCTCCGATGAAGGTACATTCCTTGGCCTTGCCCCAGGCCAACTGGGGAACGGCCTCGATGTAGATCTTGCCGGCCTCGTTGATGATGATCGGCAGTTTCATGACAGGCTCCGGTGGAAGGTTGGGTCGATGCTGCGCCCCGGGCGGCGCGAGCGTCGCACGGGGCGAGGGGGGCGCCGGCGTGATCCGGCTGCCGCGAGTCTAGGCCGCGCCGGCGCCCGAGTCAAAAAGCGGGCAAGGCCGGGCGTGGGCGATCGGCGGGCGGGCGGACTACTTCCCCGGGACCTCCGGGCGAAGGTAGCGATCGATGACGGCGCGGATGGCCTCTGGCGCGAGGGGTTTGGAGATGTAGTCGTCCATGCCGGCGGCGAGGCAGATCTCGCGGTCGCCCGCGAGGGCGTTGGCGGTCATGGCGATGATCAGCGGGGCGGGGGTGAACGACGGGTCGCCGGCCGCCTGCGCCTTGCGGATGAGTCGGCAGGCTTCGAGCCCGTCGAGCACGGGCATCTGGACGTCCATCAGCACGAGGTCGTAGCGCTGGCGGCGAAGCTCGTCGATGGCCTCCTGGCCATTGACGACCAGAGTCGCCGTCACGCCGACGCTCTTGAGCAGGCGGAGGGCGACCTTCTGGTTGATGGCGTTGTCTTCGGCGACGAGGATGCGGGCCGAGCCGGGGAGCGCGGCGGGCTCGGCCGCGCCCGCGCTCGCCGCCGATTTCGACGAGTTGCCGGATTCCGACTGGCCGAGGACGCGGACGAGGATCTCCCGCAGCCGTGCTTCCGAGATGGGCTTGAATTCGCAAGCGGCGAGGACGGTCGCCCCGGGGGTTGCGGCGGAGGGACGCTCTCCTTGGGCGGTGAGCATGACCAACCGGGGGTTCCCCAGGTTGGGGGCGGTCGCGATGCGGCGGGCGAGATCGAGCCCGTCGCGGCCGGCGATCTGGTGGTCGAACAGGACCAGTTCGTAGGGCTGGCGGGCCTCGCTGGCGCGGTTGAGCTCGCGCCAGGCGGTGTCGGCGGAATCGACGGCGGCGTGCACGACGCGCCAGCGATGGAGGAGGTGGTGGAGCACCTTGCGGCTCGTCGCGTTGTCGTCGACGACGAGGAGGCGGCGGCCGGCAAGGGTGGTGTCCTCGGCCAACGCAGCGGGGGCCGGTGGCGGGGCCGGGGTGAAGGGGATGACAAACCAGAAGATGGATCCTTCGCCGAGGGCGCTGACGACGCCGATCTGGCCGCCCATCAGTTCGACGAGGCGCCGGGAGATGGCCAGCCCGAGCCCGGTGCCGCCGAAGCGGCGGGTGGTGGAACTGTCGGCCTGGACGAAGCGCTGGAAGAGGCCGGCCTGGTGCTCCGGGGCGATGCCGATGCCGGTATCCTGTACTTCGATCCGAAGGTCGCAACCGGGCGAGGCCGGCTCGGCGGGAAGGACGCGCAGCACGATTTCGCCGCGTTCGGTGAACTTGATGGCGTTGCCCAGGAGGTTGAGGACGACCTGGCGGACGCGGACCGCGTCGCCGTGGACGTGGCGGGGGGCGTTGACGGCGTAGTCGAGGACGAGCTTGAGGCCCTTCTTGCGGGCGGGGCCGGACTGGAGATCGAGGGTGCGCTCGAGCTGGTCGTGGAGATCGAAGTCGATGGCGTCCAGGACAAGGCGCCCGGCTTCGATCTTGGAGAAGTCGAGCACGTCGTTGATGACGGAGAGCAGGGTCTCGCTGCTGAAGAGCAGGGTGTCGACGAGGTCCTTCTGTTCGTGGTTGAGCCCGGTGGACAGGAGGAGATGGCCCATGCCGATGACACCGTTGAGCGGGGTGCGGATCTCGTGGCTCATGTTCGCGAGGAACGCGCTCTTGGCCTTGTCGGCGGCTTCGGCGGCCTCCTTGGCCGCCTGCAGCTGGGCATTGGCGGAGGCGAGCTCGGAGGTGCGGCGGGCGACGCGCGATTCGAGCGCAGTATTGAGCTCGCGGAAACGCTCCTCGCTGGCGGCGAGGGCGGCGGACTTCTCGGTCGTCTCGCGGATCTGGCCGCTGAGCTGCGTGTTGGCGGCGTGGAGCTCGCTGGTGCGGGCGGCGACGAGCTGGGCGAGGCGCGTCTTCTCGCGGCGTTGCAGGTAGGCGGTGAACCAGAGCGCGAAGGCGAGCGCGCCGGTGGCGGCGGCGCCGTAGAGCGTGAGCGCGAGCGGAGTGCGGAACCACGGCGGTCGGATGATGAAGGCGAGGCGGGCCTCGCCGCCGACCTGGGTGCCGGCGACCGGGCGCACGCGGAGGGTGTAGCGGCCCTCCTTGAGGCGGTTGAACGAGGCCGAGCCGGCGATCCCGACGGAAGTCCAGTGTTTGGCCTGCTCGCCGGAGCCCTCGAGCAGGACCTCGAAGGCCACGGGGGAGCCAAAGGGGTTGGCGGGGGCGGCGAAGCGGACGGTGAGGGAGTTGTCGTCGTGGGCGAGATCGGGCAGGACGGTCCCGGGGCTCAGGAGGTGGCGGTTCGAGCCGTTGAGCTGGATGGTGGTGATGAGCGCGCGCAGCGACCGTGGTGGGGCTGAGGGTTGGCGGGGGTCGAAGCGCAGGAGGCGGCGGCGTTCGAGCATCCACACGACACCTTCGGACTCGGGGATGAAGTCGTACGGGGCGAACCCAGGGGCCGTGAGCAGGGGGGCGGTGCCCGGTGCATCGGCGGCGACCCGATGGAGGGTGCCGCCGGTGCTGAACCAGAGGTTGCCCCGCGCATCGATGACGGGGCGCCCGACGCTGTTGCGGATCGCCGGGTAGCGCTGGAGGAACTCCTGGTCCTCGACGAAGCACCCTGATGTTTCGTCGAAGCGCCGGAGGTGGTTCGGTGTGCTGAAACGAGCGATACCGCCGACGGTGTGGACCTGGACCCAGCCATCGGTGAGTCCGTCGGCGCGGCTGAAGAAGCGGATGGAGGGGGGGGCTTCCGGGGCGAAGCGGACCCGGGCGGCGCGGGCGGCGCCCAGTTCGAGCCAGAGGTCCCCGTTGTGGTCGAGCGCGGTGTTGTAGACATCGCCCAATTCTGGGACGGCGATGCGCCGGGCGGAGAGCCCTTCGGGGGTGGGCTGGAACCAACCGCACTCGTTGCGCGCGGTGTAGAACCAGCCTTCAGCCGAGGGCGGGAGGATGCCGATGCGGGCGTTGGCGATGCCGGAGGCCACGAGCCGCCAACCGGCGGGGGTGCGTTCGTAGAGACCGGCGTCGTCCGAGGCGAAGAGGCGATCGGCGAGCAGGCCGAAGTCGAAGATCGCGTGGCCCGGCGGGGTGTCGTCCTCGAAGCCGCGGAGACGGTGGTGGTCGTCGTAAATGCCGCGCAGGACACGGCTGTCGCTGGAGAGCCAGAGGCGCCCGTCCTGCCGGACGAAGCGCACATAGGTCAAGGCGGTGGGGACGAGCGCCGTGAAATCGGAAAATGGCGACGGGAACTCCATGCGGGCGAGCCCATCGTTGAGCAGCGCCCAGAGCACCCCGTCGGGGGTATAGAGCAAGCGACGGGGGCGGGAAAGCCGGTGGTCGAGCGAACGATCGAGCACCTGGATGATGCGGCCGTGGCGGTCGAAGACGACGATCCCGGCGGTGTCGACGGCCGCGGCGAAAAGGTCGGGTCCGAGCGCGCACAGATCGCTGATGCGGCGGTCGGACCCGAGCACCCCCTGCGCGGGAAACGGCTGCAGCGCGGTGCCATCGAAAAGCTTCAGGGCGCTGCCCGAGGTGCCGAGGAGCAGCACTCCCGGGGCGAACTCGACACTGGCGGTGATGATGTCCGCAGAACTGGTGCCGGGCGGGGAGATATTGACGGTCTGCTGCCGGGCCGGGTCGACGCGGTAGAGTTGGCCGGTGGCGGTGTCGCTGACGAAGACCGTCGGCCCGAGCGCGAAGACGTGCTCGATGCTCCCGGCGTGGGCGATCACGACCGGGGCAGAGCCGGGTCGCCAGGTCACGAGCGCGCCGCTGCCGCCGTACCAGAACCAGGTGGAGTCGAAGGCGGTGACGTTCGACGGATCGAGCCCGGTGCGTGCTCCGGTGGACGGCAGTTCGGCGACCGGCAGGTAGTGCCAGCGGGCATCGGCAGCGAAATCGATGCGGGCGAACTTGCCCTCGATGCCGGTGTAGATGCGGCCGTCGTGGTCGACGGCGACGTTGGCATTGATGTAGTTGTCATCGTCGGCGATGCGCCGATAAGTCTCCCAGCGGGTGCCATCGCCGAAGGCGATCTCGCTGCGGGCCACGACCAACAGGCGGCCGTCGGGCAGGAGATGAAGGTCGGTCGGGGCGGAGCTCAGCCCGAGCGACTCGGGCCCCATCACGACGAAGGCAGGCACACCCACCTCGTTCTGCTCGGCCGGCGCGGCGGAAAGAAAGTTGGCGGCGGTGGCTCGGGCCGTTCCGCCCGGCAGCACGACGCAAAGCAGGGAGGCCAGCAGGTGCGGCAGCGCAGAATGTGGCGGGAAGCAAAGCATGTTACGTGGTCCTACTTCATCGGCTCGGGCGGCGGGCCATTGAGCGTGGGATCGCCTTTGGCGGCCGGCGCGGCGGCGCGAAAGCGTCCGAGCACGGCACCGAGCGAATCCGGGGTGAGCGGTTTGGCGATGTAGTCGTCCATGCCGGCCGCGAGGCAGAGTTCTCGGTCTCCGGCGAGAGCATTGGCTGTCATGGCGACAATGTAGGCGCGGCGATCTGGCGTCGGGGAGGCGGTTTCCGTCTGGCGAATCGAGCGGGTGGCGGCGAGCCCGTCGAGGACGGGCATCTGGACGTCCATGAACACAAGATCGAAGGTTTCGCAGGAGAGGCGGTCGATCGCCTCCTGGCCGTTGCTTGCGAGGGATGCCTCGTGGCCGAGCCCGGTGAGGAAGCGGATGGCGACCTTCTGGTTCACCGGATTGTCCTCGGCGACGAGGATACGGAGACGCGTGGCGATCGGTCTCGCCGCATTCGAGGCGGCCGGTTGGGTCTTCTTCACCGAGGTCAAGGCGCGGCAGAGGAGGTCGTGCAAGCGATGCTCGGAGATCGGCTTGAACTCGCAGGCGAAGATGAGGTGGGCCTGGAGCTGGTCCGCCGGCGGTCGTTCGCCTTGGGAGGTGAGCATGACCAAGGCCGGTTGGCCGAGCGCGGGGCGGGCACGGATCCGGCGGGAAAGCTCAAGCCCGTCGGCTTCGGGCATGTGATGGTCGAGCAGAACGAGTTCGTACGGGCGGCCGGTCTGGGCGGCTCGCTCGAGTTCTTGCAGCGCGCCGGCGGCGGAGTCGGCGGTGGCATGGGGTACCTGCCAGCGCTCGAGCAGGTGGTGATAGATCTTCCGGTTGGTGGCGTGGTCGTCGACGACCAGCATCCGACGGGAACGCAGGCAGATCTCGACAGGGGCGGGTGGCGGCGGGTCGGCGGGTGGGGCGAGGGGCACGGCGAACCAGAAGAGCGAGCCTTCGCCGGGGCTGCTGACGACCCCGATCTCGCCCTGCATGATCTCCACCAGCCGGCGGCAGATGGCCAGCCCCAGCCCGGTGCCGCCGAAGCGGCGGGTGGTGGAGCTGTCGGCCTGGGAGAAGCGTTGGAAGAGCGTGGCCTGATGTTCGGGCGGGATGCCGATCCCGGTGTCTTGAACCTCGATACGAAAGCGGCCGTCGGAGGAGGGCAGGGCGCGGAGCACGACCTCGCCCTTTGCGGTGAACTTGATCGCGTTGCCGAGGAGGTTGAGGACGATCTGGCGCAGGCGCACGGGGTCGCCGCGGAAGCGGCGGGGCAGGTCGGTGGCGTAGTCGAGCAGCAGTTCGATGTCCTTCTTGCGCGCGGTGGCGGCCTGGAGGTCGAGGCAGCGCTCGAGCTGCTCATGCAGATCGAAGTCGATGGACTCGAGCACGAGGCGGCCCGCCTCGATCTTGGAGAAGTCGAGCACGTCGTTGATGACGCCGAGCAGGGTCTCGCCGGAGAAGATGAGGGTGTCGACGAGGTCGCGCTGCTCGGCGGCGAGCGGGGTGCCGAGCAGGAGGTGCCCCATGCCGATGACACCGTTGAGCGGGGTGCGGATCTCGTGGCTCATGTTCGCGAGGAACGCGCTCTTGGCCTTGTCGGCGGCTTCGGCGGCTTCCTTGGCGGACTGGAGCTGGGTGTTGGCGGCGGCGAGCTCGGCGGTGCGCTGGACGACGCGCGACTCGAGCTCGGTGGCGAGCTGGCGGTAGCGGTCCTCGCTGGCGGTGAGGTCCCGGGCCTTGCGCTCGGTCTCGCCGACCTGGGCGACGAGGCGGGTGTTGCTTTCGTTGAGTTCGGCGGTGCGCACGCGCACGAGGTGGGCGAGGCGACGTTTCTCGCGGCGCTGGAGCGCCGAGACGGACCAGACGATGCCCCCGATCAACGCGAGCAGGCTGAGCGTGTAGACGGTGTAGGCGGTCCTGGTGCGGTACCACGGCGGCAGGATGGTGAAGGCGATCCGGGCTTCACCGCCGGCTGTATCGCGGAGCCGGGGGCGAACGCGGAGCACGTACGAGCCCTCGTTGAGCCGGCTGAACGTGGCGGAGCCGGTCGAACCGGCGGGGGTCCAGCCGGCGGAGGAACCTTCGAGCATCGTCTCGAAGACGAGGGGGACGTTCACCGGTGTGCCGGCGGCGCAGAAATGGACGGCGAGGGAGTTGGAGGCGAACGGGATGGCGGGGATGCGCTCGCCGCTGGGGTAGATCGTGCGGTTGTCCGCGGTGAGCTGCACGCGGGTGATGAGCGCGTGCGGGGTGGGCTGGGGCTGGGCGCGGACCGAGGGGTCGAAACGGGTGATGTAGTTGTCGCGAAGGAACCACATCACCCCATCCTCCTGCGGGATGATGTAGTAGGGCCTAAGGTTGTAGAGGCCGGGCACCGGTCCCCCCTTCTCGCCGGCGAAACGATAGACCAGACCGGCCGAGGCGGACCAGAAGGCGCCGGAGGCGTCGTAGGCCGAACGGCCGGAGATCGTGGCGGCGATGTCGAGACGGCTATCCTTGAAGGTGGAGTCCGGGACGAAGCGGTCCGAGGTCGGATCGAGCCGCAGACTGTTCCCGGAGGAGGCGATCCGGAGTTCGCCGCGCAGGATGAACGTCTGGGTCCAGGTGGCGCCCAGGCCGTCCGCCGTGGTGTAGAGCCGGACCTGGGGCTCGGGGTGGTGCGGGTCGATGCGCGCGCACTTGCCGGCGCCGAGCTCGATCCAGACCCGGCCGGCCCCGTCGACCACGCCGCCGAACGATTCCTGGATCTCCGGGGCGGGGAAGGCCTCGCGGGTGAACGTCGAACCGGAACGGCGAATACGGCCGACTTCGTTGCGGGCGCAGTAGGTCCAGAGCGATCCGTCCGGCGAGGCGGGGAAGAGTCGGAGTTTTGGCGGGCCGGGCAGCACGAACTCCCAGCCCGTGTCGCCGCGCAGGTACAACCCGCGTTCGGTGCTGGCGATGATCCGGCCGGTGCCCGGGTCGCGCGCCAGGCTGCTCGCCGTGAGCCCCTCGGGGCGGTCGGGCTGGAAGGACAGGAGCCGCCCGTCGGCGTCGTAGTGGCCCCGCATGGGCACGCCGTCGGCGCACAGCCAGAGCTCCTCGCGGTGGCGGGCGAGCTGGACGAAGTTGAAGCCGCTGTCGACGAACGGCTCCATGTGGGAGACGGGGGAGGGGAACTCGATGCGGGCCAGACCGGCCCCGAGCACCGCCCACAGATCGCCCTCGCGTCCCAGCACGAGATGGCGGATACGCGCGAGGCGATGGTCACTATGGCGGTCGAGGGTCTGGACGACATTCAGATCCCGGTCGAGGAAGAGCAGGCCGAAGCCCTCGACCGCGATCGCGTAGTAGCCGCCGAAGACGGCGCACATCGCGTTGGCCCGGTTGGTGCGCAGGATCGCGGGAGTGGGGAGCGGCGCCAGTCGCTGGCCATCGAAGCGGAACAGCCCGCGGCGGTGGGTGCAGACCAGCGCTGTGCCGTCGGGCAACTCGACGTGGCCTGCGATGGCGAGGTCGGCGTCGATCTGGTCGACGGGCAGGACCGGCACGGGGGGCGCCTCCGGGGCGAGGCGGATGATCTGGCCGTCGCCGGCGTCGCTGATGTAGGTGTGCCCGCCGAGACTGAACAGGTGTCTGACGATGTTGAACTGGCCGACGAACTCGATGGCGGCCTGGCCGTGCCACTCGTAGAGGCCGCCGGTGACGCCGTTCCAGTACCAGCGATCTCCGATGCGGGTGGCCTCGGCCAACCCCGGATGGGTCGGGGCGTCGGCTGCGAGTCCGGCGGCGGTCTCGGCGCGCCACCCCCCGTCGGCGGTGAGGTGAAGCTCGGCGATTCGGTCGCCCATGCCGGCGAAAAGGCGGCCGTCCGGTGCGATGGCGATGCTCTCAACGCCCGCGATCCGTTCGACGTCCGGGCCGACGCGCTGGTTGTAGCTCTCCCAGCGCACCCCGTCGCCCACGGCGAGCTGCTGGACGGCAGCGGCGATCCAGCGTCCGTCGGGGAGTTGGGTGAGGTTTTGGGGCGCGTGTTCGAGCCCGAGCGCTTCGGGTCCGAGCACGATGAAGTTGGGCACGCCGGCCTCGCGCCGCAGGGGGCCGGGGGCGGGGAACAACTCCGGGGCGTGCGGCGCCGCGGCGGCACAGACCAGCGCGGCGAGCGTACCGAACAAGACGGCGGCGAGGCGGAAACGCCGATCGGGATGAAGACGGAACTGCATGGGGCCGCCCATCTCATCGGCTGGATTCGCCGCAGCTTGATCGAATCCGCCGCCCGGTGGCGGGGCGCCTCAGCCCCCGCCGAGCGGCTCGGCCCGCCGCGCACGCGTGATTCGCAGCCCCCGGTTCCGCCGCGTGCAGACTGCCGGCCCGAGTCCGCCGGCCCGGGCTCAAGCACCGGGCCACGTCGTGCAGCCTGAGCGTGGATGGCCCGCGGGGCAGGCTCAGCAGTAGTACATGCCCATCGCCTTGCGGACGGCGGCGAGGGTGGCCTCGGCTTCGGCGTTGGCGCGCTCGACACCGCGCTTGATCACGCCGGCGACGTAGCCCGGGTCCTTCGCGAGCTCGGCGCGCTTGGCGCGAAGCGGGGCGAGGGTGGCGTTGAGCGATTCGGTGAGCAGGGCCTTGAGCTTGCCGGAACCGCCGTCGCCGATCTCGGCGGCGATGGCCTCGGGCGCGCGGCCGGTGCAGAGGGAGACGAGTCGCAGAAGGTTGGCGACCTCGGGGCGCGTCTCGGGCTCGAAGGTGATCTGGCGGTTGCTGTCGGTCTTCGCGCTCTTGAGCAGCTTGGCGGTCTCCTCGGCGGTGGCCTTGAGCATGATGGCGTTGCCGCGGCTCTTGCTCATCTTCTGGCCGCCGTCGAGGCCGAGGATGACGGGTGTCTCGGAGAGCAGCGCGTCGGGCTCGGGGAAGACGGCGGGCTCGGACGGGAAACGGGTGTTGAAGCGGCGGGCGAGCTTGCGGGTGAGCTCGAGGTGCGGGAGCTGGTCCTTGCCGACCGGGATGATGTTGCCCTTGACCGAGAGGATGTCGGCGGCCTGGTGCACGGGATACGTGTACATCAGGGCGTTGATCTGGCGCAGGCCGGCGGCGCGGATCTCCTCCTTCACCGTCGGGTTGCGGTCGAGTTCGGGCAGCGAGACGAACGTGAGGAAGGGCAGCAGGAGCTGGTTGAGCGCCGGGACGTGCGAATGCGGAAAGATGAACGTGCGGCCGTTCTCCGGGTCGAGCCCGGCGGCGAGGTAATCGAGCACGATCTCGCGCACGTTGGCGGCGACGTTGTCGGCCGTCTCGCGGTCGGTGAGCACCTGGTAGTCGGCGATGACGATGAAGGTGGTGACGCCGAGGTTCTGGATCTTCACGCGGTTCTGGAGGGAACCGAAGAGGTGGCCGATGTGGAGCGACCCGGTGGGACGGTCGCCGGTGAGCACTCGGTACTTGTGTGGGTTGGCCGGGATGTCCTTCCAGAGCGCCTCGCTGCGGCGGACCGCGGCCTGGAACGTGTCGGAGGAGATGGTGGTCTCGTCGGCGGCGTTGGTGGGCAGGGACTCGGGGGCGGGCGTGGCGGGCTCGGTGGACATGGCGGAGAGGGAGTGAGGGACTGAGGGAAAGAGGGAGTGAGGGAAACGGGAATGTGGAAATCAGGAAATCAGGAAATGCGGGGGTGGGCTTCGGCGTTGGTGCGCGCCGACGGAACCGACAGAAGGCAACGAAGAGAACGAAGGGTGATGGGCTTCAGTTACCTGCTTATGCATCGTCTAGTCGGCGGCGGGGAGCGGAAGTGCGGTCGGCAGATGAATCCAACCTTCGCAGGCGCCGGTGGCGCGCTCGGCCGCGGTTGGCCCGGCGGTCCGGCCGGTCGCGCAGCAACGCGCGGTGAGGGTGGCGAGCAGGGCGTCGAGGCAGTGGTCGGTGGCGGCGCAGGCGGCGGGAAACTTCAGCCACGGCAGGGCGGCGCGGAGACGGCGGAGTGTGGCGGTGCGGCGGGCTCGCTCGGGTTTTCCGGATCCCTTGTAGCCGCGGTGCGGCAGGCCCCACGCCTTCAGGCTACCGGCGGGATAGACCTCGAAGAAACGTCCGTCGCCGCTGCGGTCGGTCACGCCGTGACGGCGCAGCAGCGCCATCGCGCGCATCGCGGGCAAAGCGATCCGATCCGTGGACACGCTGAGCGGCATGAGCTTGAGTTGCTCGTGCACACGCCGATCGGTGAGCCGCAGGCGCAGACGGGTGCGCAGGGCGGCATCCTCGGTCCATGCCGTGGCAGTCCAGTCGGCCACGGCGGCGCGGAAGGTGTCCGGCCAGCCGAAGGGGGCGTCGATGCCGACCACGTCGGCCTCGCGGATCAGTGCATCGAGGTCGGTATCCGAGCAACCGACACGAAGGGCCTCGGCGACGGCCCGGCCTCGTTCCCAACGCACGACGCACGCCGCGGTGTCCTTGGGCATGGAGGCCAGATCGATGCCGAGGGTGAGCATTCGCGTGGCTCGTTGGGTTCAGCCGAAGAAACAACCGTTGGCGTCCTGATCGACGATGCGCAGCGCCTCCGCGAGCGAGGCCGCTTCGGGCTGCGGCGCGTAGCGGTGCCACTTCAGGTCGGCGCGCTGCCAGAAGATCCGCCACGAATCGCTTCCGCGCACGTAGGTGAGCTTGGCGATGGGCTCCTCGGTGTGCCGTGTGGGATCGAAGTGGAGCGGGCGCACGTAGAAGAGTTCGATGGACTGGCCGACGAGCCGCTGCCCCGCCCTCATCAGGTGACGGATCTCCAGTTTCGGTCGGCGGCGGGACCAGAATTCGCGCTCGAGGGTCGCGGTGTGAGAGACGATTTCGTCTTCGGTGAAGGCCATGGGCGGGGAAGCCTGCGGCCGTCTCACCTGGCCTTCGGTGGCTTGATCGCTTTCCGGGTCTTTGACTCCAGCTTCTTGATGCTGTCGGCCGGGGGCAGGTGCTCGGGCATGGTGCCCCCAAGTTCCCTGATGGTCTGGCGGACTTTGGCGCCGACCTCATGGTGCGCGCGGTTGGCCTTGTCCTTGCCGACGATCTTCTCCCGCCGGAGCTTCTCCTCGGCCTGGGTGGCGCGGAAGAGGTTGGCGGCGAGTTCGGTGCTGCCCATGTGATCGAGAATCTGCTGGCCCTTCTTGAGCCCCTTGCGGGCGTGGATGTCCTGCGCGCCAAGACCACCGTAGAGGCCCATGTAGCCGTGATTTTGGAAGATGGCGTAGTCGCGCGGTTCGACCACGCCTGCATCCTTGGCGGCATCGGCGAGGTGGCTGTTGTGGGTACGTAACTCCGCGCGGATGGTGAGGCGGCGCTGGGCTTCGATCTCCTCGTCGGTGAGCTCCTGCCGGCGGGTTTGGACGGCGAAATACGTCTGGCCGATGGCGACGATCTCCTTGGTCGGATCGGCATTCTGGATGACGAGA
The DNA here is from genome assembly GCA_035415285.1 of Opitutaceae bacterium. GTDB lineage: Bacteria > Verrucomicrobiota > Verrucomicrobiia > Opitutales > Opitutaceae > CAJCBL01. Next base: position 16,018 of record DAOOFR010000072.1, read on the forward strand.
TAACACGCGTAGCGCGACATCATCACGGTCTGGACCGGACGTTGTGCACCGCTACCGATCTCGACCATTTCGTCGATTCCGACGAAATGATCTTCCACGCGCTGGCCGCTGTTGAAACAGGCGGTGCGGGCCTTCTCGATGACCGCCAGAAAATGGCGGTAGTTCACGTAACCGAGCACGCGGGCGAAGTCGCGGCTGGACCAGAACTCGTTGCCGGCCGCGTTGGTGCGGCGGACCTGCTCGAACGGGGTGATTGCGTGGCTCATGGCTGGCGATGTCGAACCGGTTGCGTGGGGCAATGAGAACGCGGCGACACTGCCGCCCGAGCCGGAGGCGGGCGAGCGCGAAGAGCATGACGACAGGCTAAACGCAAAGAGAGCAGAGCGGCTGCGCCGCAACCCAGGCAGGTGGAACCGCTCTGCCGTACGGCAGAGCACGCTGATTGACGCTGATCCGGAGGAGCCGGAAGAAGCGGCAAGCCAACACAGAGACGGGTTTGACTCACGCGGAGGCGCGGAGACCGCGGAGGGTTCGGACAGGCCGCGGAAGGGATTGTTTTCTCCGCTCCCTCCGCGGCTCCGCGTGCCGCTGCGCTGGAGTTCGTTCACAGTTGGCTCGCGTGATCGAGAGAAACATTCCCGAATAACGGGGTTTGCTGAGATCGTAGTACTGGGCGCGCAGAGAGAACGGAACAGTCGGCGGGGGCGAGGAGGGCGTGGCGGGAGGAATCGAGGAGGGCGGCGGTGGCGGGGAGGATGCAACTG
>DAOOFR010000073.1:0-16619 GCA_035415285.1 Opitutaceae bacterium
TCGAACAAGCCTTCCGCAACATCGACGACGTCCTCCGCAAGGAAGCCGGCTGCACCACCGAGCTCGACTACACCGAGCAGACCTCTTGGCTCCTTTTCCTGAAGTACCTCGACGGCCTCGAACAGGACCGCGCCGACGAGGCCGCGCTCTCCGGCAAGAAGTACCACGACTCGATCGCCGACGCCGTGGCCGATCTCGGCCGGCCCGACGTGATCGGCGAGACCTTCGCCGGCTTCCAGCGCTACCTCTACGAGGCGTCGCTGGCCGGGTGAGTCGGTAAGGGAGGAACGCGGCGGAGAAACGGCTGCCGCGTGGACGATCCGTTTCGTTGCTGGCAACCGTTTGCAGAGCTGGAAGCGGCCGTTTTGCCAGACGCGGCTTGTCGACTCCCGGGTGGGCGGCGATAACGGGCGCCGACATGGCCGACGCCCTTGAACCCGAGAGCTGGGACGACGAGGCCGCCGAGCAGGTCGACGAGTGGTCGGCCGACTCGCTGCGGCTGCTGGGCGGTTTCTGGGAGAAGGCCGGGGCGATGGCGTGGCCGCGCGATGCGAAGGGCGAGGGCTACTGGGAATTGCTCAAGGCCCGCCGCGTGGAGATCGCGTACTGCACGCTCTTCGTCTTCACCTCGAGCTTCGGGCAGACGTTTTTCCTGTCGCTGTTCAGTCCGTACTGGGGTGCGGCGCTCGGGCTCTCCGCGGGCACACTGGGCCTGGTCTACGGGCTGGCGACGCTGGCGGCCGGGGCGTTGCTGCCGCTGTCGGGTCGCTGGCTCGACAGCGCGCCCTCGGGCCGGGCGGGGCTGGTGACGTTCGGCGGGTTGACGGCGGCCTGCCTGGTGGCGGCGGTGGTGTCCAATCTGTGGTTGCTAGCGGCGGCGATGTTTCTGCTGCGCTTCTTCGGTCAGGGCATGTGCGTGAACGTGGGCCTGACGCGCGCGGCGCGGTGGTTCGAGCACAATCGCGGCAAGGCCGTGAGCCTGGCGGTGACCGGATTCCCACTGGGCGAGGCGGTGTTGCCGATCGGCGCGACGCTGCTCCTCCATGCGTTGGGCTGGCGGTGGGCGTGGGTCGCGGTGGGCGCGGTGTGCGCACTGGTGCTGGCCCCGGCGGCCACCGCGCTGCTGGCGCGGCGGCGGGCGGTGCATGGCGTGGCGCAGGCGCCGGAAGGCGGGCGTGCGGCGACGGCGGCCGAGTTTCTGGAGGTGGTGCGCGACTGGCGGTTCTGGGCCATGCTGGTCGTCACGGCGCCGGTGCCGTTCGTGGGCACGGGCATCATCTTCTTCCAGGGCATGATCGCCGAGGCGCGAGGCTGGAACGCGGCGGTGATGCCGACCGGTTTCATCGTGTTCGCGGTGGTGCGCGCGTTGTTCTCGATCTCGGCCGGGGCGTGGGCGGACCGGATCGGTTCGCTGCGGCTGCTGGCCCTGCCGACGACGCTGTTCGGCGCCGGGCTGGGCTGCCTCACGCTGGAGTCGCCAGTGTTCGCGTACGTGTTCTTCGCGCTGCTGGGCGTGGGCTTCGGCGCTTCGAGCGGGGTGATGACGACGGCGTGGACGGATCTCTTCGGCGCGCAGCGCATCGGGCTGATCCGCGGGCTGAGCGGGGCGGTGGGCGTGGTGTGCACGGCGCTGTCGCCGATGGCGTTCGGCTGGGCGCACGACGCCGGGGTGCCGCTCAACGGCGTGCTGTGGGGCAGCGCGGCGTTCATGGCGGTGTGCGCGTGGCCGATGTGCGGCGTGCTCGCGCGCCGGGGACAACGGGAGTCGACGGTGTCCGGGCGGCCCGGCCGGTAGGACCGGTCTCCGACCGGTCGCGGTGGGAGTGAGCCGCGAGGGAAGGGCGGTCGGAGGCCGGACCCACGGGCCGGTGTGCTGATGGGCAAGGCCGGCCTTCGGCGTTGTGTCGCGAGTGGCGTGAGCCGCGAGGGAAGGGCGGTGCCGGAGGGGCCCGGTCGGAGACCGGACCCACGGGCCGGGACGTGATGCGATGCGGCAAAAAAGCCGGCACGCGGAGACGGGCTCCGGGTGCCGGCCGAGGATTACCGGGGAGGTTACTTCTTCTTGAGCGGAGTGAGGCGGAGGAGGGCGACGTCGTGCGAGTCGAGGCGCTTGGTGAAGGCGTGGGCGGTGGTGCCGGTGTCCTTCTTGTCCCAGAGGTCGCGGATCGCGCATTCGCCGCCGAGGAACCACATGTGGGCGAAGTCGACGGAGAGCTCGGCGGGCTGGTCACCGGTGTTGAGCAGGGCGAGGGCCCAGGAGCCGTCGGCGAGTTCGCGCATCCAGATTTCGCGGCCGGGCTCGGTGCGGAAGGGCCAGGCGGCCTTGCCGAGGCGGTCCTGGTCGATGGCGAGAGCCTCCTTGTCGGTCATGACGGCGAGGATCTCGGGCGAGGCGTGGCGGATGTCGGCGCCGGCCATGAGCGGGGCGGCGAGCATGCACCACAGGGAGAAGTGGGCGCGGGACTCGGCGAAGGTGAGGCCGGCGCTGCCGACCTCGAGCATGTCGGGGTCGTTCCAGTGGCCGGGGCCGCCGTACTGGCCGAGGCCGTTGTTCTGGCCGTCGTTGGGCTGCACGAGGGTGCGCTGGAGATCGAGGATGACCTTCCAGCCGCGTTCCCAGCGCTGTGTGCAGTCGTAGCAGTCGGTGATGTCGCCGGTGGTGCGCCAGAGGTGGCCGACATCCTTGGCCCACTCCCAGGGCTTGCTGCCGCCCCATTCGCAGATGCTGAAGACGACGGGGCGTTTGGCGGCGTAGAGCGCGTCACGCATGGTGGTGTAGGCCTCCTTCGGGTCGCGGGTGTTGGTGGAGCACCAGTCGTACTTGAGGTAGTCGACCCCCCACGACGCGAAGAGGAGCGCGTCCTGATACTCGTGGCCCTGGCTGCCGGGGAACCCGCCGCAGGTCTTGGCGCCGGCGCAGGAGTAGATGCCGAACTTGAAGCCGCGCTCGTGGAGGTAGTCGCCGAGGGCCTTCATGCCGGAGGGGAACTTGGCGGGATCGGCGACGAGGTTGCCCTGCGCATCGCGCTCCATGAGCTGCCAGCAGTCGTCGATGACGATGTAGTCGTAGCCGGCGTCGCGCATGCCGTTCTTCACCATGGTGTCGGCGGTCTCCATGATGAGCACCTCGTTGATGTTGCTCGCGAAGGTGTTCCAGGTGTTGAAGCCCATCGGCGGGGTGAGGGCGAGGCCCTCGAACTTCTGGGCGAGGGCGGGCAGCGCGGGGAGGGCGGCGGCGAGGAGCAGACTGAGGATTTTTTTCATGGGAAACAGTGGAGGAGGAAACCGCGAAAAGTGATTCGCACGGAGCTCGTGGGGAAGAAATTGATGGCGGCTTCTCGTGCGGGCGCGAGGGCCGAAGGTTGATTTCCCCGGTGCAAAATGTGATCTCTGGGCCGATGCCCATCGCCGCCCCCGCCCTCGATCCGTTCGCCGTCGTTCACGCCGCCGCCGAGGAACGGCAGCGCGGCGCGGCCTACCGCTGGGACAACGCCACGCGCGGCGATGCCAACCGGCTGGTGATCCAGCGCACGCTCGGCGGCGCGGCGTTCTTCCGCGACGCGCAGGGAGAGCGGGCCGTCCCGCTGGGATGCGCGATGCTCTTCACGCACCGCGAGCCCACGGCGTATGGGTATCCGCCCGGTGCCACCGAGCCGTACCGGCACCGCTTTCTGGCGTTCTCGCCGACCGGCGTGCGGCCGCTTTTCGACCGGATCCGCGCGGACTTCGGCTCCGTGGTGCGGATGCCGGAGGAGTCGGAGTCGGCGGCGTTGTTCGACGAGGTGTTCGACGGCGTGCGGCGGCGCAGCCTGCGCGACCGTTTCCACGAGTCCGAGCTGCTCTACCGGCTGCTCATCGCGCTCTACCGCGAGCAGGTGCAGGAGGCGCGCGAGCGCGACCCGGTGGAGTTTGGGCGGCACTACCTGCAGAGCCACTTCCGCTCGGCGATCAACCTGAAGACGGTTGTCGCGAAGTGCGGCATCTCGCGGGAGCACTTCATCCGCGCGTTTCGGCGGCGGTACCGCGAGGCGCCGGGGGCGATGCTGCGGCGGTTGCGGCTGGAACATGCGAATACGATGTTGGCGACGAGCGAGCTGGAGCTGGCCGAGGTGGCGCGGGCGTGCGGTTTCGCCAGCGCGAACACGTTCAGCCGCGCCTACCGGGCCCGCTACGGCGCCAGCCCGGGCGGGCTACGGTCCCGCGGCGAACACCGCCAGTCGTGATGCGACCGTTTACCTTCACGACCGTGAAGGTAAACGGTCGGACGCGCGCGACAGGTCACTGGGAAGCCAGGCGCTTCAGGAATGTTTACGCTCACGGTCGTGAAGGTAAACGGTCCGGGCCGGACGGGCGGTGGCGGTCGCGGATCGACGCGCGGCGCGCGTTGTGCCTTGGTGGCGGCGACGATTCCCCGATGATCACACGACACGACTCGGTCCCCTACGCGCCGGCGTTGCCCGGCATCGAACGCCGCACGCTCTGCCACGGCGAGCGCATGCTGATGACGGAGTTCCGGCTGAAGGGCGGGAGCGTGCTGCCGGCGCATGCGCACCCGCACGAACAGACCGGCTACCTCGTCTCGGGGCGGCTGCGACTGCGCATCGGCGCCGAGGAGCGCGAACTCGCCCCGGGCGACAGCTGGAGCATCCCCGGCGGGGTGGAGCACCAGGCGGCGATCCTCGAGGACGCGGTGGCGCTCGAAGTGTTCTCCCCGGTGCGCGAGGACTACCTGCCGCGGGGCGAATGAGCCGTTGAGGAGACTGATGAAGACCCGGCCCGAAGTTCCGGCGATCGAGATCGCCCGTGCGTCGGCGGCGGATGCCGCCGCGCTCCACGAGCTGCAACGCCGCGCCTACCGCAGCGAGGCGGAGCTTTACGACGACTGGACCATTCCGCCGTTGGTCGAACCGTTGGCGGCGACCGAGCGGGCGCTGGTGGAGATGCACGTGCTGAAGGCGACGCAGGGTGGCCGAATCGTCGGCGCGGTGCGCGGCCGGATCGACGGCGACACGTGCCATGTCGGCCGGTTGATGGTGCATCCGGACTTCCAGGGCCGCGGGATCGGCTCGCAACTGATGCGGGCGCTGGAGTGCGCGTCGCCGCAGGTGCAGCGCTTCGAGCTGTTCACCGGCGAGCGCAGTGCGCGCAATCTTCAGGTGTACTCGAGACTCGGTTATCGCGAGCTGCGCCGGGCGACGCTCTCGGCGCGGGTGACGCTGGTGTACCTGGAGAAGCGCCGGGCGTGAGCGGCGGCGCCGGCCCGGCGCCGCCATGCGAAGTTTTCATCCCGCTCCACTGTCTCTAAACCACGGTGACGGCGGACCGATGGCAGATACCGCGCGCGTTCCGCGGGGCCACTCCGGCGCGGCGGCGCGCCGCGCAATCTCATATGAAAACATGGACCCTCCTCGGGAGAATCACCACGGGCTTCGCCCTTCTCTGCGTGGTTCTGGTCGGACTCAGCGCCCTTGCCATCGTGCGGATGCGCGAGGTCGCGCTGGCGGCGGCGTTGCTGAACGACCGCTACGCCGTGCAGTCGGCGACGGCCGGCGCCCTCGCCGCGACCGCCAGCCGGAGCGCGCTGGCGGTCGACCGGTACGAGCGCACGCCCGAGCCGGCGGTTTGGGCCGAGACGGGCGAGCGCCTGGCGGCCGCAGCGGCCGCCTTGGCGGCGGCGGAGCGGCTCGGGGCGGCCTATCCCGAGCTCCAGGAGCTGGTGACGGAGCTGGAGCGCACGCGGCCCGCGTTCGACCACTATGACGGCGCCGTGCGGGATTTCGGGGCGGCGACCGAGAGTTTCCAAACCGCCTGGGCCGCGATGGGAGGGGCGGGCGACCGCGTGTCCGACGCGCTCGCCAGCATGCTCGCCTCGCTCGAGATCTCGAGCCAGTCGGCGTTGGCGCGCGGGCGCACGGCGGAGGAGATCCACGATTACGTGAAGCAGCTGCGGATCGTCGGCGATGCCGCCCGCGGCATGGCCGAGATGCGCCTGGCCTGTTGGCGGGCGGTGCTGCTCGGCGATCCCGCGGAGGCGCGCCGCACGCAGGAGGGGGTGGCCGGCTGCGTGGCGCAGCTGCGCGAACTGCGCAACCAGCTGGCGCGGCAGTCGAACATCGCCCGGATCGACGACGCGCTTGGCGCGCTGCAGATCTTCGCCCAGGGGGCGGAGACGCTCGAGCAGGCCCTCGCCGCCCGGGAGACGGCGCGCGCGGCGCGGCTTGCCGCCCATGCGGAGTTCTCCGCCGGGGCGGAGGCGATCGCCGCGAGCGCCCTGGAAATGATGCAGCGGCAAGCCCGCGGGAGCGCGGAGGCCGCTGGGCGCACGGTCGCCGTGCTGGCGGGCGGCTGCGGCGCGGGCCTCCTGCTCGGTCTCCTCGTCGCAACGACGATAACGCGCAGCACGCGGCGTCTGCTCGGGCGGGTGGTGGAGTCGCTCCGCTCCGGAGCGGGGGAGACGGCCGCCTCCGCCCACCTCGTGGCAGCGGCCAGCCAGAAGCTCGCCTCCGGGGCGAGCGAACAGGCGGCCGCACTGGAAGAGACGAGCGCCTCCCTGACCGAGACCGAACGCATGAGTCGGAGCAACGCCGAGCATGCGGGCCGGGCCGGCACCCTGACGCAGCAGGCGCGCGCCGCCGCCGACCGTGGTTCCGGCGACATGGAGGAGATGGTCTCCTCGATGCAGGCGATCAAGGGCAGCAGCGAGGAGATCGCGAAGATCATCCGCGAGATCGACGAGATCGCGTTCCAAACCAACATCCTGGCGCTCAACGCGGCCGTCGAGGCGGCGCGCGCGGGTGAGAGCGGCGCGGGTTTTGCGGTGGTCGCCGACGAGGTGCGGGCGCTGGCGCAGCGCAGCGCGAACTCAGCCCGCGAGATCACGGGCAAGATCGAGACCGCCCGGCAGCGTACCGCGCGCGGCGTGGCGATCTGCGCGAAGGTTGGACAGGGGCTCGGCGAGATCGCCGGCAAGATTCGGGAAGTGGACCAGCTGGTGTCCGCCGTGGCGGCCGCCTCCCGGGAACAAGAGGCGGGCACGGAGCAAGCGAGCGCCGCGGTCGGGCAGATGGACCGCATGACCCAGGAGACCGCGGCGAGCGCGGAGGAATGTGCGAGCGCGGCGGAGGAGCTCAATTCCCAAGCGGACGCGTTGCGCGCCGCGGTGGCCGAACTGCGCTGGTTCGTGACCGGCCTGCGGGAGGCGGAGGCCGCCGCCTTGCCGGTGCCCGCCGCTTTGGCCCGCGCGCTGCAGCCTGCGCGGGGCCTGGGAGTCGCGGCCGGCGTCGGGCCGTAGCGGCCTGCCGGCGGAAAACGACTCGCCAGCGAGGGCGCGGCGCACCCACGCTGGCGGGCGATGCCGCCCCTCCGCGTGTTTATCCTGCTGCCGTTCGTCGGCGCGCTCGTGACGCTTGCCGCCGGCGGTGTCTCCCCGGCGCCCGCCGCCGCCTCTCCGGCCATGTCCCCCGCCTCCGTCTCCCCCCTCGATCCGCATTTTCAGTACATGGGCCGCTACGCCCTGGTCGGCGACGAGGCTCGGTTCGGCTTCCCGGGCGTGACGATCCGCTTCGCCTACCGCGGCCCGGCGCCGACGATCCTGCTCGGCGCGAACTCGCCGTACTGCGCGTTCAATCTCGCTGTGAACGGCTGGGAGCCGGTCGTGATCCGCCTGCCCGAGGGGCGCAGCGAGCTGCCGCTGCCGTCCGGCCCGGCGCCGCAGGGCGGCTGGCTGGTGGAACTGGCGCGCCGCAACGAGAACTGGCAAGGCATCGCCGCCTTCCACGGGCTCGTGCTGCCGGCGGGTTGCGAGCTGCTCGCGCCGCCGCCACTGCCGGAGCGCCGGCTCATGTTCATCGGCGACTCGATCACGGGCGGGGAAGCGATCGACCGCTATCCGCCCGAGCTCGACAGCAGCCCGCGCACGGCCAACGCCCCGCGTTCGTACGGCATGCTGCTCGGGCGCGCGCTCGGCGCGCAGGTCCACCTCGTGAGCTGCGGCGGTCGCGGCGTGCTGCGCAACTGGAAGGGCGAGGGCGCCGAGCGCGACGTGACCGCGCCGCAGTTCTTCCAGCGTGCGCTGCCCGACGACGCCGAGGCGCCGTGGGACCATTCCCGCTACACGCCCGACGCCATCGTGATCGCGCTCGGGCAGAACGACCTGAGCTCCGGCTGGATCGACGAGGCGGTGTTCACCGCCGCGTTCGCTGATTTTCTGGCCGACATCCGCAAGGTTCACCCGCAGGCCGCGGTGCTCTTCACCGAGAGCCCGATGCGCAGCGAGGATCCGGCGACCGAGGACGGCAAGAAACGCGAGTTCCAGCGCAAGTGCCTGCGCACGGTGATCGCCGCCGCGCACGCCGCGGGCGACACCCGCGTGGCCTTCGCCCCGCTCCACCAGTATCCGGGGACGCCGACCAACGCCCACCCGGTGGCGTTCCAGCACGAGCAGATGGCCGCCGAGCTGATCGGACCGCTGCGCGAGCTCGTGGGGTGGTAGTGCCGGCGGTTAGGTCCGGATCCGGGCCGGGGCCCTTCGCCGACGGCGGTGCCGCGGAACCCGCGGCGGCCGGCCGGGTGGTGACGGTCCTCCGCTGCGTGCGGGCGGCGGCGCGGCCTCAGCCGGTCGACCAGACGGCGTGCAGGGCGGCGGCGAGGGCGGGGACGCCGCCGAGGAGCACGGGGGTCGTGGCGGGCCGGGCCCAGAGATAGAAGGGGTGCGTCGCCGAAGATTGGATCTCGTGCAGGTCGTTGTGCACGGTGGCGTCGACCCCGCCGGCGGACCACTGCGCCGTGACCGCGGCGCGGCGGGCCTCGAAATCCGCGCCCACGGTGAACTTGAATCCGATCACGCGCAGCGGGCGCGGGGCCATCGCCTTGAGCTGCGGCAGGATCTTCGGGTTGCGGACGAGGCGGACGACGAGTTCGTCGGCATCGGAACGGATCTTGCCGAGTTGGGCGGCATCGGGGCGGTAGTCGGCGACGGCGGCGGTCATCACCACGGCGTCGTACGCGCCGGTGCCGAGCCGGTGCTGGAGCTTGGCGAGCAGGTCGGCGCAGGAGGAGAACTTCTCGCCGTCGCTCACCTGTTGTGGTCTGGCCGAGCCTTGGCCGCGGAGGAGGGTGACTTCGTGGCCGAACCCTGCGAGTGCATCGGCCAGCGCCGCGCCGGTCTTGCCGGAGCTGACGTTGGAGATGAAGCGGACTTCATCGAGGGGTTCGCGGGTGGCGCCGGCGGTGACGAGGATTTTCATGGGGTGATGAAAGGCGAAAGACGACGGGGCGGGCGACAGAGGACGGAGTAACGGACGACGGAGGTGACAGAAGGCAACGCAGGGACCGAAGCGGAGTCGCGGCCGGGGTCTGCCCGGTGTCGTGGGGTTGTTCTCTTCAGGTATCCTTTTGTCGGTTCCCGGCTCCGATTCGTGGAGGCAAGTACGGCCGTCCGGGCGCTCAGCCGAGCGTCTTGAGCACCTCAGCGGCGATGGACTCGGGGTCGGGGAGGCGGCCGGGCCCGCCTTCGCCGCAGGCGTGCATGCCTTCGGCGGGTTCGATGAAACGCACGCCCCAGTCGCGGAGGGTCGCGACGCCGGCCTGGGTGGCGGGATGTTGCCACATGCGGTGGTTCATCGCGGGCACGATCAGCCACGGCTTCTTGTCGAGCTCCCAGGCGAGGAACAGCGTGCCGAGCAGATCGTCGGCGATGCCGGCGGCGAGGCGGTTGATCGAGTTCGCGGTGGCCGGGCAGACGATCGCGAGGTCGGCGTGGCGGGCGAACTCGATGTGGTCGAGCGCGGCGCCGTCGGCCCACATATCCGCGTAGACGTGACGGCCGGTGAGGCCCTCGAGCGTGGACTTGCCGATGAAGTGGAGCGCGGCGGGGGTGACGACCGTCTGCACCGTCACGCCGGCCTGGGCGAGGCGCGAGATCGTGGTGGTGGCCTTGGCGCAGGCGATGGAGCCGGTGAGGAAGAAGAGGATGTTTTTCGAGGCCATGACGGGGACGGTACGAACTGGCGACAGAAGGTAACGAAGAGAACGAAGGGAGGAAAGCGAAGGGAGGAGGACTGAATGCTGGAGACGGGCGGGGCGTTCGGATCTCCGGAACGGTCTTCTTCTTGTTCGTTACCTTTCGTGGGGTCCGATGGGCCGAAATCGGTTTCTCAGCGGAAGCTTTCCTCGTCGGACGGGAAGGTGCCGGCGCGCACGGCGTCGGCATAGGCGGTGACGCCGGTCTTCATCAACGCGGCGGTATCGACGAAGCGACGCGCGAACTTCGGTTTGAAGTCGGGGTTGAAGCCGAGCAGGTCCTGAAACACGAGCACCTGGCCGTCGCAGTTGGGGCCGGCGCCGATGCCGATGGTCGGGATCTTGAGCGAGGCGGTGACGGATTTCGCGAGGGCCGCGGGCACGCATTCGAAGACCATGGAGAAGCAGCCGGCGGTTTCGAGCGCGGCGGCGTCGGCGCGGAACTGGGCGGCTTCGGCGGGTTCGCGGGCTTGGACGCGGTAACCGCCGAGTGCGTGGACGGATTGCGGGGTGAGCCCGAGGTGGCCCATGACCGGGATACCGGACTCGACGAGGTGGTGCAGGACTTCGGCGTGACCGCGGACGCCCTCGGCCTTCACGGCGTGGGCGCCGGCGCGCAGCAGGGCGGCGGCGCAGTCGAGCGCGTGGGCGGCGCCTTTGCGCACGGCGAGGAAGGGCAGGTCGGCGACGACGAGTTTTTCGGGCGCGTGGCGGGCGACGATGCGGGTGTGCGTCGCCATGATCTCGGTGGTGGCGCCGAGCGTGTCGCGTTCGCCGTAGAGCGTCATCATCACGCTGTCGCCGACCAGCAGGCAGTCGACGGAGGAGTCGGCCAGCAGGCGGGCCGACCAGGCATCGTAGGCGGTGGCGACGACGATTTTGCGTCCCTCGGCCTTGGCGCCGGCGAACTCGCGGATCGTTTTCATGGGAGGAGCAAGAAACCGCATCGGGGCCCGGGGGGCAAGCTGCCTTCGGCGGGCTGCCCGGCAACGGCGCGCGACACGTGCGGCCCCGGTGCCGCCAGAAGCCCGGGACGGACGCGGCTCGGGCCGGCGCGGGCGGACGGTCGACGTCCGCCTACAGCCCGAGCCACCAGGCGCCGAACTTCATCCAGAGGGGGATGACGAGGATCGAGACGACGGTGGTGCTGACGACGACCTGGGCGGCGGTGAGGGGCTGGCCGCCGTAATGTTTGACGAGCACGATGGGGAAGACGCCGGCGGGCATGGCGGCCTGCACGATGAGGACCTGCTGCAGCTCGGGGGAGAGCGGGAGCCACTTGGCGGCGGCGAGGAAGGTGAGGGGCAGCACGCCGAGGCGCAGCAGGACGGAGCCGAGGGCGACGCGCGGGCCGATGAGCGCGCGGGGGTTGCGGAGGTGTTCCTCGAGGAAGGCGCCGATGAGCAGCAGGCCGAGCGGCACGGCGCAGGCGCCGAGCGAGGCGACGGTGCGCTGGACGATCGGCGGGATCTCGACGTGGACGGAGTTGAGGGCGACGGCGCCGACGAGGGCGAAGACGGGCGGGTTGAGGGCCTTGCGCCAGTTCTCGCGGAAGGTGCCGCCGGCGAGCAGGAGCACGCCGACCGTCCAGGCGGCGAACTCGTTGCCGGTGGTGAAGACGAAGAGCACGCCGAGCGTGCCGGCGCCGTAGAGGGCGCCGATGATGAAGATGGGGACGTAGCTGTAGTTGTAGAACCCGGTCGCGTAGGCGAAGGTGCGCAGGCCCTTGCCGCGCTCGAGGCCGAGGGCGCGGCCGGTCCACCAGGCGGCGAGCCAGCCGAGCGTCATGGACCCGAAGCCGAGCAGCGGGGGCCAGAAGAGGTTGCGCGGATCCCGGAGGGCGGCGTTGCCCATGACCGACTGGAAGATCAGGCAGGGGAAGAGGAGGTTGACGCCGAGGCGCAGCAGGGAGGAGTCGGCCTCGACGGTGAGCCAGTTCGCGCGGCGCAGCACGGCGCCGATGGCGATGAGCACGAAGAGGGGCGCGAGGATCGCGAGCAGATGAAGGATTTCGTCCACGGAGCGGAGAAGGTGGAAGAAGAGACGGGGCGATGGAAAGGGAGAAGCTGGGCCGGCCTGTGGGGCGGGCGAGCGCTGGACAACCCCGCTGCGGTCGCCGCGCGGCCCCGGATGCGGTGCAACTTTTCGCGGGCTGCGGTGTGCTGCGGGAAAGCCCCGCCGACCACCGATGAAACTCCTGCTCTCGCTTCTCCTCTGGACGCTGCTGCTGGCGCTGTGCTGGCCGCTGGCGTTGCTGTTCCTGGTCGTATTCCCGCTGCTCTGGCTGCTGGCGATCCCGTTCCGGGTCGTCGGCGCGCTGATCGAGGCGGTGCTGGCGCTGGTCCGCGCGTTGTTGTTCCTGCCGGCGCGGCTGCTGGGCGGCTGAGGCACACCGGGGCAGACGCGCCGCACGCGTCGGAGTGGTGTGCGTCAAGGCGCCGGTGGCACCAAGGATTTGGCGGCGCTGCCCGCCTCCACAGGCGTAGGTCTACCGCGCGCGGCTCAACAGTCCGTGGTCTTGTCCGTGCTGCCGTGCTCCCAGAGATCCAGGGCGACGGGGAAGAGCATGAACCCGCCAAACGGGAAGAGGAAGCAGCCGGCGGCGGCGACCAATACGGAGGCGGAGATGAACTTGTTGTGCATGACGGGAGCATACTTTGCGCGGGGCGGCGGCGCACTGCCGGGCTTCGCTCATTTTCCGGGATACGAACGGCGGGTGCGATCAGGTGGGCGCGACTCGGGGAATGCCCCCGGTTCGCGGCGGCCCCCCCCGGTTTGGCCGTGGTTGCCGGTGCCGGCACCGGCGTACGGGGTGCGAAAACGCTGCCGGGCGGGAAGAGGCTGGACGGGGCGTCGGGGCTTTGCTACCGCTTCGCGCCTTTTCCCGTCGAATACTCCATTCCCATGAGCAGCCAGCCGCCCTCCTCCTCCTCTTCCCCCCGGCATAGCGACGAACCGAAGGTCGTGTCGGCCGACGGCACCCCGCTGCCGGAGCCGACGCTCGAGGAGCGCGCCCAAGTTTTCTGGATCGAGAACAAGAAGACGATCCTGCTCACCTGCTCGCTGATGCTGCTGGTGCTCGTGGCCCGGGTGGGCTGGGACAACTACCGCGAGATGCGGGAGCGGGCGATCGGCGCGGAGTTCGCCGCCGCCGAGAACGACGCCGCCAAGCTGCGCGCCTTCACGTCCGCGCACTCCGGCCACCAGCTCGCCGGTCTGGCGTGGTTGGCGCTCGGTGACGCCGCGTTCAAGGACGGCAAGTACACCGACGCCGCGGCCGCCTACGCGAAGGCCGCGCCGCTCACGGCGGGCAGCGCCTTTGCGGGTCGCGCGGTGATCGGCGAGGCGTTCAGCCAGTCGCTCGGCGGCGACAAGGCGAAGGCCGAGACGGCGTTCAAGGCGCTCGCCGCCGATGCCAAGCAGTCCGCGGCGACGCGCTCCGAGGCCCGGTATCACCTCGCGGTGATGGCGGTCGAGGCGGGCCGCGCCGAGGATGCGCGCAAGGCGCTCGACGAATTGCAGTCCACCGACATCACCGGGGCTTGGATGCAGCGGGCGATGGCCCTGCGGATGAGCCTGCCGGCGGCGCCGAGCGCGACGGAGGCGGCCCCCGCGGACGCCGAGGTGGGGCTCAAGCTGAACCTGCCCGGCGCGCAGTGACGCGAACGCCGCGCCCGGCGGCCCGAGTTTTTCCCTGCAACGCGCACCCGTAGTGGTGCGCGTTCTTGTTTTCCGCGTCGGCTCAGTCGGGGGCATGGAGTCGGCGTAGGGTGCGAGCTTGCTCGCACCGCTCGGCAAGAGCGACGCCCGACGGTCTGAGCAAGCTCAGCCCCGACAACCGGAAGCAGGGTCCCGACCGAGCGAAATCCACGCCGATGGCATCGTCACGTATAGGCTCAGTCGGGGCGGTAGGGCGACGCGAAGGGCAGGACCGGGGTGGCGGCGAGGCGGGCGACGAAGCGGGCCGCGACGTTGCGCGGGCGATAGCCGAGTTCGCTGCGGCGCAGGCGCCGCAGGAGCGTGTGGTGGAACAGGGCGCCGGCGGGGACCTTGCGCCGGCGGCCGAGGCCGAACTCCGGCCACCAGCCGCGCGGGAACTTGGGGAAGAGCTCGGCCGGCCACCAGCCCGGCGTGAGCGATTCGTGGGCACGATCGGCCCACGAGGGCAAGGGCACCGGGGTGCGGGCGAGGACGCGGCCCAGCCGGCGCTCGTCGAGGCGGGCGCCGGCGCGCCCGGCCTCGCGCACCATCCACAGGAACGGCGCGCGCCACAGGCCGCCGCTGCGTTCGGGATAGCCGCCGCCGACGTCGGAGTGCACGCCGGGGAACCAGAGTTCGGATATGTCCTGGGCGGGGGCGTCGGCGTGGCGGCGCCAGAGGTTCTGGCGGAAGAAGCAGCGCCGCTCGTCCAGCGCGACGGCGTGCCGGAAGATCGCCACGCCCGGGTTGCTCGCGGTGAAGGGGAAACGTTGCGGTGTCCAGATCCAGCCGACGGAGGAGACGGTGTCCCACACGCCGACGAAATGGGTGCGGCAACGGGTGGTGGGCACGGGGCCGGAGGGGTCGACGCGGGCGAAGGTCTTGCGGAACTCCTCGCAGGTGCGCCAGTAGGCGTTGGCGGCGGGGGTGCCGGGGCGGAGTTCGTTGATCTGCCGGAAGAGGCGGATGGCGTAGGGCACGAGGTTCTGCGAGCCGGCGCGCAGGAGCCCGAGGTGATGGAGCAGGCCGGCGAGGGCGCGGGCGGTGTAGGCGCCGCGGCTGAACCCGAGGAGGAAGATGCGGTCCCCGGGCCGGTGCTGCTCCATCAGGAAGGAGTAGGTCTCGGCGAGGTTGCGGGCGATGCCGGCGCCGAAGGCGAGCCCGGCCAGGACCGACGCCTTCTGGCCGACCCACGACCACACGGTGGGCGGGGGCAGGGTGCCGACGCCGGGGTCGTAGCAGATGAGTTGTTGCGCGGCGGGATCGCGGTCGAGGATCTGGACGAAGCGGACGACGTTGGTGTTCTCGGCGCCGAACTGGTTGTTCGTGCCGTCGCAGCAGACGAAGAGATTTCGGGGAGTGGATGCGGTGTCCATGGCGGTGCGGGGAGCGCGGCGCGGGTGGGGGCGGCGGTCGCGCACCGGGTGGCGAGGAGGAGGGATCCCGGACTGGTGGCTGCGGGCGACCGGAATCCGAGGTGGTCGGGGCGGAGAGATTCGAACTCTCGACCTCCTGGTCCCAAACCAGGCGCTCTACCAGGCTAAGCTACGCCCCGAAGCACGTTCGCCGGCGAAGCCTCGACCGCCGGACGGCGGTGTCAATGCTTCCGTTGGCCTCGGTCGTAAACAGAACGACAACCGGGGGCGAGACGTAAGCTCCGTGCAGTTAACTGCTTGCTTTGCCTGCCGGGGCGGCTATCGCTCTCTCTCTACATTTTTCACTCCATGGATACCATTTCTCGCGAGAACAATCCCAGCATCCTCCCTGTGGTCGGAGCCATCCTCGGCGGCCTTGGGCTCATCTTGGCCGTCGTGGCCCTGGTCAAGCTCGGTCAGGTCAAGAAGCTCGCGGCCACGGTCGATGGGCTGAACAACCAGGTCTCGAGCATGGCCGGCGATGTCAGCACCGCCAAGGACACGGCGACCCGCGCCAATAGCTCGGTGAGCAATCTCGCGACCCAGACGCAGCGCGGCTTCGACGCCGTCACCGCCGAGATCGGCAACATCCGCACCGATCTCAACAAACTGGCTACAGCCAAAACCTCGGCCCCGAAGGCCAAGGAGGGCGCCGCCGCCAAGGAAGGCGCCGCGGCGGGTCCCGGCGGCGACTACACGGTGAAGGCCGGCGACTATCCGGCGAAGATCGCCCGCGCGCACGGGATCTCCACCGATGCGTTGATGGCGGCCAATCCCGGCATCGATCCGACCAAGTTGAAGGTCGGCCAGAAGCTCAACCTGCCGAAATAACCCTCGCGCGTCCCTTTCGCCTCCCGCGGCTAACGCCCGGGAGGCTTTTTTATGAGCCACCCCGAGCCCTCTCCGGCGCCGCCCCGCCTCAGCATGTGGGAGCGGCTGGCCGACGCGGCGACCGACCATTTCCGCGTCTTCCGCGTGCGGCGCACGCGCTACCGGCACCCGCGCGATCGGCGCGAGGGCGAGTTCGTGGTCATCGAGGCCAACGACTGGGTCAATGTGCTCGCGCTCACCGACGACGGCCGGATGCTCCT
Source organism: Opitutaceae bacterium (assembly GCA_035415285.1). Taxonomy (GTDB): domain Bacteria; phylum Verrucomicrobiota; class Verrucomicrobiia; order Opitutales; family Opitutaceae; genus CAJCBL01. The sequence goes on from DAOOFR010000073.1 coordinate 16,226, forward strand.
GGTGCGGCAGTTCCGCTTCGGCATCCACGACTTCACGCTCGAGATCCCCGGCGGCGTCATCGAGACCGGCGAGGATCCCGTGGCCGCGGGCGTGCGCGAACTGCGTGAAGAAACCGGTTACGCGGGGCGCTCCGCCCGGCTGCTGGCGCAGGTGCGGCCGAATCCGGCGATCCAGGCCAACGTCTGCCACATTGTGCTCGTCGAAGGCTGCGTGCGCGTGGGCGAGATGCAGCTCGACGCGAACGAGGAGATCGAGCTGAGCCTGTGGCCGATCGACGAGGTCTTCGCGCGCGCCGAACGCGGCGAGATCAAGCATTCGCTGGTGATCGACGCGCTGTTCTATCTGCGTGCGTGGCGCGAGGGGCGGCCGGGGTAGGCGAGCCGCGGATCCCGC
>DAOOFR010000074.1:0-3225 GCA_035415285.1 Opitutaceae bacterium
GGGAACGGCCAAGGGCAATCGGCGAAACGCGGCGGCGCTGGAGGTGGCCCGAGCTACGGGGTGACCTCGAGCGTTGTGCGCAGGTGGAGGTCCTTCTCGGCCGAGGAGGTGCCGACGAGCAGCTCGACCGGGCCGGGTTCGACCGTCCACGAGTGGCGCGCGTCGTCCCAGTACGCGAGGTCGGCGGCGGCGAGCGGGAGCTCGACCGTGGTCGTGGCGCCCGCCGCCACGGTCACGCGCCGGAAGGCGCGGAGCTGCCGGAGGGGCCGCGATACTTTGGGGTTCGGATACCGGACGTAGAGCTACACGACCTTCGCGCTCGCCAACCTGCGCGAAGGTCGTGTAGCTCAGGCCGTACCCGAACGGGTACTGCGGCTCGCCCGCGAAGTACTGGTAGGTGCGGCCGTGGCGGATGTCGTAGTCCATCATCGGGGGCAACTGGTCGAGCGACCGGGGCCAGGTCTGGGCGAGCTTGCCGCCGGGGTTGACGGCGCCGAAGAGCACATCGGCGATCGCGTGGCCCTGCTCCTGGCTGGAGTGGGTGAGGTGCACGATGGCCGGCGCGTGCTCCGCGGCCCAGGGCAGGGCGATCGGGTAGTTGGCGACAAGCACGACGATGGTGCGCGGGTTGGCCGCGCAGACGCGGCGGACGAAGTCCTCCTGCCCGTGGGCGAGCCCGAGCTCGCGCCGGTCGACGGCCTCCTTGCCCTCGGCGGGCGAGGTGACGGTCTCCCAGCCGGCGTTGCCCTCGGGGTGGTTGCCGACGCAGACCACGGCCACATCGGAGCGGCGGGCGAACTCGACGGCGGCGTCCGACAGGTCGCCGGCCCAGCGCACGGCGACGCCCTCGTCGGTGCTGAAGGCGGGGTTGACGGCGGCCTCGATGCCCTCGCGCGGGGTCACGGTGTAGGGCGGGGTGCCGCCGTACCAGTCGGGCAGGACGGCGTTGGCCAGCGGGCCGACGACGGCGATGGAGCGGAGCGCCTGGCGGTCGAGCGGGAGCAGGGCGGCGTCGTTCTTGAGCAGCACGATGGAGCGCTGGGTGACGCGGCGGACGAGCGCGCGGGTCTCGGGCTGCGCCCACGGTTCGGGCGTGCCGGTGGCACCGATCGACGAATACGGGTTGCCCTCGGCCGGATCGAGCAGGCCGAGGCGCAGCGAGACGCGGAACAGGCCGCGCAGCGCAGCGTCGAGGTCGGCCTCGGTGAGCAGGCCGCGGGCGACGGCCTCGGTCACGGCCTCCTTGTGCTTGTCGAGGAAATGGTTGATGCCCGCCTTCACGCAGGCCGCGGCGGCGGCCGGGAGGTCGGGGAAGGCGCGGTGCTTCTCGACGAGCAGGCGCAGCCCGCCGCCGTCGGTGCAGACGATGCCGTCGACGCCCCACTCGCCGACGACGATGTCTTTGAGCATCGGATGCACGTGGGCCGGGGTGCCGTTGACGGCGTTGTACGCGGCCATGAGAGCGCGGGCGCCGCCCTGGCGCACGGCCATCTCGAAAGGTTTCGCGTAGTACTCGCGCCAGAGGCGGGCGTCGAAGTCGGAGGAGGAGGACTCGCGGCCGTTCTCGTTGGAGTTGGCGAGGAAGTGCTTCAGCAGCGCGGCGGTCCTCCAGTAGCGCGGGTCGTCGCCCTGGAGGCCGCGGGTGAAGGCGGTGGCGAGGGTGCCGACGTGGTGCGGGTCCTCGCCGAAGACCTCCTCGGTGCGGCCCCAGCGCGGGTCGCGGGCGAGGTCGGCGTTGGGGGCGCGGACGATGAGGCCGGCGCGGGAGTATTTCGCACTCTGGTAGAGGTAGCGGGCCTCGGTCGCCTCCTGGGCGGCGACGGCGCGCACGAGTTCCGGGTCCCATGTGGCCCCGAGCCCGTAGGCCTGCGGGAACTGGGTGGTCGGGGTCGGGTTGCGGCGTCCCCAGTTGCTGGGGCCGCCTTGGGCGACGCCGTGGTAACCCTCGATGTGGGGCGAGCCGACCACGCCCAGGCGGGGCACGGAGGCGCTGCGCGCCATGCAGTCGATCTTCTCCTCGAGGGTGAGGCGGGCGATGAGGTCGGTGATCCGCGCCTCGGCGGGCAGCGCGGGGTCGAGGAAGGGAAGGGTTTCGGCGGCGGACATGGTGAGGGCGAGCAGCAGCGCAGGGGTGAGGCGGCGCAGGGACATGGAGATGCGATGGGCTGGGCGCGCCGCTCGTTCAACGGGCAAACCGCGGCCAGTATCCACCCGTTTGGTGGGTTATTGAATCGGGGCCGGGAGGCTTGTGACGAGGCAGAGCGCAGGCGAGGCCTCCTCACAAGCCACGGGGCGAGGGGGACTGCGACTGCACCGCGGTGGCCGGCTCGCGCCGGAGCAGCCAGACGGCGGCGGCGAGGAACGCGAGGTCGCGGGCGAGGTAGGGAAGATAGCCGGCGCCGCGCACGCTGGCGGGGCGACCGAAACAGCCGCAGACGATGTCGAGTTCGCGGACGGCGGCCTGCCCGATGGCGGCGAGAAAAACGAGGTTGAGGGCGACCACCACCCAGAGGGCGGCCCGGCGATGGCGTGACCAGAGGATGGCGACGCCGGTGCACAGCTCGAACCAGGGCAGCCAGAGCGCGACGCCGGCTGCGGCGAGGTCGGGCAGCAGGCGGTAGGTGCGGACCGCGGCGTGGAACTCGGCCGGGTCGGCGATCTTCACGGCGGCGGCGGCGAGGAAGATGCCCGCGAGCGCGAGACGGAGCAGCCCGTCGAGCGGCGGCAGATCGCAACGGCGCGCGGTCATGGGCCCACCGCCTTCTGCCAGGCCGCCCAGCCGCCGTGGAGGATGGCGACGTCGTCGAACTGGTACTCGCGTCGGAGTTTGTCGGCGACGGCGCGGCTGGAGCCGCAGGCGCGGTCGTCGCAGTAGACGATCACGCGGGTGCCGGGCTGCCAGCGGGTGAGGACGGGGACGATCTGGGACTCCCAGTCGTCGGGGTTGAGGGGGAGCGCCTCGGGAATGTGGTCGCGGGCGAAATCGGCGGTGGCGCGGGCATCGATCCAGAGGAGCGGACCGCGGTGGGCGCGGGCGGCGGCGAGCGTGATCTCGTCGGCGGCCGGGGCGTCGCGCAGGAGTTCGCGGCCGCGCGGGTCGAAGGCGAACGCGGCGAGGGCGAGCAGCGTGGCCGCACCCAGAAGCCCGAACCAGCTGTGCGCGAGCCTCGTCATCGGCTACGACTGCGGTTGCCCGGCGTGCGGCTGCGGGCCGTCCTTGGGCGG
>DAOOFR010000074.1:3325-16463 GCA_035415285.1 Opitutaceae bacterium
CGTGGCATGGCGGCAATCTCAGTGACCGAGGCGGCGGTAGTCGAGCACGGTGTGGCTGATGGCGCCGGCGGCCACGGCGGCGACGTCGGTGACCGGTTCGGGTGGGGAGAGATCGTGGCCCGGGTTGAAGTCGAAGCGGTGCAGGCCGGCGGGATCGGCCGGGGCGAAGATGCGCGGGAGGATGTTGTGCGCCGGGACGGTGCGCTGTAGCGGCGAATCGGGGCGGGCGGGATAGGGGAAGTTGAGGTTGTGGACGGTGAAGCTGCGCGGGTCGGTCCGGGCGAGCAGGTCCGGGGCGAGGCGGGCGGCGTGCTGGGCGGAGAGGCGGACGGTGGCGTGAAGAACTGGATTCGGCTGGCCGTTGTGGGCGCGCAGTTCGGCGAACGCCTCCATGGGGATGTCCTGCGAGAGCGCGGCGGCGGGCAGGCCGTGGAGCGCGCCCTCCCAGGCGCCGCCGATGGTGCCGCTGGCGAGGATGAAGGCCAGGGAGGTGTTGCGCCCGATGTTGATGCCGCTGACGACGGCGTCGATCGCGGGGCCGTCGGTGGGGAGGAGGTGGGCGAGGGCGATGTTGACGCAGTCGCTCGGGGTGCCGTCGACCGCCCAGGTGGGGCAGCCGAAGCCGCGGTCGGCGCGGGCGGAGTGCACGGGCCGGTGGCGGGACTTGGCGGCGCCGATCCAGCTTTGTTCGCCGGCGGGGGCGGCGACGACGAGGCGGTGCCCGGCGGCGAGAAGCGCGTGAACGAGTTCGTGGAGGAAGACGGAGTCGAGGCCGTCGTCGTTGGTGACGAGGAGATGCATGCGGGTAGCCATCGTGGATGGCCCGCCGTGGCCGCGGTTGCAGCGAAAAAGCGCCGCGACGCCCGTGAAGTCGCCCCGGCCCGGGGCAGGGCTGGGTGGGAACGCGGTCGAGGCAGGCAAACGGTGCGGGCGGGCGCGGTCGTCGTGGTGTGGATCCAGCAGCCACCGCGCACCGGCAGCGAGGCAGGCGATCGGCTCCGGTCTCCGGGCCGGCGCGAGCGGGGGGCGGCTCAGCTGGCGAGGCGTTGGCGCGCGGCTTGATCGAGCAGGGTGTGGACGCGCAGGAGCAGCTGGTACGGACTGAACGGTTTGGCGAGGAAATCGTCGGCGCCGGCGGCATCGGCGAGCGGCCGGATCTCGGCCTCGTCGCACGCGCTGGTGATCAGGATGGGAACCGGCGCGGGGGCCCCCTGGTCGTCGTGCCGGAATTGTTCGCACAGGCTGAGCCCGACGATGTCGGGCAACATCACGTCGAGGATCAGCAGAGCCGGGGGGGCGGTCCGCAGGGCGTGCAGGCCGGTGATGCCGTCGCCGGCGAGGCGCACCTCGTGGCCGGCGGTGCGCAGCGTGATCGCCATGAACTCGGCGAGGTCCGGATCGTCTTCGATGATGAGAATGCGCGGCATGGGATCGGTCGACGTTCGGTCGCGCGCGCGGTGTCCCGCAAGCCCACCAGGTTACTTCTTGGCAACAACCGCGACGGGAGGGGCGCGGGTGGTCGCCGCGCGCCCGGTCCCCCGGCTCAGACCAGGGCGCTGAAGTCGAAGACGCGCGGCTGCACGAGGCGCTCGAAATCGTGGTAGTGCATCTGGATGAGCTCGGTGTGCGATCCGGCGTTGAAGGCGATGAACTCGTCGTCGGTCAGCTCGCGGGCGACGTAGACGGGAAGGCCGAAGAGGTTGCCGAAGGGCGGCATCGCGCCGGTCTCGCAGCCGGGGAAGTAGTCGCGGAAGTCGGCTTCGTGCGCCATCTCGATATGGACGGCGCCCGAGAGTTCGCCGAGCACCCCGACATCGACGTGCAGGTTGGCGGGCAGGACGGCCATGGCGAGTTCGCCGTCGATGTGGACCATGACGGTTTTGGCGAGATTGCGGCCCGAGATGTGGCTGGCGGCGGCAATTTCCTGGGCGGTGAAGGCGGGCGAGTGCGAGATCACGGTGTAGCGGATCTGCTCGCGGTCGAGGTGGTCGCAGAGGGTTTTGAGGACCATGACAGCTCCTTGCGTTGGCCGATGCTGGAGGGCGGGAGACGAGCGGGGCGGTCGGTGACGGCGCCCGGCGTACGGCGGAACGATACGCGCCGCGCAGGCGGAGTCCAACGGCGCGGCGGGTTCGCACCCCTCCCGTTCCCCGGGCTTGCCGAGCGGCGGGCGACGGCCATTCTCGGCCCATGGCTTTCCGACTGAGACGACTGTTGGTGGCGGCCTTGGCCGCCACCGTGGCAACCGCACTTTCCGCCCGCTCGGGTTTCACCTGGGAAGAGCTCAACGTGATCGACCAGCGTTGGCCGCAGGCCCAGAAGACCACGACCGGGCTGCGCTACGTGGTGCAGCAGGAAGGCCACGGCGAACGCCCGAAGCCGGGCGACAGCGTGAGCGTGCTCTACCGGGGCTTCTTCTTCGACGGTCGCAGCTTCGACGAGTCGCTCGACCGCACCCGCCCCTTCACCTTCCGCCTCGGCCGAGGCCAGATCATCGAGGGGTGGGAGGAGGGCATCAGCCTGATGCGCGTGGGCGAGAAACGTGTCCTGATTGTTCCCTACGACCTGGCCTACGGCTCGCGTGGCCAGCCGCCGCGCATCCCGCGGCAGACCTCGCTGGTCTTCGAGGTCGAGGTCCTTGCGATCGAGCCCAACCCCGTGCCGCCCCCGGCGGTGTCCGCGCGATGAGCCGGCCGCGGGCATCCCGGCTGGTCCTCGCCCTCGCCGCGGCGGCGTTGTTGGCGGGCTGCGGCAAGAAAGCGGATCCGGCCCCGGCCCCGGCTGCCGCGCCGAAGCCGCCCGCGGCCTCGGCGGAGGAGATCTGGACCGCGGAGCAGATCGCCTTTCTCCAGGAGAAGTTCGGCGAACTCGTGCGGACGGATTCGGGACTCTACTACAAGATTCTCCAGCCCGGCCAGGGCGAGGCCACGCCGGCCCGGGCGAACCTCTGCACCGTCCACTACCGCGGCACCTTCCTCGACGGCCGCGTCTTCGACGAGTCGTACCGGCGCGGGCAGCCGTTCAAGTTCCGGGTGGGCGTCAAACAGGTGATCAAGGGCTGGGACGAGGCGGTGGCCGCGATGCACAAGGGCGAGAAGCGGCTGATCGTGGTGCCCTACTGGCTCGGCTACGGCACGAAGGGCCAGATCCCGCGCATCATGCCGCGCGCCACCCTCGTGTTCGAGATCGAGCTGCTCGATTGGACCACCACGACGAAGGTGCCCGGCGCGCCCTAGCGCCCGCCCGACCCGCGCCTCCGCTTTCCCCCCGTCCACCCCGGCGACACCCCGCGCATGTTCGACATCCAATACAACTTCTTCCGCGACCTCGACCGCCGCTGCGTGGCCGAAGGCCTGTCCGACGCGCAGTGCGCCGCGGTCGTGGAGCTCAAGCGCAAGGCGATCGACTCGACGCTGAACCGCAGCAACCCGCTGGCCGCGGAGGTGCTCGCGGGGCGGACGACGTTCGTCGCCGCGTACGATGGTTTCTCGCACGCGTTTCGCGGGGTGCGGCGTTTCGTGCCGAAGACGCACGACGCCGGATGGAACGAGCGGCTCGAGCAGCTCGCGCTGATCGTGCCCAATGTGCGGCACTTCCGCCGCCGCAGCCTGCTGGCCGCCGACAATCCGACCACGCTCACCGCCTACGGCGCGATCGCCGGCCTGGCCCTGTGGGGGGTGCTTGCCGGGGGGACGGAGGCCGGCGAGGCGCCGGCGCTGCCCTGGGCCGGCGCGCCCACGGCGCTGGTCGCGGGCTTGGCCGCGCTCGGCTTCGCCTTCGGCACGGCGGCGATGTTCCGGTACCGAATCTGCGACTACAAGCAGATCCATGCCCGCGAGGCCGCGAGCTACATGGACCTGAACTACGGTTTCTTCCGCGCGGGCGACACCCATGGCTGGATCGAGTGCCTGCGCACCGAGGCCGGCAGCGCCCAGGCCAAGCTCGCCCGCCCGGACTGAGGCGGGGCGCCCCGCGGCGGCGCCGGCGCGGCGGGGGACTTGCGGGGGGCACTCCGGCCGGTTCTAGTGGCCGCCCGCGATGACCACCGTACCGCTCGCCTCCTTCGTTCTGCTGCTCTTCGACGAGTCGAACCTCGCGCTGCTCCGCCGCGGCGAGGCCGGCGCGCCCTGGCAGGCCACGGCCCACGGGCCGGCGGGCGACTCGGCCGATGCGGCGGCGCAGGCCGGGCTGCACGCCGTGGCCGGCGACGCCGCCGCAGCGAACCGGGTGGCGGAGTCGGCGGGCACGGCCCTGTACTTCGCGTTGGCGGAGGCCTCGCGCACGGACTCGCCGGCGGGCGCGGGGGAGTGGCGGCGGTTTTCGCTGTGCGAGATGGCGGAACTTGCCGCGGCCGGGGCCCTGGCTCCGGAGTTGGCGGCGGTGGTGCCGGCGGTGCGAGCCGAGGCGATCCGCATCCCCTACCTCAACCACCGGGAAAACGACTACATCTACCGCTTCCGGACCGAGCAGCAGCGCAACCGCTCCGTCTACCGCCTCGACGCCGGCGCGAGCCGGCTCTACCAGAGCGCGCTGTGCGAGGCGATCAAGCGGCTCAAGCGCACGAAGGAGCGCAGCTCCGCCGCGCCCGCCGTGCTCGATTTCGGCCCGGTCAGCTACGTGCTGCCCAGCCATTTCGGCTTCTGTCTCGGCGTGCAGAACGCCATCGAGCGCGCGTACGAGACGATCGCGGAGAACCCCGGCCGCCGCGTCTTCATGCTCAGCGAGCTGATCCACAACCCGTTCGTCAACGAGGACCTCCTCGCCCGCGGGTTGCGGTTTCTCCAGAGCGACAAGGGCCGGCCGCTGACCGATCCCGCCACCGGCCGCCCGCTCTGGGACGATCTGCGGCGCGGCGACATCGTGATCATCCCGGCCTTCGGCGCGACCGACGACGACAAGCGCCGGCTGATCGAACGCGGGCTCGAGCTCAACCGCCACGACGCCACCTGCATGCTGGTGGAGAAGGTGTGGAAGGCGGCGCGCCGCTACGGAAGGCTTGGATACACCGTCATCATCCACGGCAAGCACGAGCACGAGGAGACCAAGGCGACCTTCTCGAACTCCGCGATCTTCGCGCCGTCGCTGATCATCCGCAACGCCGCCGAGGCCGAGCAGCTTGCGGTGGTGGTGCGGGCGGAGTCGCCGGCCGCCGCCCGGGCCCTCTTCGCCGCGGCGTTCTCCGGCCGCCACACGCCCGGCTTCGATCCGGTGCGCGACCTGGCCCGGGTGGCGGTCGTCAACCAGACGACGCTGCTGCGCAACGAGACGCTGCGGATCATCGATCTGCTCGAGGCCGCCTACGCGGCGCGGTTCGGGGCCGACCGGGTGGCGGAGCATCTCTTCTCGGAGAGCCGGGGCGACACGCTCTGCTACGCCACCCAGGTCAACCAGGACGCGCTGGTCCGCGCGCTGGCCGGGCCGCTCGACGCCGCGCTGGTCGTGGGCGGCAAGAACAGTTCGAATACGTTTCAGCTCTTCCGTCTCTGCGAGCAGCAGCTCGGCGACCGGGCGCACTACATCCAGTCGGAGCGCGACCTCATCGGTCCCGCGGAGGTGGACCATTTTGTCTTCCCCCATCAACCCGGCGACCCGCGCGGGGGGCGGGTGGAGCGGCGGCGGTTCCTCGAACCCGGCCGCCCGCAGCGGCTGTTGATCACCGGAGGGGCCTCCTGCCCGGATGGACTGATCCAGCAGGTGGTGGCGCGGATCAACTCGTTCTTTCCTGCCGATTCGCTCCGGCCGGTCGAGCAGGTGTTGGCGGATCTGGAGACGGCCGGGGCGTGAGGGGCTGCGCGGGGGACGGGCCGGGGTGCGGGGCCACCGGTCAGCAGTCGCGCTGAAGGTGTGCCGCCGCCGGCGTGGGTCGGGCTACAACTCCGGCCTCCGGTTTGCGGCGTGTGCGCGTCCGCGGATCGTGCGGGCCGCATGTCTGCGCTTCCGTTCCCGCTCAATCCCGCACTCCTCGCACTGCTCCTGCTCGGTCCCGCCATGAACGCCACCGCCACCTCCGCCGCGCCTTCCGCCACCCCCGCTGCGGCCACGCCCGCCTCCGCCTATTTCGGCGGCGGCTGCTTCTGGTGCCTGGAGGCGTACTTCGAGACACTGCCCGGAGTTTTGGCGGTAGTCTCCGGATACGCCGGCGGGCGGACGGCGCAGCCGACCTACCGGGAGGTCTGCGCCGGCACCACGGGGCACGCGGAGGTGGTGCGGATCGACTTCGATCCGGCGCGGACCACCTACGAGGCGCTTCTCGAGAAGTTCTGGCTCGTGCACGATCCGACCTCGCTCGACCGCCAGGGGCCGGACGAGGGGCCGCAGTACCGCTCGATCATCCTCTATGCCGACGAGGCGCAGCGCCGGGCGGCGGAACAAGCCCGGGAAGCGTTGCAGCAACGGCTGGCGGACCGGGTGGTCACCGAGATCGTGCCGCTGGAGAAGTTCCATGAGGCCGAGGAGTACCATCAGGACTACTACCGGCGCAACCCGGGCCAGGGCTATTGCCGGATGGTGATCGCACCGAAGCTCCGGAAGCTCGGCGTGAAGTGAGCGGCCGGGCCGCCGGTCGCGGCGGGATCAGAGGTAACGATCGCCTTGGCACGGCTTTCGCCCGGGCGGGCCCCTTCTTCCGGTTGGAGGGGCTGAGCTTGCCCAGCCCGGTGGCGGGGCTCCTGGCGCGCGGTGCGAGCGAGCTCGCCCCCTACGCCGACGGCAGGACCACGGATCAGGCGACCATCAGGAAGTCGCGGCCTTCGACGCGCCCCTGCTCGCGGAGTTCGGCGCGGATGAACTCGCGGGCGCCGCGGGTGCCGACCGCGCCAAGCACGAAGCACTCGCCCGCCGGGGGAACCGTCCCGGGCGCCCACACCGGCAGGCCGCCGATGTGCGTGCCGATCTTGCGGGGCGCGATGTCGACATAGCCGGCGAGGCGGACGCCGTGCTCGGCGAGGGTGGCGAAGCGGCGCCGGGTGGGCTTGCCGGAGCCGCGCAGGAGAAGCGGACGCGCCGGATCGACGTGGGTGCGCAGCCAGCGGGCGAGGTAGTGGCATTTGCAGGCCGCGAAGGCGGCGTCGGCATAGTCGGGGTGCGTGCGCGAGAGCCGGCCGGGCGGATCGTGCCAGACGACGAGCGGCGTGGGCAGCTTCGCGAAGCGCACGCCGGCCTCCAGCCAGCGCAGCCATAATTCGTAGTCCTCGGGCCAGCCGGTGGCGCGGTAGCCGCCGTGCGCGGCGACGAGTTCGCGGCGGAACATCACCGACGGATGGGCGACGGGCGACTCCACGAAACGATTGAGCGCGATCTCCTCGGGCGTGAGGAGCGAGTTGGTCCATTCGACGTGGAGCGCGTAGCCACGGCCGGCGACCGGGTCGCCGCCGAAGGCGACCCGGCTGGCACAGACCCCGATTTCCGGATGCGCGGCGAGCAACGCGACCTGTTGGGCGAAACGCTCCGGGCGGCATTCGTCGTCGGCATCGAGCCGGGCGATGAGCGGGGCGCGGGCGGCGGCGAGGCCGGCCGTGAGCGCGGCGACGAGCCCGGCGGGCGGCGTCTTCAGCACGCGGATGCGCTGGTCGGCGGCCGCGGCGGCACCGAGGATGGCCGGGGTGGCGTCGGCCGAGCCGTCGTCGACGGCGAGCAGCTCCCAGTCGCCAAAGGACTGGGCGCCCACGGAGGCGAGCGCGCGGCCGAGCGTGGCGGCGGCGTTGCGGACGGGGAGGACGACGGAGACGGCGGGCGCCATGGCCGGTGGCGGGGCCGCGTCAGGAGTTGTCGCCGTCGAGCATGCGGCCGAGGCCGCCGAGCACCGAGCCCTCCTCGCGGCGACCGCGGCCCTTGGCGGAGGCGGCGAACATGCGATCGGCGAGGCGGCTGAAGGGCAGGGACTGGAGCCACACGCGGCCGGGGCCCTGGAGGGTGGCGAAGAACAGGCCCTCGCCGCCGAAGAGCGCGGACTTGATGCCGCCCACGAACTGCACGTCGAACGCGACGGAAGGTTGGAAGCCGACGATGCAGCCGGTGTCGACGCGCAACGTCTCGCCCGGGGCGAGGGAGCGCTCGACGACGGTGCCGCCGGCGTGCAGGAAGCACCAGCCGTCTCCGGAAAGCCGTTGCATGATGAAACCCTCGCCGCCGAAGAGGCCGGCGCCGATCTTCTTGTTGAAGGCGATGTCGACGCTCACGCCCTTGGCGGCGCAGAGGAACGCATCCTTCTGGGCGAGGATGGTGCCGCCGATCTCGGCGAGGTGCAGGGGCACGATCTTGCCGGGGTAGGGCGCACCGAAGGCGACGCGGCGCTTCGCGCCGGAACGGTTGTGGTAGACCGTCATGAAGAGCGACTCGCCGGTGAGCAGGCGTTTGCCCGCGCCGAGCAGGGAGCCGAGGAGGCCGGTGTTCTGCTGGGAGCCGTCGCCGAAGATGGTCTGCATCTCGATGCCGTCCTCCATGAACATCATACCGCCGGCTTCGGCGAGGGCGGCTTCGTTGGGGTCGAGCTCCACCTCGACGAACTGCAGGTCGTCGCCGTGGATCTTGTAGTCGATTTCGTGCATTGCGGGCATGGTGGTGCGAAGGGTTGCGGAGGGGAGCACACCGGCGGGGCCGGAAAGTTGCGAAGAAGTGTGGGGCTCAGTCGCAGCGGCGCCCGAGCGGCCGGCCTTCGTCGGCCTCGATCAGGTCGAACATCGTCTCGGCGCCGCAGCCCGCCAGTCCGTATTCGGCCGTGCGGAGGCGGACGCGTTCGCTGACCTCGTCGCGCCAACCGAGCTTGGTCATGTAGGCGTTCCAGATCGTGCATTCCTCGTCGGTGCGCGGCGTACCGTGGGCGTGCGCCCAGGCGAGGATCTCCTCGTCGGTGCCGCCCTGGAGGGTGCGGGCGGCGAGGTCGGCGTGCCGGACGCCGAGGAAACGGCAGCACCGGGCGTCGAAGACGCGCGGGCTCTCCTCGCCGAGGTTGGCGACGTAGTCCGGCGGGAGCCGGCCGGCGGCGTGGAGCCGGATCTTGTCGAGCATGCGGCCGAAATAGACGAGACGGCCGACCTTGTCGTAGGGGGAGCGGAGACCGGCGACGGGTGTCATGGCGGAGGGGGAACGGCAGGGCTGGGGCCGCGGCCGCGCCCCGGGTGGTGGCATGTGGGCCCGCGGCGCCGGGCGATCGGTCGTCGAGAATGCGATGGGCCGCGCGGCTGGCAACTGCTTGTCGAGAGGGAGGGGCGGGTCGACGAGGAACAGGTCGGGGGGCGCTTTGACCTTCCCCGCCGGAGACGGAAACGCGATTGCGCTTGGTCGATGGAACGCTTTGCTCGGCCCATCCGATGATGGCCCCGGTTACCCCTTCCGTCCGGCCCACCCCGCCGCTTGCTCCGGCGGGCTTGCCGCTGGTGAGTCCTGCGCTGCGGGCGCCCCGGTCCGATCCGTCCACTTCCTTACCATGCGGAAACTGATACTTTGCGTCGAAGACGAGCACTTGGCGGCCGAGGCGGTGCGGCGCGCGCTCGGCTATGCGGGCTACGAGGTGCAGGTCGCTCCGACCGCCGCCGCGGCGCTGGAGGCGATGCAGCTGCGCCGGCCCGACCTCGTCCTGCTCGATCTCCTGTTGCCGGATGTGAACGGATACAGCTTCATCGACCTGTTGCGCGACCACGGCGATCTGGACCGGGTCCCGATCGTGATCGTGAGCGGGTGCGCCTCGCCGGAGGCGCAGAGCCTCGGGCGCGAGCTGGGGGCGCGGGCGTATCTGGTGAAGCCGTTCACGGCGCAGGAGTTGATCGGGTGCGTGAACGTCGTGCTGGGCGCCGCGGCGAAACCGGGCCCGCGTTGAGGGCGCGGACGGCTACCCGGCGGCCGGCGGGAGGGCGGCGAGAAACGCATCCGCCTCGCGGATCGAAGCCTCCATCTCGGCGATGAGCCGGCCGATCTCCGACTGGAGCTGCCGGTGGTTGGTGTCGAGCTGGGCGATGGCGCTGGCGTTGAGGTTGTGCTTGAGGAAGAGCACCTGGTCGCGGAAGCGGTCGAGCACGGGGTCCATCGTGGCGGCGGCGCGGTGGAGCGCGGCCGCGAGCGTGGCGTAGCGCTGCTCGGTGGTGGCGAGTTGTTGCTCGCTGAGGCGGCGCAGCGCGGGGTCGCGGTAGACGTCGAGTTCGGCGCGCCACTCCTTGAACAGGGCCCGGGCCACGCGCTCGATCTCGGCGATCCGGTCGCGCACGGCGGTGGCGCGGGTCTCGCTGCGCGTGAACTCGCGCTGGAGTTTGGCGTATTTGTCGGCGAGGGGGCCGCCGGTGTTGCCGGTGACGGCGATGAACTCCTCCAATGCGTTGGCGAACTGGGCGCGGGCCTCGTCCTGGGCCCGGCGGGCGTCCTGCACGCGGGCGACGAGGATGTCGCGTTTGTGGATGCCGAACTTCTCCTTCACGGCGTACTCCACCGACTGGCAACCGGCGAGCAACGCGGCGAGGACGACGATGAGGGCGGAGAGGGGAACGGGGCGCATGCCGACAGTGTGGGGAACAATTGCGGAAGGTCGATCTCCGGCGGCGGGCACCCGGGCGGGCGGCTCCCGGGGCATCCACGGGTTTGGCATTGGTGATTGTACGCGGCCGAAGGGGTGTTTCATTGTCGCGACCATGTTTGTCGACGAAGTAGTCATCAAAGCCCGCGCCGGCGACGGCGGGAACGGTTGCGCCAGCTTCCGCCGGGAAAAGTTCATTCCGTTCGGCGGCCCCAATGGCGGCGACGGAGGCCTGGGCGGCGATGTCGTGCTCGTGGGCAGCCACGACGTGAACAACCTCATCGACTACAAGTTCAAGCCGCACTGGGAGGCGGGCAAGGGCGAGAACGGCCGCAGCAAGGACCAGAACGGCCACGGCGGCCGGACCGCGCTCCTGCCGGTGCCGCTCGGCACCGTCGTCACCAACGAGGAGACCGGCGAGGTGGTCGGCGAGGTGACCGAGACCGGCCAGCGCCTGGTGCTGTGCAAGGGCGGCACGGGCGGGTGGGGCAACCTGCACTTCAAGACCTCGACCAACCGCGCGCCGCGCCGCGCCAACCCCGGCCTGCCGGGCGAGCACGGCGTCTTCCGCCTGGTGCTCAAGAGCATCGCCGACGTCGGCCTGGTGGGCTACCCCAACGCCGGCAAGAGCTCGCTGACCAACCACATCACCAACGCGCGCCCGAAGATGGCGGCGTATCCGTTCACCACGCTCCAGCCGCAGGTCGGCGTCATCGAATTTCCCGAACGCTACGAGCGGATCACGCTCGCCGACGTGCCCGGCCTGATCGAGGGCGCGCACGAGAACCGCGGGCTCGGGCACCGGTTCCTCCGGCACATCGAGCGCTGCGCGCTGCTGCTGCTGATCATCGACATGGCCGGGGTGGACGGCCGCGATCCGCGCGACGACTACGCCCACCTGCTCCGGGAGCTGAAGCTCTACGACCCGGCGTTGCTGAAGAAGCCGCGCCTGGTGGCGGCCAACAAGATGGACCTGCCCGCGGCGGCCGCGAACCTGCGGGCCTTCCGGCGCCGCCACAAGGTCGACGTGATGGAGATCTCCTGCGCCGAGGCCGCGGGCCTCACGGAGCTCCGGCTCGAGCTGCTCCAACGCGTGCGCCACGGGGGCAAGCCGGCGGCCAAGCGCCCGGCGCCACGGAAGAAACCGGCGGCGCCGGCCAAGACCAGGGCGGCGAAGGCCCGGCCCGCCAAGGCCAAACCGGCGGCGCGCCAGAAACCCGCGAAGCGCACCTGACGCGGCGGCGGCGCGGCCCGGAGCCGCGCCACCGGCCCAACTCCGGGCTTGTCGCCCGGCCGCCCGCGCACCCAACCTTTCGGTGTCGATTTCCCCCTCCGTTTCCCCGTCCCCCCATGACTGATCACCGGCCATTGATGATGCGTGCCAACCGGGCCCTCGGCTCGAGTCTGGTCGATCACAACCTGATCACGATCGAGGCGCTGGACGCCGCCAACGAGCGGTTGCTCGAACTCACCGCCGACGAGAAGAACGAGAGCGTCTCGCTCCTGCACATCCTCGTCTACGAGCAGCAGGCGCTCACCGAGGAGCAGGTCCTCGCCTACCAGGTGGAGGAGATGGGGCTCGGGATGGTGGATCT
Source organism: Opitutaceae bacterium (assembly GCA_035415285.1). Classification (GTDB taxonomy): domain Bacteria; phylum Verrucomicrobiota; class Verrucomicrobiia; order Opitutales; family Opitutaceae; genus CAJCBL01. The sequence goes on from DAOOFR010000074.1 coordinate 15,422, forward strand.
GAGCGGCTACGACCAGCCCTACGACCTGCGCAAGAAGCTCGACGCCGGCGCCTGCCAGGCGACGTGGACGGTGCCGTTCGACGTCGAGGAGGGGATCCATTTCCTGGTCACGGCCTACTATCTCAGCCCCGCCGTGCGCTCCTACTGGGAACGCCAGCTGGAGACGCCGATCCTCTGGTTCATCACCAGCATGGAGAACATCGGCGACTTCCTCCGCAAACTTCAGATCGAGCGCGACAACGAAGGCAGCGGACTGCGCGCCAACTGACCCCACCATGCCGCTCGGACGCCTCCAGACCCTGCTCATCGACAAGCTCGAGGAGATGAACCGCCTCACCGCGGAGCAGCGTGCCGCCATCGTCGCCACGCCGCAGGACCTGCCCGGCGAGGCGCTCGACCAGATGCTCCAGAAGGAGTACCGGCTCACGCCCTTCCAGATCCTGCTGGGCAAGTCCAAGGCCTACGGCATCGCCCCGTTCCTGGTTTCCCGCTACAAGATCAACAACGGCACCTTCGAGCGGCTCGACCGCGCCTTCTGCCAGCAGAACGTCGTGCTGCCGGTCGGCCAGATCGGCGACACGATCATCGTCGCCCTCGCCAACCCCTTCGAGCTGAGCGTCACCGCCAAGATCGGCGAGGTCACCGGCAAGCGCGTCGTGCGCCTGCTCAGCATCGAGAAGGACATCCGCGACAAACTCGCCGCCGACGCCAACCGCGAGAGCCAGCAGTTCGACGACGTGGTCGGCAAGATCGGCGTCGAGTTCAAGGAGGTGGAGCGGGAGCTCGAGGGCGAGGAGAGCACCTCCGAGGAATCCGCCCCGATCATCCTCCTGGCCAACCGGATCATCGAGGACGCCTACCTGTCCGGGGCGAGCGACATCCACGTCGAGCCGTGGGAGAAGGAAGTCGTCGTGCGCTACCGCATCGACGGCAACTGCCAGGAGAAGCTGCGCCTGCCCTCCAAGGTCGGTCCGGCGCTCGTCGCCCGCCTGAAGATCATGTGCAACCTCGACATCGCCGAGCGCCGGTTGCCGCAGGACGG
>DAOOFR010000075.1:0-16065 GCA_035415285.1 Opitutaceae bacterium
CGTCTCGCGGATGAAGAAGAGGAACGGATGATCGACTTTGAAGGGCTTGGGCGTCCTGGGGATAGCACGTCCACCGGCGGCGCAAACCACGGTAACCGCCGCAGCCTCGGTCCCCTTCTCGTGCACCTCGATCACCGCTCTGTGCAAAACTGCGTCGAGCGAAAGAGCTCGCTCGACGGACACTCCCGAGAAATCGGCCAAGAATAGATTGAAGACTTCATTCAACCCAAGCCGCTTCAGCGCCAACGTGCAGTCCGGCTGGGTCGAGATCTTGAACTTCGGCAGCTCCAGCGAGAGCGACTGCGGCTTCGCGTTTTCCAACTCGCTCAGCCATTCTCCCAAACGACTTCGATCGATCGCCGACTCGACATGCCGGAGCCCGTCGACTGCGTCCGGCAAGACGATTACCATCTCGAAATCGCCCGCATAAGGCAGCCGTAGCAGCCGGCAACCGTCGGCCGACACCATCTGGAACCAGTCGGTCCGTTTCATCGTCGGGACCTCGATCTGCTTTCCATCCGGCAGCGTGAACCACGCGGGCTTCGTCGCCTCCGGGGAAAACTCGCTGGCCCACGCCGCCTTGAAGTGCACCGCGTTGCACAGCGTCAACCGGGTCAGCGGCCCAAACTGCGCCGGCGTCACCAGACTCGGAATCCGGCCCGCGGTCTTCGCTGCGATCCACTCGTTGATTCGCTCCGCCGCCACGGCCGGCTGGGCATAGTCGAGCGGCGTCACCTCGGCGCCAAACTGCCGGCGTGCCACATCGAGGAATTCAGGCTTCAGCGCGTAGCCCCGCTGCGGCCAGAGCGCGTTGGCGACGGTGAGCTTGATCAGATCCGGATCGCGCGTGACCCGGGAAAACTCCGCCGCAATGGCCGCGTAACCCGCAGCCACCCGCTCGCGCGGCAGGTCGAGCTGCAGCGCCTGCCAGAGCTCCTTCTCGGTCTGCCCGCGCGCGCCGGTCGCCGTGAGCGCGAGCGCGCTGGAGAGGCTGAACGGCGAGAACACGAGGTTGCCCTCATCCGCCTGCGCGAACTCCCGATACAGCGCCACCCCGAAGGCGTTGTTCGCCTCCGCCACCTGCCGCGCCGTCGCGATGTCCCCGACCTCCTGCGCCTGCAGCGGCGCCGCGAGCGCGGCCATCGAAAGGAGCGAGACGAGGGAGAACAGTCCGGTGGGGAAGCGCATGGGGTGAACGGGGTACCCGATTCGTAGGCACAGCCGCCCGCCGCGGAAAGGACTTTGTGCGCCGCGTTCGCCTCGTAGCGAAACGCGTGAGCGTTTCGGCTCCATGTGGCACCGGTCTCCAGACCGGTGGTCCGCCGTGCCGCCGCCGTTGAGTCTTCCCGCCGTAAATGCCGACACGGCTTTTGTCCGTCATTCCGGTACAACGATGCGCGTGAGCGCATCGACCTGCAGCATCGCCCCCCAACCTCGGCGTTCTCACGAACGCCGCTACGTGGGCATCGCCTCACACTCGCCCGTGGCGCAGGCCTCCAGACCCATGCCGCCCTGTGCGCACCGCTCGCACCTTCCCCTAGATCGACGCTCTCACGAGCGTCGCTACACCCCCACCGAAACGCCTGTCCTGATTTCCTGAGTTCCAGATTTCCACATTCTCCCCCGAGGGAGCCATCGCGCGCTCTCCAGCGCCGCGATCAACTCGACCACCGCGCCCTTCCCCAATCGAAAATCGGAAATCCCAAATCGGAAATCCCGCCCGTCACTCCGCGATCCACAGGCCGCTGCCGAGCGGGGGCAGGTAGAGCTCGCCGTTGAGCGGGAGCGCCGGCTCCGCATCGTGCCGGGTGAAGAAGTGTTCGCAGTCGGCCAGTTGCCGCCAGGTGCAGCGCGGCAGGTCGTTCAGCGTGATCGTCACCTCGTGTAGGTGTGGGTTGAACGCGAGCATGAGCCGCGTGCGGCCCTGCGAGAGGTCGGCGTTGTAGACCACGGCGGCGGCGGTGCCGTCGGGCGCGAAGCGGAACTGGAAGAAGCCCTCGCTGGGCCGGTTGTACTGGCGCAGCAGCCGACCGCGCTCGCTCTGGCGGAATCGTATCCAGTCGGCGAAGTAGCGGTGCGTGGCCGGGAAGCGGAAGATGCGGCGGTACTCCAGCGCGTTGAGGTCGCCGCGCTGATAGGTGTTGGTCACGCCGTGCTTCGAGCGGAGGAAGTCCTGGCCGGCGGCGAACATCGGGATGCCGATCGAGCCCATCAGCACCGCGCACATCAGGTGCGTGCGCCGGCGGTCGTTGGCGGTGGGCGTGTAGCCGTTGCCGTCGGCGTGCTCGGTGATCCCGTCGAGCCACGTGCGGTCGTCGTGCGACTCGGTGTAGTTGACGGTCTGCGCCGGCCACTTGGCGAAGTACCACGGCGAGCCCTTGAGGAAGTACTCGAAGCCCTCGCGCGAGCCGTGGCCGCGCACATAGGCGGGGAGGAACTTGCGGTAGCCGTCGTTCCACGAGGCCCAGCCGGTGTCGGCGAGCGCGCCGGCGAGGTGGCCGCGGAAGCTCCACGGTTCGGCGATGAGGATCGCGTCGGGCTTCACCTTCTTCAGCGCGGCCTCGATGCGTTTGAGGGGCTCCAGGCCGATCAGCTCGGCGAGGTCGAACCGGAAGCCGTCGACGCCGTAGGCGCGGATCAGGTGCGTGCAGCTGTCGATGATCAGGCGCAACGCCATCTCGGAGGCGGCGCGATAGTCGTTGCCGCAGCCGCTCCAGTTCGTGAGCGAGCCGTCGGCGCCGTCGTCGAAGTAGTAGTGTTTGTCGACGAACATCAGGTGCGAGGGCTCGCCCTGGTGGTTGTAGACGACGTCGACGATCACCGCCATGCCCTGTCGGTGAAACGCGGCGACGAGTTCGCGGAACTCCTCCACCTGCGAGGCGCGCGCCGGGTCGCCGGCGTAGGCGCTGGCCGGCGCGAACCAGTTCACCGGCATGTAGCCCCAGTGGTATTCCTCGGTCGCGCGGTTGTCGAATTCCTGGATCGGCTGGAGCTCGACGGCGTTCACGCCGAGGCGCTTGAGGTAGAAATCCGGTGACGCGACCCACTTCGCCAGCCCGGCGAAGCCGAGCCGCTCCTTCGGGTCGAGCGGGATCGGCGCGTGGGCGGCGAGGTCGCGCACGTGCGCCTCGGCGATCACGAGATCCTGCCACTGCGGCGTGCGGAACGGTTCCGGGCGCGTGAACGTCTCGTCGGCCAGCACGATGCCGGGCCCGAGCCGGCCCACCGCCGCGCGCGCGTACGGGTCGAGGATCGGGAACTGCCGGTCGAAAAGCCCGAACGCGTTGGCCGGCCCTTCGACCAGGAACCAGTAGAACCAGCCGTGCAGCTCGCGGTCGAGCCGGAGCTCCCACACGCCGTCGGCACCGGACTCGAGCGGGAAGAGCAGCGCGTCGTCGGGCCGGTCGAGGGACTCGAGCAGCTTGAGCCGCACGCGGCGCGCGCGCGGCGCAAAGAGCCGGAAGACCGTCTCGTCGCCCTCGACGACGGCGCCCAGCCGCACGTCCGAGCGGATCTTGTGGAAGAACCCGTCGGGCCGCAGCGGCACCTTCTGCTCGCCGTCGGAATCGCTCCAGACCACGGCGAGGTTCTCCGCGAGGTCGAGCGGCAGCGCCGTCTCGAACTGGAAGCGGTGCTGGCCGGTGCGGTCGGGGTCGAGCGTGTAGTTGAGATTCCCCTGCTCGTCGCGCACGGCGTTGGGCGCCGCCGGCGGGACGTCGATCCAGTGCTGCTCGGCGGTGACGAACTTGAAGCGCTGGCTCCCGGCGGCGAGCAGCGCGTCGGCCGGGCGGCGCAGCATGAAGACGAGCTGCCCGCCGAAATCCTCGAGTTTGAGCTGCCACTCGGCGCGGCCGATGGCCTGGCCCCAACCGTTGAAGTCGCCGGCCACGTAGAGCTGCGTGGTCTTCGGCTCGAGCCACGGGAAGCGCTCGGGGTCGACGAGGAACCAGAGCTCCTGGCGATTGCTCACGAAGTAACCGGTCTCCAGCGCGAAGAAGACGCCCGGCACCGGCCGCAGCGCGCGGAACGGCCGCTGCGGCGCGGCGAGCTGGAGGGGCGGCGGCGTCTTGCCGAACCAGTCGCGCGTCAGCTCGATCACGCCCGAGTCGGGCGTCTCGAGCCAGGCCTGGGCGATCGTCGGGCGGCGGGGACTCATGGCGGGGCCGGCAGTCTCCGCCGTTCCCGATGGGCCTCAACAGAATTCTCCGCGCACAGGGCCCGCCCGTCTGGGCGGCGGCGAACCGTCGCCCGGTCCCCGAAGCGCCCGGCCCCGCGGGGCTTCCGCACCAGAAAGCGGAGTCATGGTATTTCCCTTGCCGCCACACGCTCCCGGCCAAGCCTTGGTCCTCGGCCAGGCGGCGGAGTCCCCCCCACGAAGATTGGGCCGGAACACCTCCGCGACGAACGACATCACCCGGAGCAACGCCGTCGCTTGGCCCCCGGGACAGCCGCCCCTTCCGGACGCACCTCCGCACCCTCCTCCCCCACGCCATGAGCCCACACCGTCGGCCCGTTGTATCCGCATTTATTGTTGCCGGCAGCATGCTGTTGCTGTTCGCGCTCTGGCGGCATCTCCACCTCCGCCCCGCCCCCGAGGGCGGAGCGCCCGCGGCCGCGGTCCCCGCCGCGGTGCCCGCGGCTCCGCAGGCCGGACCGCGCCCCCCCGCGCAGAAGGAGCCGAACGCGGCGCCGCTTCCCTCGGTGCTGGCCTTGGCCCGGGTGGCCCGCCCGGGACCCGACGCACGCCCGATCGAGGACCGTTTCGCCAAGGCCGCCACGGTGTGGGAGACCGAAACCGCCGCCGGCAAGGACCGCCAATGGGTGCAGCGAATCCGCCTGGTCCGGACCGACCTGAAGTACCCGCTCGTGCGCCTCGAGGAGACCCTCCGCCGCGTCCCGACCCCGACCGGCTCGCGCGACTTCCTGCTCCAACAGATCGCGATGGTCGGCGATCACCTGCTGGTCCGCACCACCCCGGGCACCCGGAAGGAGTTCCTCGGCGCCCAGGTGAGCCGGTTCGGCGGCTCGGTCCGGCGGCGCCTCCACACCCCAGATACGTACCTTGTCGCCATCCCCGCCGGCCACGCGGCCGACTTGCCGGCCGCCCTGGCCTCGCTGCAAACCGACGGGATCGCCCACCTCGCCGAACCCGACTATCTCGTTTTCGCCACCACCACGCCCAACGACCCCGGGTTCCCCTCGCTCTGGGGCCTCCACAACACGGGCGCCACCGGGACCGCGGACGCCGACATCGACGCGCCGGAGGCGTGGAGCATCACCACCGGTTCGCGAACGGTGACCGTCGGCGTGATCGACACCGGCATCGACTACAACCACCCCGACCTCGCCGCCAACATCTGGTCCAATCCCGGCGAGATCGCGGGCAACCGCGTCGACGACGACCACAACGGCCACATCGACGACGTCCATGGCTGGGACTTCTGCAACGACGACGCCAACCCGATGGACGACCATGGCCACGGTACCCATTGCGCGGGCACGATCGGCGCGGTCGGCAACAACGGGATCGGCGTCGCGGGCGTCAACTGGGCGGTGTCGATCGCCGCGCTGAAGTTCCTCAGCGCGGGCGGTTCGGGCGCCATCTCCGACGCGATCGACGCGGTGAACTACGCCAATCGGATGGGCTTCGATCTCACCTCCAACTCGTGGGGCGGCGGCGGGTATTCGGCGCTGATGGAGGAAGCGATCTCGGCGGCCGGGACGGCCGGGTACCTCTTCGTCGCCGCCGCCGGCAACAGCGCGCTCAACACCGACACGGCGGCCAACTACCCCTCGGGCTACGACTGCGAGAACATCCTCTCCGTCGCCGCCACCGACGCGAACGACGCGCTCGCCTACTTCTCCAACCACGGCGTGGAGTCCGTCGATCTGGCCGCTCCCGGGGTCGACATCTACAGCACGGCACCAAATGCCGGCTACACGACGCTCAGCGGCACCTCGATGGCGACCCCGCATGTGGCGGGCGCGGCCGCCCTGCTCAAGAGCGCGCACCCGCAGTTCGGCGCCCCGCTGCTCAAGACCGTGCTGCTGGCCTCCGTGGATCCGATCACGTCCCTGCAGGGGGTCGTGTCGACCGGCGGCCGCCTCAACCTCGCCACCGCGCTCGCCGCCCCCGAACACCTCATCGCCACCAGCGGCGACTTTTCCGCCACGGGCAGCGTGGGCGGGCCGGTCGCTCCGGGCACCCACGAGATCTCCCTGTACAATCTCACCGGACACGCGCTCTCCTTCACCGCCTCCGTCGACGTGAGCTGGGTCGGACTCTCCACCACCGCCGGGACCGTCCCCGCCGACGGGTCCGTGGCCCTCACGCTCAGCCTGCTGCCCGCAGTGGAGAGGCTCCCCGCCGGCAAGGCCTCCGCCACCGTCACGATCACCGAGAACGGCAGCGGCCGCACCATCGTGCGCCACGTCAACCTCCAGATCATCCCTCCCGTCGTGTACGCCGAGTCGCTCAACACGGCCCCGGGCTGGAGCATGACCGGGCAATGGCAGTTCGGCGCCCCCAGGGGATCGGGCGGCGCGGTCGGCTTCCCCGACCCCGCCGCGGCCGCGACCGGCACCAACGTCTACGGCATCAACCTCGCCGGCGACTACTCCACCAACGCCACCGGCCCCGACTATCTCACGACCACCGCCTTCGACCTCTCCGGATACGCCAACACTCTCCTGCGTTTCCGCCGCTGGCTGAACGTGGAAAGCGCGGGCTGGGCGGTCGCGACCATCGACCTCTCCACCGACGGCACCACGTGGACGACCGTCTGGAGTTCCTCCGGCCCCGTGCTCGACAGCCAATGGACCACCCAACAACTCGACCTCTCCGCCCATGCGGACGGCCAGCCCACGGTGTATCTGCGCTGGGGACACCAGACCTTCGCGGGCGCCTGGAGTTTGTCCGGGTGGAACATCGACGATGTCGAGCTCCTCGCCGCCCCGCCGCGAGCGATCACGTTCGATCCGTTGCCCCCGACCGCGGAGACCGCCGGCAGCATCGCGGCCCGGCTCCGGATCGATCCCGCCCCGGAGGCCCCGCTGTTGATCACGCTCACCGCCAGCCACCCCGAGACGGCCGCGGTGCCGGCGTCGGTCACCGTGCCTGCCGGCAGCACCCAGTTTCCCCTCACCATCGGGATTCGCAACGACGCCCTCCTCAACGGCAGCCGCTCGATCGCGCTCCGCCCCTCCGCCGAATCCTACATCGGCCGCGTCACCTCGCTGGTGGTGAATGACGACGAGACCGCCGCGCTCGCCTTGACGCTGCCGGCAACCGCCACCGAGGGACAGGCGCCGATCACCGGCACGCTCACCTGCTCTCGCGCCCCCGATGCCCCCATCACCGTCGCGCTCTCCGCCACACCGGCCGGACTGCTCACCCTCCCCGCCACCGTCGCGCTCCCGGCCGGGAGCACGTCCACCGTTTTCGCCATCCACGTGCCCGACAACGCCCGGATCGACCGCACCGTGCCCGTGGCGCTCACGGCCACCGTCCCGGGCTGGGGCCCGGGCAACGGCACGATCACCGTTGCGGACAACGATCCGACCACGCTCGCCGTCACCTTGCCGAGCGACCTCTCCGAAAGCGACGGCACGCTCGCCGGCGCCGGGCAGATCCGGATCTCCGGCACGCTCACCACCGCGCTCAGCGTCGCCCTCGCCAGCAGCGACACGACCGAGGTCGTCGTCCCCGCCACGGTCACCATCCCCGCTGGCCAGACCTCCGCCACGTTCAACCTGACGATCCTGAACGACGGCATCGCCGACGGCGCCCAAGTCGCAACGATCTCCGCCACGGCCGCCAACTTCACGTCCGGCCAGGCGAGCGTCGTCATCGCCGACGCCGCCGTCGACCACTTCACCTTCGATCTGGTCCCCTCGCCCCAGACCACCGGTGTCGGGTTCGCGGTGCGCATCGTGGCCCGGGATGCGGCCAACAACATCGCCGCCGGCTTCCGTGGCACCGCCAACCTGACCGCCGCGCAGTCCGGTCACGCCATCGCCATGGCGCCGACCATCACCACCGCATTCGATCATGGCGCCTGGACCGGCACGGCCACCCTCACCAGCGCCGGCGCCAACACGGTCCTCAGTTGCACGGCCAACAGCGCCTCCGGCAAATCGAACCCCTTCGCAGTCCAGAAACCGCCGGTGACCACGTTGGCCCTCGCCAACACCGACCTGACCTACGCCCCCGCCACGGGCCGGCTCTACGCCAGCACCGCCGAGGGCACCATTGTCCCGATCGACGCCGCGGCGGCGACCGCGGGCACCCCCCTCGCCGTCTCGACCACTGGGATCTCCAGGCTCGTCGCCTCCACGGACGGCACCCAGCTCTACGCCGTCCACGAATCCGACCAGAAGATACTCCGGCTGCCCACCGCCACCATGGCCCCGGCGGAGGACATCGTCGCCACAGATTCGAGCCAGCCGATCCACAGCCTCGTCCCGGTGCCCGGCCGGCCGCTCTCGGTCGCCGCCGCGCTGCGGCCCTACGCCTACTCCTCCGGGGCGGGCACCCTGTGCGTGTTCCATCACGGAGCCAAGGCCGCGAACAGCGTCGCCAACTCCGGCAACAACTTCGCCTCGTTCTCGCCCGCCGGCGGCGCCGGGCAACTCTACGGCGTCGACGCGAGCTACGAGAACCAGAAGCTGTACCGGATCGCCGTCGACGACGCGGGGGCGACCGTGACCGACAGCCGGGTTTCGTTCTTCAGCGGCTACACCACCATCGCGGCGGACGGTCGCCACATCGTCGGCACACAAGGCAGAGTCGTCGACGCGGAGGCGAACCGCTGCCTCGGAACCCTGCCCACCGGCGGACCGGCCTGCGTGGACGCCGCCGCGCGGAGGATCTTCGTCGTCGGCAACGACTCCGGCGGCTACCAACTGCAGTGGTACGATCTCGATACGCTGGAGCAGCTCGGCCGCCTCGCGCTTCCCGGTCTCCCGGACTCGCCGACAACCCTGCTGCGCTGGGGCGCGCGGGGCCTGGCCTTCCGCACCACCGGCCAGATCCACATCATCCAGGGGGATTTCGTCCCCACCGCCGGCACCGCCGATCTGGACATCCGAGTATCGGCGACTCCCTCACCTGCGACCGCCGGCCAGCAGTTCTCCTACACGATCCGGGTCCGGAACCTCGGGCGGATGAACGCCGAGAGCGTCGTCGTCTCCGATCTGCTCCCCGCCGAACTCGCCTATCTCGGTGGCAGGACCTCCCACGGCGCGATCTCCCTCCAGGGGAGGGAGGTCACGGCCCAACTCGGCTCGATCGCCAGCGGGGAGGAGGCGTTGATCCGCCTCGACGTCCTTGCGGCAAACAGCGGGCTGGTGACCAACACCGTGCAGGTGGTCTCGGCCACCACGCCCGACCTGACGACCATCAACAACCAGGCCGTCGCGATCGTCACCGTCGGCGACCCCGCGGTTCCGGTGCTCCGCCAAGCCGGCATCGGGGCCACCGCCATCGCCAGCAACGGCGCCGCGCTGGTGGTCTCCCTCTCCTCGGCCTCGCCGCTGCAGGCCAACGCCGTCGCCACGTTCGACCCCGCATCCCTCGCCATCACCAAACTGATACACGTCGGCAGCAACCCCGGGCGGCTTGTGCTCACCGACGATGGGCACCATGCGCACGTCGCCCTCGACGGCGCCTTCGCCATGCGCCCGGTCGATCTCACTTCGGGGGTGGCCGGCGCAACGGTCTGGTTCGAGCGGACAGAGAACCAAAACCCGTTCCTGGCCACGGATTTCGCCCCGCTCGCCGGCAGCACCACCTCGGTCGCGGTCAGTCGCAGCCGCCAGAACTCCACCACGAACGGGAACGTTGCGATCTACGACGGCGCCACCGCGCGCCCCCGCACCTCCGCGGCGTTCACCACCACCTCCGCCTGGCTGGCGCGGGACGCCTCCGCGGCCGGCGCCCTGGAACTCTGCCCACGCTACGGCGAGAACGCCCTCTGGACGTGCGCGGCAACCGACACCGGTCTCCTCCTGCGCCAATCGGGCGCGACGGGCCTCTCCTCCTCTTCGGGCGACCGCCGCATCAAGCGGCTGGGCCACCTGCTGGTCTATCCCTACGATGGCAGCATCGTGGATACCAGGTCCCGCACGGTCGTGCGCGTGCTCGGGGCCTTGGGCGCCTTCGCCACCGACGCGGACAACCACCGGCTCTACGCCATCGACCCGGGCTACTACCAGTCGACCGTCACCGCCTACGACACCGACACCTGGCTCCCGGTCGCGAGCCTGCCGCTGCCGAGTTTCGCCAGTTATGCCAGCGCGACCGACCTCGTCCGCTGGGGCCGTCACGGCCTGGCGTTGATCACCGCCACGGGCGACCTCTACTCGTTCGAGTCGGTCGAGCTGGTCCCCCATCCCCCCCTGCGCGTCGTCGCCCCGGATACGGTGACGGAGGGGGACGGGGTGCTCACGGGCGCGGCCCGGGTCGAACTCGTCCACCCGGCCGACGACGACCTCACGGTCTCGCTGGTCTCTTCGGCGCCCGCCGTCCTTTCCGTTCCGGCCACCGTGCTGATCCGCAAAGGCGAGAAGGCCGCGACCTTCGACCTCGCCCTCGCCGACAACCCCCACCTCAACGGCACCCGCCATGTCACCATCACCCCCACCGCCGAGGGCCCGTTGACCCTGCGCCCGGCCACCGTGTCCGTCTGCGACGACGAGGTCGGCGTCATCACCCTCGCGTTGCCGGCGGCCGTCGCCGAAGCGGGGGACAACCTCATCGGAGCGGGCCGGGTCACGATCTCCGCCGCCGCCGGGGAACCGGTCGCGATCGACCTCGAGTCCCGCGACACCTCCGAGTTGGTCGTCCCCAAACGGGTCGTCATCCCCGCCGGCGAAACGAGCGTGCAGTTCGACGTCGCCACCCCGGATGACGACGTGCTCGACGGCCCCCAGACCGTCGAGGTCACCGCCTCGACCGCCAACTGGATTCCCGACTCGGCCACGGTGGAAGTCGAGGACAGCGACCCGCTCACCCTCACCCTCACCTTGCCGGCCTCGACCACGGAGAGTTCCGGGCTTCACGGCACAATCAGTCTGGCCGCCAAGACGCTCGTCCCGCTGCAGATCCGGCTGACCAGCAGCGACACCACCGTCTTCTCGGGCAACATCCAGACGATCTACGAGGGCAACAGCAGCGCCTCGGTGTACTTCAACCCCGTCGACGACAGACTGTCCAACCCCGCCCGGACGGCCACCATCACCGCATCGGCCGCGGGCTTCAGCCCCGCCAGTCAGACGGTGACCGTGCTCGACGACGATCCCGCCTCGCTCGCCTTCGATCCCGTGAGCGGTCCGGCGACGGCGGGATCGAGCGTGAACGCGCGTGTCGTGTTCATGACCCTCGAGGGCAAGCCGGCGACCGGGTTCAGCGATCGGGTGGAGCTCTCCGCCGCCAACGAGCGAGGACCGGCCGTCTTCCACAACTCGTACAACTATGCCTACAACGGAGTCCTGAACGCCTCCATCGTGGTCGACACCGCGAGTCCCCACACCCGTTTGCATGCGGAGACCGGCGCCGGAGTCGGCGGCGATTCGAACGAATTCACCGTCCTGCCCGCCGCGGCGGCCCGGCTCGCCTGGGACCCTCTGCCGAACCCGGCGCAGGCCGGTGTTCCGTTTTCGGCGACAATTCGGGCCTCCGACCGTTTCGGCAATCCGGTCGCCGGATTCGCCGGCCCCGCCGCGCTCTCGGCGCGCCAGCAGGCGAGGGAAGGCACCTCCGGCACCGGCACCAGCACCACCGAGGCCCCGCTGAACCTCTACTACGCCAGATGCCGCCGCACCACCTCGGTGGTTCCGGCGGACGCCCTCGACGGCCCCGGCATGATCCAGGGCCTCGCGCTCAATGTCTCCTCGGCCAACACCGGCACCACGCCGCACATCACGATCCGGATCAAACACACCGATCGCGCAAACTACGCGGCCCCGTTGAGCTGGGAGAACGACGGCTGGACCACCGTCTACACCAAGGCCACTCCGGTCACCGCAACCGGTTGGATCGGGTTCCCTTTCACGTCACCTTTTGTCTACGACGGCACCGCGAACCTCCTCGTCGACATCTGCATCGCCTCCGCCACGGCCGGCTACGGCGATGAAGTCCACGTCTACGGGACCCCCTCTTACTCGACCGGCGGCTTCACCACGATCACCGCCGCCACCGCCGAGACGAGCCCCGATCCATCGGAATGGACCGGGGCCCAGTACAACCCCGCGCAGGCCTACACCGCGCCGAACCTTCGCTTCGCGTTCGGGTCCGCCGCCGCCGTGAGCCCGGCGACCACCACCGCCTTCGTCGACGGCGCATGGACCGGTGCGATAACAATCGATACTGTCGACAACGCCGTGATCCTCACCGCCTCCAGCGCCACCCTCGGTGGCGACTCCGCGGCCTTCGCGATCGCCGCCGCCCTGCCCGCCCCTGTCCCGCAGGCCGAACCCACCTGGACCGCCGGCTCCTCCAACACGATCAGCTGGGCCGCCGTCGCCGCAGCCAGCGGGTATCAGTTGCAATACGCCGACAACCCCGGCTTCGCCGACGCCTTCACCAGCGGCTGGACCACCTCGACGCGCCTCGGCTTCGTCGGGCTCGCCGACGGCGCCACCTACTACTTCCGCGTCCGCGCCAAGGCCGCGACCGACGCCGGCGACGCCGTCAGCGCGTGGAGCAACACCGTGTCCTCGACCCAGGATGCCGCCGCCCCGGTCGTGACGGTCACCGCGCCCCGGATCACGACCTCGGCGACCGTCACCCTGTCCGGCACGACCAGCGACACCTCCGGCGTTGCCCGCGTCCTGGTCGGCAACACCCCCGCGACTTCCCCCGACGGCTTCGCCTCGTGGACCTGCCCGGTGGCGCTCCATCCGGGGCAGAACACCCTCACGATCGCGGCAACCGACCATGCCACGCCTGCCCAGACGACGGAGACCACCGTCGCCATCGTCCGCCTGCCCTCGACGGAGGACACCGACGGCGACAGCGTGCCCGACCTGCTCGAGCACGCCTTCGGATGGGACCCCGCGACTCCCGGTGCCCAAGGACTACCGACGGCGACGCTCGCGCTCAATTCCGCCGACGGGCTCACCTACCTGACCTTCACCTATCGCCGCCGGGTCCAGCCCGAGGGGCTCACCTACCACGTGGAGACCGCCACCGATCTGCGGGAGTGGTCCGCGGTCGCCACGCCCGAGGAAGTGTCGGTTGCGGACACCGGCGACGGGATCACCCGGACGGTGACCGTCAGAATCCCTCCGGCGATCGAAGCAGGAGAACCGATACGCTTCGTCCGTCTGCGCGTGGCGCTCCAATAGGCGGGTTCGATCGCACCTCGGCACCGCAATGAGCCGGCCCGGCTTCGAACGAAGCCGGTGCCCCTGCCGCCTGCGCCAGCGGCACCGCTCCTCCGCGGCCCCTTCGAACGCCCGCCACCATGACGCGCTCCCGCCCACCCCGCGCTTCCACGCTGGACTCGCCGCCGCGCGTTTCCACCGTTGCCGCCACACCATGCGCATCCTCGTCGCCATGTCCGGCGGAGTCGACAGCACCGTGGCCGCGCTCCTCCTGCAGCGCGAAGGCCACGAGCTCGTCGGCGCGTACATGAAAAACTGGATCAACGAGGACAACATCGTCGGCGAGTGCCCCTGGCAGCAGGACATCGACGACGCCCGCGCCTCCGCCGAGCGCCTCGACCTCGAGTTCCGCGTCGTCAACCTCATGCACGAGTACCGCTCCCGCGTCGTCGACTACCTGCTCGACGGCTACCGGCGCGGCCTCACGCCCAACCCCGACGTGATGTGCAACCGCGAGATCAAGTTCGGCGTGTTCCTCCAATGGGCCCGCGATCACGGGTTCGACGCCGTCGCCACCGGCCATTACGCCCGCCGCGTGGAGGTAGGTAGGGCGGGACCGCTGGGCCCGCCGTCCGCCATGCCCGGCCTTCAGGCTGTCGCCGGCCGCGCCGAGGCCGGCCAGCCGGCATCGCCGCCACCGGCAACCGTCCACCGGCAACCGTCCACCGCCCACTGTCCACCGGCCACCGTCCACCGCTTCCAGCTCCTCGAGGGCGCCGACAAGAACAAGGACCAGTCCTACTTCCTCGCCCTGCTCTCGCAGGACCAGCTCGCCGCCGCCCGCTTCCCCATCGGCCACCTCACCAAGCCCGAAGTCCGCGCCCTCGCCGCCGCCGCCGGCCTGCCCAACGCCGCCAAGAAGGACAGCCAGGGCATCTGCTTCATCGGCCAGGTCCGTATCCAGGACTTCCTCCGCGCCTACGTGCCCGACGCCCCCGGCCCCATCGTCCGCGCCACCGACGGCTGCGTGCTCGGCGAGCACCGCGGCCTCCACCTCTTCACCCTCGGCCAGCGCAAGGGCATCGGCATCCCCTCCAACACCGACAACAAGGCCTACGTCGTCGTCGCCAAGCGCGCCGCCGACCGCGCCCTCCTCGTCGACTTCGACGGCCCCGCCGCCCTCGGTCTCCACACCACCGCCGTGCGCGTGCAGGCGCTCAGCTGGATCGGCGAACCGGTGACAACCACCCGCGAGCTCGAGGGCCGCGTGCGCTACCGCGACCCGCGCGTCGCCCTGCGTTTCGAGCCGCAGCCCGACGGCACCGCGCTGGTCACCTTCCGCGAGCCGCAGCGCGGCCTGGCCGCCGGCCAGATCCTCGCCCTCCACGACGGCGAGCGCCTCCTCGGCGGCGGCGTGTACGCCTGAACGTCGGTAACCACCGTTGCCTTTCCACGCGAGCCGACCACCCTTCGATACCGTCACCATGGCCTGCGACCCCACCGGCTCGGAATCGGAGATCCCATTGCGGCACGCCCGTGGATACCAGACCGGGCCGGCGCGCCGGCTCCTCCTTGGAACATGCCTGCTCCTGGCGGCAATCGGGACCGGCTCCGCCGCCGTAGCCGCCCCGGCGCCAGCACCGTCCGCCCCGGCCGCGGACCTGCCCAATGTTCTCGTCATCAACTCCTACGGCGCCGGATACGCCTGGAGCGACGACGAACTCCGCGGGCTGCTCGGCGTCCTGCAGGCGCGGTTCCCCAATCTCGAGCCGGTCATCCAACACCTCGACAAGAAGCGATTCCCCGACCCGGCCCGCGACGCCTGGTTGCTCCAGGATCTCGTCGACAAATGCCGGCAATTCCCCCCGCGCCTGATCGTCACGCTCGACAACAGCGCGTTCGACTTCGCCCTCCGGCACCGCGCCGTGCTCGGCGCCGACGTGCCGATCGTCTTCGGCGGGCTCAACCGCTTCACCCCGGAGATGATCGCCGGGCAGCCCCGCATCACCGGGGTCTCCGAGGAGACGGATTTCAGCGGCACCTTCGCCCTCCTGCGTTGCCTCGCCCCGGGCGCGCGCCGGATCCTCGTCATCAGCAACCGTACCGAGAGCGCCGTCGAGAAACGCCGGGCCTTCGAGGCGCTCGCCCCGCAACTCGCCGCCGGCTACGAGCTCGAATACTACGAGGACTGGACCAGCCGCCAGCTCATCGAGCGCGTCGCCACCCTGCCCGACGGCACCGTCGGCCTGATCCTCGATGTCACCGTCGACGCGGAGGGACACAACAACTACAACGACGCGGGCTTCACCGCCCAGCTCTCCTCCCGCAGCCGCGTGCCCCTCTTCATCACCGCCCGCCCGCCCGGGCCGGCCGACTGGACCGTGCTGCCCTGGGACGGGCTGGGCGGCGGCCTCGTCGTCGCCGACGTGCACGGCGCGAAGGTCGGCGAGCTGGCCGCGCAGGTGCTCGCCGGCCGCCCGGCCGAGTCCATCCCGGTCGAACGTTACTCCCCGCAAAGCCTGGAGGTCGATTATCGCCACCTCCGCCGGTTCGGCCTGACTCGTGTCCCGCTGCCCCCGGGCACGATAGTGCTCAACGAGCCGACCAGTTTCTACCGGGTCAACCGCTCGCGCATCATCCTCACCGCCGCCGTCTTCACCGTGCTCTGCGGCGTGATCGTCGCACTCTCGATCAACATCCTGCGACGCCGCCGCGCCGAGCGCGCCCTGCGCCTCGCCG
>DAOOFR010000076.1:0-1625 GCA_035415285.1 Opitutaceae bacterium
CCTGCAGGATCTCGGGCTGCGGCCCGACACGGTCGCCCGGATGGCGCCGCCCGGCGCCCATGGTTCGGTCACCTACTCGGCGTGGACCGCATTCCTGCGGCCCCAAGGCCAACGCTGGACCGACCTCGTGCTCGAAGCGGAGCCCGCCGCTGTCAACACGATCTTCACACGCACGCTCGATCGCGCGCCGGGCCCCTCCCAGTGCCAATCGTTCCTCGTCGAGGCGCTCACCGTGATCGCCTCGGCGCTGCGCGCCGCGCTGCAGTCGCACGGGGTGGAGCTGCTCGCGCCGTTTCTCGCCCGCGGGCACCAGATCGACCGCGGCGTCGGCGCGCCGCCGGTACCGGCCGAGTCCGTCGGCTACGTTTTCGACTTCGCCGGTTCGACGATCACCCTGCTGGTCGTCGACCGGCCCTGTCCTGTCGTCCGGAAATCGAGCCACGACCTCGCGCCGGGCGAGATCCTCGCCCAAGCCTACCCGCCCGCCGTGCCGCTGCTCGGCCGCGGCACCGTGCTCAACGACCGCTACATCGCGAAGCTCCAGATCTACGGCGACACCACCGCCGGCTTCCATCCCGTGCCGGTCTTCGAACCCACGCCGCTGGCGCAGTTCTTCCACAGCCCGCTCAACACCCCGCTGCGCTGACAGAGCACGTCGGGAGACCCACCCAGCCGGTTGGCAAACGGCAAAGGAGTACACCGGCCCCCGTCGCGCCCATGCTCCTCCGCCGCCAGGCTGACGCGGGAGCGACGCTTGCCTCCCCACGGATTCGCCATTCTTCATCGTTCCCAGCTCCCATGCCCTACTGCGCCTCTCGTTTCGCCACCATCCGCCGCCCAGCTATCGAAGTGAAGATCGGTTCCGTCGGCGTCGGCGGGTCACACCCAATCCGCGTGCAATCGATGACGACCTCCGACACGCAGGATGTCGCGGCGACCGTGCGCCAAAGCATCGAGCTCGCCGAGGTCGGCTGCGAGATCGTGCGCATCACCGCGCCCAACGTCGCGGCCGCGCGCGCCCTGCGCGACATCCGCGCCCAGTTCTCCGCCGCCGGCTTCGCCCACGTGCCGCTCGTGGCCGACATCCATTTCCTCCCCGCGGCGGCGATGGAGGCCGTCGAGCACGTCGAGAAGATCCGCGTCAATCCCGGCAACTACGCCGACAAGAAGAAGTTCACCGTCGTCGACTACTCCGACGCCGAGTACGAGCGCGAGATCCAGCGCCTGCACGACTCGTTCTCGCCCCTGGTGAAACGCTGCCGCGAACTCGGCCGCTGCCTGCGCATCGGCACCAACCACGGTTCGCTCTCGGACCGCATCATGAACCGCTACGGCGACTCGCCGCTGGGCATGGTCGAGAGCGCGCTCGAGTTCGTTCGCATCTGCGAAAGCCACGGCTTCCACGACATCGTGCTCTCGATGAAATCGAGCAACCCGAAGGTCGTCATCCAGGCCTACCGCCTCCTCGTCGACCGGATGGACCAGGCCCACCGCGCGTATCCGCTCCACCTCGGCGTCACCGAGGCCGGCGACGGCGAGGACGGTCGCATCAAGAGCGCCATCGGCATCGGCAGCCTGTTGCTCGACGGCATCGGCGACACCATCCGCGTCTCGCTCACCGAGGA
>DAOOFR010000076.1:1725-15944 GCA_035415285.1 Opitutaceae bacterium
GCAGCCTGTTGCTCGACGGCATCGGCGACACCATCCGCGTCTCGCTCACCGAGGATTCCGTGCACGAGATCCCCGTCGCCCAGGCGCTCGCCGCAAAGGCCATGCGCCGTTGGTCGCTGCCCGCCACCGCGGCCGAGCCGGACGGGATCGATCCGTTCTCGTTCCGGCGCCGTGAGACCACGCCGCTGCGACTCGCCGCCACGACCTCAGCCGGTGCCGGCCAAGCGCCGCGCGTCGTCGTCCCCCTGCCCGCCTCCGCCCGCACGCCCGAGTCGCTCGAGCGCTTGCTCGCCAACACGGCCGCCCAATTCGCGGACACTCCGCCCGAGGTGCTTCTCGTGCCCGTGGCCGATGCCGGCGCGCTCGCCGAGGTCCCCGCGCTCGCCGCCGTTGCCGCCCGCAACGGCACCACCCTCGCAATCGAGCTCGCCCCCACCATCGCCCCCGCCGCCGGCAACCGGCTCGATCTTCCCGCCGGCACGATCCTCGCCCGCCGCTTCGCCGCCGGCGAGAACGCCGCCCTCCGCGCCTGGGTCGGCCTCGCCCACCACCGCGGCTGGACGTTCGCCGCCGAGATCCAGCCCGCCGACTTCGCCGGCTTCGCGCCCGATCTCATCGCGCTAGGTGACTCCCACATTCTCTTCACATTGCGCACCGGTGCCGAGGCCGGCGCTGTGCATCCGGTCGGTGGTTACCGCCAGCTCGTCGAGTGCCTGCGCGCGATCGGCTCCCGCGCGCCGCTCTGGATCCGCGCCTGCCCCGCCAACGGGCTCGGCGGCGTAGCCGATCCGCTCGGCACGCTGCTCGACGCCAGCGTGCTCGCCGGCTCGCTTCTGTGCGACGGTCTCGGCGACCTGGTCGGCGTGGAGGCCGGCCCCGGCTTCGAAGCCGACCTCCGCCTCGCCTACAACGTCCTCCAGGGTGCCGGCGCCCGTATCACGAAGACCGAGTTCGTCGCCTGCCCAAGCTGCGGCCGCACGCTCTTCGACCTCCAGACGACGACCCAGCGCGTCCGCGCCGCGACCGGCCACCTCAAGGGGGTGAAGATCGCCATCATGGGCTGCATCGTGAACGGCCCAGGCGAGATGGCCGACGCCGACTTCGGCTACGTGGGCGGCGCGCCGGGGAAGATCAACCTCTACGTCGGCAAAGACGCGGTGCGTTTTAACATTCCCGAAACCGAAGCGGTGGACCGATTGGTCGATCTCATCCGCGAACACGGGCAGTGGGTCGAGCCGGCGGACCGGCCCTGAGCCTGCGAAAACTTGGCAACGAAAAAATCGCTGTTCGGCGTCAGCCCGTCCACACCGCACCGTCTCCCCCTCGTAACCTCCTCGTAGCATTGCCGTGACCGCCAGTGGGCGCTCGATCGGCCGCCGAACCGCCCCGCCGTACATCGAAACCGATTCGGGCGACGCAACAAAAAAAACGCCCATTTTCGCAGCGCCGAAACGCTGTTAACAACTTGTGGAGAAGTTGGCCTTGAAAGGGTTATCCGCGCTTGCGCTATGCTTCCATTTTCAACTGCCTGAACTCCGGTCGGCGCGCTCTTTGGCAACTCTCCTGTTTACGACGAATCACGTCCTCCTCGGAACCCATACCCTACGCACTGTCCGCCAATCACTTAAGCACACCCGGCCGGGCCCGCCCCGCCATTGGCTCGCAGTTCCCTGAATTTTCTTCCCGCGGCGTCGATCCCGACAGCGACAGTAGAGCGGCCAGCCTGTGCGTCCCCTCGCGTTTGTGAATAGCCGTGCCGTCCTCTCCCGCAATGTCCTCGACCACCACCTCCTCGAATCTCTGGGAAACCGTGAAATGTGACCTCAAAGGTCTCTTTCCCGATGAAGTCTTCCAGATGTGGTTCGAGCCGATCAGTTGCCTTGAAGCAACTGACGACTCCCTGGTGCTCAACGTGCCCAATGAGTTCGCCGCCATCTGGGTCCACGACAACTACCTCGACCTGATCACCCAGCGCGTCCGGCTCACCTCCGGCCGCATGGTCAGCGTCACCCTGCGCAAGGGCGACGCCGCCTCCGCCGCGAACCGGCTCGCCGTTGCCGAACCGGCCAAAGCGCCCGCCCGTCCCAACGGCCACACCCGTCGCCCCAAGCTCGACGAACGCTGCGCCAACCCGGCCAATCTCAATCCGCGCAACACCTTCGAGAACTTCGTCGTCGGCCCCACCAACCAGCTCGCCCACGCCGCCTCGATCGCCGTCGCTCAGGCGCCCGCGCAGGCCTACAACCCGCTCTTCATCTACGGCGACCCCGGCCTCGGCAAGACCCACCTCATGCACGCGGTGGGCCACCAGATCCTCCGCAACAACCCCGACGCCAAGGTCGCCTACCTCTCCTCCGAGAAGTTCACCAACGAGTTCATCCACGCCATCCAGGAGAACACGCTCACCAAGTTCCGCCAGCGCTACCGCCACGTCGACGTCCTGCTCATCGACGACATCCACTTCCTCGCCGGCAAGGAGCGCATCCAGGAGGAGTTCTTCCACACCTTCAACGAGCTCTTCGAGGCTCAGAAGCAGATCTACCTCTCCAGCGACCGCCCGGCCAACGAGATCCAGAAACTGGAGAGCCGCCTCGTCTCCCGCTTCCAGTGGGGCCTCGTCGTCGACCTCCAGACGCCCGACCTCGAGACCCGCGTCGCCATCCTGCGCACCAAGGCCGCCTCGCTGAAGGCCAACCTCCCCGCCGAGGTCATCAACTTCATCGCGCAGCACATCTCCAAGAACGTCCGCCGCCTCGAGGGCGCCCTCATCAAGGTCGCCAGCTACGCCGCCCTCACCAACAAGCACATCGACATCCCCACCGTCGAGATGCTGCTCAAGGACATGTTGATCGAGCAGGCCCAGAACCAGCTCACCATCGACACCATCCAGAAGCGCGTGGCCGACTACTATCAGCTCCGGCACAGCGACATGCTCAGCAAGCGGCGCCCCAACAACATCGCCATCCCCCGCCAGATCGCGATGTACCTGGCCCGCATCCTCACCAAGCACTCGCTCGCCGAGATCGGCGAGAACTTCGGCGGCCGCGACCACGGCACCGTCATCCACGCCTGCAAGTCCGTCGAGACGATGATGGAGCAGAGCGACCAGACCCGCACGAGCATCGAGTTCCTCAAGAACCAGCTCTCGAAGTAACCGTCTCCTTTTTGCCATCGCAGCCCCAGCGGGGAGCCGGCCTGTCCGGCTCCCCGCTTTCTTTTCCCGTTTCCACCTTCGCTTCCGGCTTCACCTCTGTCCCGGCCACTTCCACCGCTTGCCAACGCCGCACCCCCGCCCCAAAGTCCGCGTCCCGTTTTCGCCCTCACCATGACTCTCACACCCGAACAACGCGCCGCCGTCTCCCAATGGGTCGCCGCGGGCGACTCCCTCGCCGCCATCCAGCGCAAGCTCACCGAGGACCTGAAGCTCTCCCTGACCTACATGGAGGTGCGCTTCCTCGTCGACGACCTCGGGCTCGAGCTGAAGTCCCCCGCCCCCGCCAAGCCGGCCACTCCGCCCCCGGCGCCCGCCCCCGCCGAGCCGCCCGCCAAGAAAGGCCTCTTCGGCAAGCTCAAGGACGCCGTCACCGGCGGCTCCGGCGAACCGGCCGAGGCCGACCTTCCCGCCGAGGACGCCATGCTCGACGAAGACCTTCCCGCCGATCTGCCGCCCGCGGAGCCCGCCCCCGCCGGCCTCGCCAACGTGAAGGTCGAGGTCGACCGTCTCACCCGCCCGGGCACGCTGGTGAGCGGCGCCGTGGTGTTCAGCGACGGTGTCTCCGCCAAATGGGCGATGGACCAATACGGCCGCCTCATGCTCGAAGCCGCCGACAAGACCTACAAGCCCTCGCAGGCCGACATCCAGGCGTTCCAGGCCGAGCTCGGCGCCCAGCTCCAGCGCATGGGCTACTGAGCGCGCAACCCCCGTCTCTCGCTTTCGCGAAAGCGCCGCCCGCGTGCGGCGCTTTTTTTTCCGCAAAGCGTGCGCGACTCCGGCGTTCACCACACCCGCTCCGGCGTTCTCGCCTCGAACACAGCCTCGGCGGCGTCCGGCAGATCCGGGAAGAGGTCCAATCCGGTCAACGCCTCGATGCGGTCGATGCTCGTCAGATACCGCTCCAGCGGCGCGTCGGCCGGAACAGCCTGCGGAATCACGAAGGCCTGCGTACGCACCCGGCCTTCGTGTTCGTCGAGCATCACCATCCAGCACGCCTCGGGCACCGCGACTCCGCCGCGCAGCCGCTGCGGTTGCCTCCCGAATACCGGGCCGGCCATCACCCACACCTCCCGGAAACGCGCCGCGTAGCTCGTCGCCGCGCGCAGCTCGAGTTCCTTCCACGGCCCGGCGTTGAGCGAGTGTTTCTGGGGGACAATGTTGGACATCAAGAACGTCTCCGCCTGGCCGCCGGGGCCGAAACGCGTGGCGATGGCATAGTTGGGCGCGAGGTGCCCACGATCGTAGCCGCTCCCGGAGTAGGCGGAGGGCTCGACCCGGGCAACGGTTCGGACATCGATGCTGAACTTGTCCGGCCGGGGCGGCGGCTCGGGGATGCGAGGCAAGTCCCACACCCGGTACGCCGCCCACAGCGGGTTGCGCAGCGTCTCGCTGTATCCAACGACATAGCCGCCGTTGGCCAGCACGCGCACCGTCGGCGGCGTCGCCGCCGCCCGCGCACCGCCGGCATAGAGCGCGGCGTGACCGTCCGCCCCACGCACCGGCACGGCGACGAACTGGTCGCTGTAGTAGAGCGTCCAGATGTCGCGTACAACGTCGAGGAGGTCGATGCGCTTGTTCCGCGCGAGGTAGTTCTCGACCAGCATCCGCACCTCCTCCTGCCGCGAGGCCGGCTGGGCGACATACCAGCCGCCGAGCGCCAGAAGCAGGACGAAGTTGAAGCAGAAAACGACCTTGAGCGGGCGGGAGCGCGGGCGCGCGGAGCGGCGGGCGGACATGGGGGCGGGAGCCTCTCGGTTCGGCTACGGCCTATTTCGGCAGTTTCGCCAAGGCCTTGTTGAGCTTCGGCAGATCGAGCGCGAGCGGATCGTACCCTTCACCCAACCACTCGAGCCACTCCTTGGAGAGCGGTTCCTCGGGATGCTTGAGCGAATAGAGCACCTCCTTGTAGCCGGCAGGGCCGCCGCAGTCCTCCGGCGGGCCGTTGAAGCGGCCGTCGGTGAGATGCGGGTACTTGACGCCTGTGTGCGCCAGTTCGGCGCGCTCGACCCGTACCTCGATCTGCCAGCCGTCGCCGAAGGAGTACTCGTAGAGAAAGGTCTCCTTCGGGGCGATCTCGAGGTCGGCGAGCGAGAAGTCCCGGTCGTCCTCGACCAGGGTCTCGTTGTCGCGGCGCACAGGATTGCCGTAGCCGACATCGTTCACCGTGAAACGGTGGAGCTGGTAGTCGAACCAGCCGAAGGCCACCTGGATCGCATCGTGGAGGCGGGCCAGCCACATCGACTCGCGCACGACCATCCGGCGCCATATCCGCGGCTCCACATCGCGCAGGGCGAGGTGCAGATACAGCACGCGCTCAGGCTGCTGCTTCTTGCGGCGGGCGGCTTTGGCCTCGCTGAAGGAAATCATGGCCGAATTGAGAGACCCGCGCCGCAAGCATGCAAGCATCGGAACCTGCAGCGATAGGACACCCAAACAGCTTCACGCGTCCTCGCCGGGTCGCCCCGCAAGCGCGCTCGCCGGTCCCGGAAAACACGGAGGCCGCCGCGCCCTAGGGGCGCTGGCGGCCCGTGCAAACCCTAAACACAAACAAACTGCGAGAACTACAGCCGTGTTATCGGCGCATCGCCAAATCACTTGAGCGAAAAATCGAAAAAGTTTCCGTCTCGCGCAACCTGCGCCGCGCCGGACGCTCAACTTCCACAACCACAACGCCTTCCGAGCACCGGCGACGCAGCCTTCTCCGGCACCACGACCGGCTTGCTACGCAGCGGATAGGTGAATCGTTTGCCCTCGTAGTTTCGAATGACGACCTCGTCGTCGGTCATCTTCTCGATGTAGTCGGGGTTGATCGGCACCTTTCCGCCACCACCGGGCGCATCGATCACGTACTGCGGCACCGCGTAGCCCGTGGTATGGCCTCGCAGCGCGCGGATGATCTCGAGCCCCTTGCGCACATCGACGCGGAAGTGCGCGCTGCCGGTGATCAAGTCGCACTGATAGAGATAATACGGCCGCACCCGCATGCGCAGCAGACGATGGACGAGCGCCTTCATCACCTCGGCATCGTCGTTCACGCCGCGCAGCAGCACCGACTGGTTGCCCAACGGCACCCCGGCGAAGCTGAGCCGCTCGCACGCCGCGCGCAGATCCTCGGTGCACTCCTTCGGATGGTTGACGTGGATGCTCATCCAGACCGGCCCGTGTTTTCGGAGCACCTCGCAGAGCTCCGGGGTGATGCGCTGCGGCAGGAAAACGGGGATACGGGAGCCGATGCGGATGAACTCCACATGCTTGATCGCGCGCAGCCGCCCGAGGATGTGGTCGAGTTTGCGGTCGGAGAGCAGCAGCGGATCGCCGCCGCTGAGCAGCACGTCGCGCACCTCGGGATGCTCCTCGATGTACCGAAGCCCGCGCTCGTACTCGGGGTGGAAGTTGTAGTCCTGGGCGTTGCTCACCAGGCGGCTGCGCGTGCAGTAGCGGCAATAGGAGGCGCAGCGGTCCGTGATCAGGAAGAGCACGCGGTCCGGGTAGCGATGCACGAGGCCGGGCACCGGCATCGTGTGCTCCTCGCCCACCGGATCGAGCAACTCTTCGGTGGCCACAATGGACTCACCGGAGCGCGGAATGAGCTGCTTGCGCACCGAGCAGTCCGGGTCGTTGCGGTCGATCAGGTTGAAGAAGTAGGGCGTGATCGCCAACGCGAGCTTGTGCGCGGCGTACTCGCAGCCGGCGCGTTCGTCCGGCGTGAGTTCCATCAGGCGCTCCAGATCGGCCAAGGTGGTGACCCGGTTCTTGAGCTGCCATGCCCAGTCGTTCCACTGCTCGGCCGGTACGTGACTCCAAAGGCCTTGGCCCGAGGTCCATTGGTCGCGGTTTTCGGTGAAGGGCATGAGAGTGGCGCGGACGTTAGGACCGCGCTCCGACCTGTCAAACGGCCGCTCGGGGGCGGACTCCTACACTGGGTGCGCGTGCCCTCCCCCGCGTCTGCCCAGTCCGATCTGCCGGAGCGGCGAACCAAACGCGGGGGAACGCGATGCCAAATCGGGATTCGCCCTTCGGAACCGCCCCTGGGCTGGGCAAATCGGCTCCGCTTATCAGTGGTGTCGTTCGGCTATCCTCGCGAAGCCAAGTGTCGCCCAGAAAACCCTTGGCAGCGCCCGGGAAACACCTTTGCGTGCACCCCCGATGTCCACTCGGCCCACCGGAATTCTCGCACTTGAAGATGGCAGCGTCTATCGCGGCCTGGCCTTCGGCGCCCGCGCCACCATCGCCGGCGAAGCGGTGTTCAACACCAGCATGACCGGCTACCAGGAGATCCTCACCGATCCCTCGTACTTCGGCCAGATCGTCACGATGACCGCGCCACAGATCGGCAACTACGGCATCAACCCCGAGGACGAGGAGTCCGCCCGTCCGCAGGTCGCCGGCTTCGTCGTGCGCGAACTCAGCCCGATCGTGAGCAACTGGCGCAGCCGCCTGTCCGTGCACGACTACCTCCTCAAGCACGGCATCCCCGGTCTCCAGGATGTCGACACCCGCGCCATCACCAAGAAGCTCCGCGTCGACGGCGCCATGCGCTGCTGTCTCTCCACCGAGGACCTCTCCGACGCCGATGCCGTGGCCCGCGCCCGCGCCCGCGCCAGCATCGTCGGGGCCGACTACGTCAAGGACGTCACCTGTGCCAAGTCCTACGTCTGGGACCCGAAGGACCCGACCAACCTCGCCTATCTCCCCGTTGGCACCACCCTCGGCGCGTTCCCGATCCCCGCGAAACGCTTCACGGTCGCCGCCTTCGATTTCGGCGCCAAGCACACCATCTTCCGCAAGCTCGTGCGCCACGGCTTCGACGTCCATGTCCTCCCGGCCAATGCCACCGCCGCGCAGGTCAAGGAACTGGCGCCCGACGGCCTCTTCCTCTCCAACGGTCCCGGCGATCCGGCGGCGCTCCAGTATGTGCACGGCACGGTGCGGGAACTGATCCCCGACTACCCGACCTTCGGCATCTGCCTCGGCCACCAGATGATCACCCACGCCCTCGGCGCCTCGACCTTCAAGCTCAAGTTCGGCCACCGCGGCGGCAACCAGCCCGTCAAGAATCTGGAGACGGGCAAGGTCTCGATCACTTCGCAGAACCACGGCTTCGCCGCCGATCCGCAGTCGCTCGAGAAAGCCGGGGCGGTCGTCACCGAGGTCAACCTCAACGACGGCACCGTCGAGGGCCTGCGCCACAAGACGCTCCCGGTCTTCTCGGTCCAGTACCACCCCGAGGCCGCGCCCGGCCCCAACGACGCCGATCCGCTGTTCGTCGACTTCTATCGCCTGATCGAAGCCCGCAAGGCCGGGAAGATCTGAGCGCGGTTCGGCGCAACCGCTCCTTTCCGCCCGGCAGGCATCCGCCCTGCCGGGCGTCCTGTTTTCCACCCGGAAAAACAAAGCCCGCGACCAATGCGGCCGCGGGCTGAGGGACTGGGCGAAACTCGGGCAACACTCGTGGTCAGAGGTCGCGGAAGAAGTTGTCCGGGTTGTCGGACTTCCCGCCGGCTTTGGCAGTCTTCGTCGGCGCCGTTGCGCGTGCTGGCGCAGCGGCTCTCACCGGCGTTTTCGCCGCCGCCGGCACCTTTGCTTTCGCGGCAGGTGCCGCGTGGGACACCGGCACCACCTTGGCCGGGGCGGGTTCGTAGGCGGAGGGGGCGCTGCTGGCTCCCGCCGGGCCGGCCGCGACTTCTGCATCGGTATGGACCATGCGATTCAACTCGTCGACGGCCGCCCGCAGGCGATCGGCCTGCGACTGCAGTTCGGCGGACGAGCTGGCCGTCTCCTCGGCGCTGGCCGCGTTGGATTGGGTGATCTGGTCGATGCGGGAAATCTCGGCGTTGATCGTCTCGATGCCTTGGCTCTGCTGTTTGGCGGCGTCGGCGATCTCCTGGATCATCGTGTCGAGTTTCCGAGCACGCTGGGTGATCTCGTTGAAGTTGTTACCGACGCGTTCGCTCAGCCGGATGCCGTGTTCGCTGCGCTGGTTCGAGTTCTCGATCTTCGCCGCGGTCTCCCGGGCGGCCTCGGCACTGCGGTGGGCGAGGTTGCGGACCTCCTCGGCCACGACCGCGAACCCGGCCCCGGCCTCGCCCGCACGCGCGGCCTCGACCGCGGCATTGAGTGCGAGGATGTTGGTCTGAAAGGCGATCTCATCGATGGTCTTGATGATCTTCGTGATCTCGGCGCCGGCCGACTTGATCGAGTCCATCGCCTCCTTCATGGCCTTCATGTCGTCGGAACCGTGGTCGGCGGCATGGCGAGTCTCGCCCGCCAACTGCCGGGCGTTCTCGGTGTGCTCGGCCGTACGTTTGATCATGCTGCCCATTTCGACGAGCGAGGAACTCGTCTCCTCGAGCGAGGCGGCCTGCTGGCAGGAGCCGTCGGCCATGGCTTGGCTGGCGGTGCTGACCTGGCGGGAGGCGGCGGCGGTGCTCTCGCTGCCCTCCTTGAGAACCGCTGCCACATGGGCGATCGGCCGCGTGACGCTGCGCACGATGAAGACGCCGGCGACGATGCCGAAGATGATCCCAACCAGACTCAGCCCGAGCACCAGCGACTCGTTGCGCCGCTGGGCCGCCGAGGTCGTCTGTTGGATCTGCTGACGGTTCTTGGCGAAGAGCGCGTTGAGGCTCAGGACCCGGCTGCTGAAATCGTCGGCAACCGTCTTCATCTCCACCTGATAGAGCACCTGGCTGCGCGCGACCCCCACGCTGACCTTGGACAAGCCCTGGAGCAGCGCGGCGGCCTCGGTGTTGGCGGCCTTCAGGGCATTGCGCCGCTCGGGGTCCTTGAAGGTGGCGTCGAACTCCTCCATCTCGGCAATCTCCTTGTCGATCGCCTTGGCGCCCTCGACGAGCTTGTTGAGCGACTGCGCGGCCGATTCGGCCTGGGTGGAATCGGAGGTGAGCAGAAACTGGTTCACCCGCATGAGTCCCTCGAAGAAATTCTGGAGCGCCGACGAGGCCTTGAAGGAGGCGCTCATGTCGCCGCTGTCACGTGCCTTCACGAGCACGAGCTGGAGCGATTGCTGGATCGTCTCCGCCGCGGGCCGCATCGCCGCCTCGAACTGATCGCGCTCGGCGCGCAGCGCCACCATCTCGGAGAATTGCGACTCGAACCGACCGAAAAGCTGCTGCGAGTCGGAGAGCAACGCCTTGGCCGCGGGCTCGATGCCCCGCTTCTCCATGTCGCTGAACTGCGCGCGCATCTGGCGGCCAAGTGTGGAGAACAACGCCGCGTCCTCTTTCGATCCGCTCACCTGGAACGCACTCACCGAACGCAGCAGCTCCTTCATCGCCAAATCCAGGGCGGTCGCCTTGGAGGCGATCTCGGCGCCTTCGACGGTCTGCTCGATGGCGCGCCCCGAGCGCCCGAGCGCCAGATAGGCGGTCGCGGCGACCAGTGTCAGCAAAACGATGACAACGCCCAGACCGGCCGACATCCGCCGACCAACAGTGAAGTGAGCACGATTCATGGTAAGAAGCCCCGGGCGGGGAGGTTATTTGGCCGAGAATTTCACGGGGACCACGACTTGGACGGCGACCGGCTTGCCATCCTTCTTCGCGGGCTCGAATTTCCACCGCGACACCGCGTCGATCGCCGGCTTCTCGAACTCGGCGCGTGTGCTTCTCTTGACGACAGCGTTGGCGACATTGCCGTTCTCGTCGACCGTGAGCGACACCGTGACCATGCCGCTGACGCCCTCGCTCTTCAGCGTGTTGGGGTAGGTCGGTGGGACAGTCTTGGTCGGCATCGGCGGTTCGTCGAAGGTGCTGTCTTGGGCAAAGGAGGCACCGGCAAAGGCCAGCACAAAGCAGGCGAGAAGAGTCCGGAGAGAGGAGAGGATATTCATGTGCGCGAATGGGGGTTGCTACACAGTTGGCTGCTGCTGGTTTGCGAAGTTAATCGTCTCGGTTGACGGATTCCTTAAGAGGAAAACGCGCGGACCGAGGCGATGACCAAGAGGCGCTGGGGGAAGCCCCCCACCCTATACCCGAGGGCCACCCCACGGCAGCCCTCGGTGCGATGTTGCCTAGGACGGCGCGGCGCAATCACTGCGCCGAAAAACGGACGGGAAGGACCACGGACACGGCGACCGCCTGACCGGCTTTCTTGGCCGGCTTGAACTTCCATTGGGCTACGGCCTGCAAGGCAGGTTGTTCGAAGTCGGCATTCGTGCTCTTGGCCACGGAGGCGTTGGTCACGTTGCCGTTCTCGTCGACGGTGACTGCAACGCTCACCATGCCGGAGACGCCGTCGCGGCGGAGCGCTTCGGGATAGGCCGGAGCAAGCGTACGAACCGGGGTCGGCGCTTCGTCGAAGGCGCTTTCAGCACGGGCGATGGCCGAGGCGCCGAAGAGGGCAACGGAGATGAGGGCGAGTTTCAGGAGGGATTGCTTGTTCATTTTGTCTTTGGTGCCCGCGCGACTTTTCACCCGGGCGGGGCGCTTATCGCGTGCCCGCCCAACGACTTTAGTCGAAGTTCTCGCCAAGGCCGTAAATGGGGTGTCGGCCAGCGTGAACCCGGGCAGTCCCCCTACCCGGAGAAAACGCGACCGCAGCAAGCCGCCCCCCAACCGCAACCCACCGGCCGCAGGCCGCACTCAGGTTCCGCCGAGCAGCCGCTCGAACTTCACCGCATCCTCCGGAGTGTCGACCCCAACGCTCGGGTCCTCGGTGAGCCCAACCGCGATGGCCGCCCCGTTCTCCAAGGCGCGCAACTGCTCGAGCTTCTCGATCTGCTCGAGCCGCCCCGGAGGAAGCTTCGTGAAGCGCTCGAGGAAATCCGCGCGGTACGCATACAGGCCGAGATGCTTGTAGCAGGCGTGCGCGGCGAGCCACTCCCCGTCCACGGCACCGGCCCGATCGCGGGCGTAGGGCATCGGCGAACGCGAGAAGTACAACGCCCGCCCCTGCTGGCTGAGCACAACCTTCACCTGGTTCGGGTTCGCAAAATCCTCGGCCCGGCGGAACCGCGTCGCGAGCGTGGCGAGCGGCGCGTCACCATGAATCAAATCCGCCAGCGCCTGCAGCTGCGCCCGGCTCACCAGCGGCTCGTCGGCTTGGACGTTGAGCACAAATCTCGCCCCCACCGTCCGGTTGGCCTCGGCGAGCCGGTCCGTGCCGCTCTGGTGGATCGTCGCGGTGGCGATCGTCCTGAACCCGTGCGGCTCGAGCGCACCGGCCAGCAGCGGATCGTCCACCGCGAAATATAGCGGCAGCTCGGGCATCTGCGCGGTGATCCGCTCGGCCACCCAGCGCACCAGCGGCTTGCCGCGGATCGGGTGCAACAGCTTCCGGGGGAAGCGGGTGGATTCGAGACGGCAGGGGACGATGATCGCGACGTCGGTCATGGACGGAGTTTTATTTTCAGTTGCCAGTGCCGATGCAGTCATAGGGAATTCGCATCGCACGCGCCAATCGCAAAGCCTCGCACCATGGAAAACAACACCGCCTCCGCTGCCAACCAGCACACCAAAGTGCTGACCGTGCAGAACAAGATGGGCATCCACGCCCGTCCCGCGGCGATGATCGTGCGCATCACGAACAAGTTCAAAGCCGACGTGCTGGTCGAGCGCGACGAGGAGCAGGTCAACGGCAAGAGCATCATGGGCCTCATGATGCTGGCGGCCGGCAAGGGCTCCTCCCTCAAGTTCATCGTCACCGGTGCCGACGCCCCGGCGATGTTGGCCGAACTCGACGCCCTCTTCGCGCGCAAGTTCGACGAGGTCTGAGCCCGGCACGCTCCCACGCTTGCCCAGGCCGCGGGATACGAGGCTCCCTCTCCCGATCAGGCGGATACGTAGGGCGCGGTCCGCGCCGCCCGCCCACTCACACCGTCGGCAGCCCGAAAAACGCCCGGGCGTTCGCCGTCGTCGTCGCCGCCAACTCCGCGAGCGGCACGCCCAGCTCCTGCGCCGCCCGCGCCGCCGTGAGCGCGACATGCGCCGGCTCGTTGGTCTTCCCGCGGTGCGGCTCCGGCGTGAGGTACGGCGAGTCGGTCTCGACCATCAGGCGCGGCAGGCCCTGCGCCCGCAGCGCCGCCCGCACATTCTCCGCGCTCTTGTAGGTGATGATGCCGGTGAACGACCCGCGCCCCCCGCGGCCGGCCAGCACGCGCATCTCGGCCTCGCCCTCGGAAAAGCAGTGGAACACGACGCGCGCCCAGTCGAGGCCGGAGGCGTCGATCTCCGCCACCGTCTCCGCAAAGGCCCCACGCGAATGCACGACGAGCGGACCGCGCAGCTGCTTCGCCAACTGCAGTTGCGCGCGAAACGCGGCCAGTTGCCACGCGAAGATCCGCTCCGCCGCCGCGGTGTCGTTCTTCGGCAGATGGAAACGATCGAGTCCGCACTCCCCCAGCCCGACCGCCACCGCGCCGCCCGCGGCGTCGAAGTACTGAGCCAAGGCCGCCACCGCCGCCGCCCAGTTCTCGTCGACAGAACACGGATGCAACCCGGCGGTGTACGCCACGCGCCCGCCGAGCGTCGGCACAAGCTCGCGGTAGAGCGCCCAATCCGGCGGTTCGGTGCCGATGGTGACGATCTGCACGACCCCGGCCGCCCGCGCGCGCTCCAACACGGCGGGTAGTTCGCCCTTCCGATGGAAGCGGTCGAGATGCGCGTGCGTGTCGATGAGCGCTGGAGCGGTGGACATGGCGACGAAACAGCCGCGGCGCCGCCGCCTTGGCAACGGGGATCCGCCAGTGCCCGCCCTTCCGTCCCTACCCATCGAGGTTCCCTCGTTCATTCCGCCAAATAGCTCCACGGTCGTGGCTCTATTTGGCGAGAGCGGGCCCCCCGCGCAGAGCGCAAGCCACGCCGCCCCCGCGCTCCGGTCTTTGCGCTTGCCGCTCGGTGGCGCGACCCGTTGCGTCGACGCACACTACAGCCCCCGTTTTCCACGCGCCATGTCCACCACCGCTACCATCGAGAACGTCGTCATCATCGGCACCGGCTTCGCCGGGCTCACCGCATATAAGCGGTTCGGTTCTTACCTGCCAGAGGCG
>DAOOFR010000077.1:0-15860 GCA_035415285.1 Opitutaceae bacterium
ACGACGGGCGTGCCGGCGGCGACGAACTCGCCGGGCTCGATGTTGTGGGAGAGGACGACGCCGGCGAAGGGCGCGGCGAGGCGAGTGTTCTCGAGCTGGGTCTCGGCGAGCGCGAGGGCGGCGCGGGCGGAGTCGGCACGTGCCCGTGCGGCGGCGACGGCGTCCTTGCGCGGGCCCTCCTCGGCGAGCTTGAGCGCCTCGGCGGCCTGGTCGGCGCGCGCGACGGCGACGGTGCAGGCGGCCTCGGCGGTCTCGAGATCGCGGGCCGCGGTGACGTCCTTGCTGCGGAGCTCCTGCTGGCGGGCGAGCTCGAGGCGCGCGCGGTCGCGGTCGGCCTCGGCGCTGCGTAGTGCGGCCTTCGCCGTGGCGATCTCCTGGGGACGCGAGCCGGCGACGAGGTCGGCGAGGGTGGCCTCGGCGGTGGCGAGCTCGGCGCGGCGGAGCGCCACCGTCTGCTTCTGCTCGGTGTCGTCGAGCAGGGCGACGGGCTGGCCGGCGGCGACGCGCTCGCCCTCGGAGACGAGGCGGGCGGCGACGCGGCCGGGGACCTTGAAGCCGACCTGGGCGTCGACGGCCTCGATGTTGCCGGAGAGGCGGATCGCGGTGTCGGCTGTATCGGGGCTCCGGTGGCAGCCGGTGGCGGGGCCGAGGAGCAGGGCGGTGAGCGCGGCGAGGAGGCCGAGCGAAGCGGAGCCCAGGAGGCGGTTAGCGGGACGGACCGTTTTCATAGGCTTTGCGGCCGGCGGGGGTGAGGATGCCGTTGAAGAGGATGGTGAGCATCTGGTCGATGACCTCGTGGGGTTCGAGGTGGAGGCGTTCGAGGGCGTCGGGGCTGAGGAGCGTGCGCGCGGTGGCGAGCATCATCTCGGAGACGAAGGCCGGATCGAGATCGCGGCGGATGAGCCCCTCGGCGGCGCCGTCGGCCAGCAGTTTGCCCCAGACCTGGGGCAGGATCTCGGCGCGGACGGTCTCCATGCGCGCGTAGAGCGCGGGGTGCTGGCGCGCGAGGTCGCGGAGGAAGGCGGGCGAGACCTCGCCCATCTGGCGCACGATGAAGGCCATCATGCGATGGGCGCGATCCATGACGGGAATACTGGTGTCCTCGGCGATGCCGTGCATGCCGGTGCGCACCTCGTGGATCTTCGCCTCCATGATCGCCGAGACGATCCGCTCCTTGCCGGGGAAGTGGGCATAGAGGGTATTCTTGCTCATGCCCAGTTCGCCGGCGAGGTCGTCCATCGTGGTGCGG
Source organism: Opitutaceae bacterium (assembly GCA_035415285.1). Classification (GTDB taxonomy): domain Bacteria; phylum Verrucomicrobiota; class Verrucomicrobiia; order Opitutales; family Opitutaceae; genus CAJCBL01. The sequence continues at coordinate 1,250 of DAOOFR010000077.1, forward strand.
CTGAAGCCGAGGGCGATGAACTGGCGGCGGGCGGCGGCGACGATGCGGGCGGCGGCCGGCGGGGCGGCCGGCGGGGCGGCGGCGGGGGGCGGCGAGGAAAGGCGCTTGGCACTCATAAAACCAAGGAAATTCGTTAGGGCTTTTCAGTTTCCGCGCAAGCGCGATCTCGTGCGGCGGCGGTCGTGCCGGTGGCCGGACACAAAAAAGGCCGGGCGCGAGGCCCGGCCGGAAAGGAGGGAACTGGGAGCCGCTCAGAAGCGGCGCTCGCGACGCTCGCCGCGGTCGCCACCGCCGAAGCCGCCGCGATCCCCGCGGTCGCCGCCACGGCCACCGCCGAAACCACCACGGCTGCCACCGCCGCCACCGCCGAAGCCGCGGCCGCCACCACCGAAACCACCGGTGCGCGGCGGACGGTCTTCCTTCGGGCGCGCCTCGTTGACGGTGAGGTTACGGCCTTCCATCGCGAAGCCGTTGAGGGACTCGATGGCCTTCTGGCCTTCCTCGGGCGTCGCCATGGTGACGAACGCGAAGCCGCGGGAACGACCGGTGAACTTGTCCGAGATGAGTTCCACGGACTCGACGGTGCCCTGCTGGGCGAACAGGTTCTGGAGATCCTGGGAGGTCGTGGAGAACGGAACGTTCCCGACGTACAGTTTGGTGCTCATTGATGATCTGACTCTGACGGTTGGTGTGGCCGGCTGCTTTCCTCGCTGTGCCCGAACTACCGGGTTTCAAATCATCACCGAGCTTGCGCCCACTTGACGACTATCCAGTTGCGGAAACTGACAACCTGCGGGCGGCTTCCTCGCACCGGCGGCGGGGGTGAGGCAAGTCCTTTTCCCTCGGCGGACAGGCCCGCGGCGGGCCCCGCCGCGGGCGGCACATGCCGTATTCATGGATACGGAGGTGGCGGGGGCGCCCGGGCCGCCCCCGCGCGCGGCGGCCGGGGGCGGCGTTTTCCCTCTGAAAAGGGGCGTTTTCCCCTCTGAAAATCCAGTTGCCTTGCCGGGGGGCCGGGGTATCAACAGCCCTCGTATGGCAAAAAAGTCACCCAAGTCTCCCCGCAAACCCAACGCTGCTTTCATGAAACCCGTTCAGCCCGATGAGGCGCTCGCCGCCGTCGTGGGCTCGAACCCCCTGCCCCGCACGGAGCTCACCAAGAAGCTCTGGGCCTACATCAAGAAGAACGGCCTTCAGGACAAGAAGGTGAAGACCAACATCAATGCCGACGACAAGCTGAAGCCGATCTTCGGCGGCAAGAAGGTCGTCAGCATGTTCGAGATGACCAAGCTCGTCTCGGGTCACCTCAAGAAGTAAATACACTCTCCCGCCCGCCAAGCGCCGGTCGAGCCCTGCTCCCGGCGCTTTTTTTGCGCCCCGACGGGGCGGCGCGATGCGCGACCCGGCGTGCCTGGCCGGTCACGACGACGGTGGGGCGCGGGCGCCGCGCTTCCCGCTCGCCCCGGGGAAAGGATACGCCCCATGCTCGGCCGATGACACCCGCCCCGCCGCACCGCGCCCGCGCCATCGTGCTGCTCGCGGTGGCGACGCTGGTCTGGGGGCTGAGCTTCCCGCTCATCAAGAGCCTCGGGCTGCTCCAGCAGGCGCTCGTGCCCGGCAGCGGGACCTGGCTGGTGACGGTGTGCGCGGTGGCGCCGCGGTTCCTGCTCGCCGGCGCCGGGCTGGCGCTGGTCGGCGCGTGGCGCCACGGCCGGCCGGCGGCACTCGAGGTGCGGCAGGGGCTGGGGCTGGCGCTGTTCCTCGGGCTCGGGCTGCTGCTGCAGGTCGACGGGCTGCAGTTCACCGACGCCTCGGTATCCGCGTTTCTCACGCAACTGTACGCGGTGCTGATCCCGCTCTGGGTGGCGCTGCGCACCCGGCGGTTGCCGCGCTGGCCGGTGGCGGCCGCGTGCGTGCTGGTGGTGGCCGGCGTGGGCGTGCTCGGCCGGGTCGACCCGCGGGCGTGCCGGCTCGGTCGCGGCGAGGTGGAGACGATTCTCGGCTCGCTGTTCTTCATGGCGCAGATCCTCTGGCTGGAGCGCCGGGAGTTCGCGGGCAACCGCGTGCTGCCGACGACCGCGGTGATGTTCCTCGCGCTCGGGGCGGTCTTCGGGGCGGCGGCGTGGGCGCTGGCGCCGGAGCCGGCGGCGCTGCTGGCGCTGGCTGGCTCGCCCGCATGGCAGGGGCTCACGCTGACGCTCACCGTCGCGTGCACGCTCTTCTGCTTCGTGGTGATGAACGCCTGCCAGCCGCGGATCACCGCGACGGAGGCGGGCCTGATCTACACGCTGGAGCCGGTGTCGGCCTCGGCGCTGGCGCTGTTCCTGCCGGTGCTGCTCTCGCGCTGGACCGGCATCGCGTATGCAAACGAGGCGCTCACGTGGCATCTCGTCGTCGGCGGCGTGCTGCTCACCGCGGCCAACGTGCTGGTGCAGCTGCCGGTGGGGCGTGCGGTGAGCCCGTGGCGCAGGGGTGACGGCGCTTAGTCCGCCATCCGGAGGGTGCCGGAGCGGGTGAGGACGACGGATTCGTTGGCTCCGCCGATGATGAGCAATTCGCGGTTCCAGCGGCGGGTGACCGGTGCGAAGTGACTTCCGCTGTAGAGCTCGAACGGCAGACGTTGCAGCGGCTCGCAGGTGGTTATGCCGTTCTCGTTATGCTTGATCAGGTAGATCATGCCGACGCTGGAGTTGAAGTAGGCGGTGACGACGACCACGCCGAAGGGCATCGGGTAGAAGCCGAAGACGTTTCCAGTTGCGAACCGGCGAGCGACTTTCCCGTCGACGACGTAGACAATCTCCCCACCCCACTCGCCGTTGTCGTAGCCGAGCAGGTAACCATCGCCGAAGGCTTGGCCGTAGTCGGGGCGGCCCAGCTGTTTGTCGGCGGATTTTGCGATGCGGTAAGCGCGCCAGAGCCATGCTCGGTCCCAGGTGTTGCCGATGAGGCAGGAGAGCCGGCGGGCGAAACGTAGGGCAGTGGACGCTGTCGCCGGCGTTTGGCTGAACTCCCACACGTGCCGAGCGAGGGCGATTCCGCCGTACCAGCCGAAGTAGTTCAATGGACGTTGGAAATCGGAGAAGGTGGCTTGGCCAGAGAGCACCTGAACAGACTCGGCGGCCATTGCTCGGACTGGCGGATACCAGTGGTCGCGGGCGACCCGTTGCAAGGCGGGGATTGCCTCCTTCGCGCCGAGCCGAGCGAGGGATTCGGCGGCGGCGCCTGAGATAATCCAGTCTCCTTGGTTCTCCAGTGCAGCGATCAACGCCGGGATCGCATCGGTGTAGCCGATGTGGCCGAGCGTCGTGGCTGCTGTCGCGCGCGAGTACCAGTTCGGCGATGAAAGCAACGGCGTGATGAGTGGGCCGGCGTCGCGACCAGCGCTTCCCAACTTCCCGATCTGCTCGACCGTGCCGACGGCGAGGTCGGGGCGCTCCTTCCAGCTGAGTTCGAACTTCAGCTTCGGCATCAGGTGGGCGAGCGTGCCCCTCCCTTCGACCTGGGCTACAATCCTGGCGGCGGCAGCGGCGACCTTCGGCGGCCTGGTGGTCGCGAGCTCCTTCAATGCAGTGAGGCCTCCGGTGGCGTCGTCGCCCATCAGCGCGATCAGCTCAAGTGCGGCGATGCGGTTGGTCTCGCTGTTCTCCGGGTCGCGAGCGGCGTCAAGCCACGGGCCGCAATCCAGCGGGCTTGAGCGCGACGGCCGATAGGCGATCTCGCAGAGCGCGCGGTGCAGCTCCGGTGAAACCGGTTGCGGTTCGCGGTAGATGGCAGCGAGCCGTTGGGAGCCGACCGGACCGGCGGAGAAGAGACTCCATGCGAGCGCAGCCCAGTCGCCGCTTTCCCGACACTCGGTGGCGATGTAGTCGGCGGCTTCCGCAGTTCCGACTGTGGCGATTGCAGGAAGAACCGGTGCTCCGCGTTGGTGGGCGGCGATCAACGCAGGAAGAGACTCGGGCCTGATGGTGCGCGTTGCCGACAGCTGGCGCGCGGCGGCTTGGCTCACTGCGGAGTCCGGGTGGTTCAGCAGTTGGATCAGAGGGCCCTCGAACTCGACTGGATGGAGGCGAACATAGTTTGCGAAGGCTTCGCACCGGTCGGGCGAGGTCACAGGCTCTCCGAGCGTGCGTCCGATGACGGCCGCGTCACTCCTCTCCCAGTTCCACGTCCGGCGGCTGTCATCGGCATCGTACCAGAGATAGGCGACGTAGGCGGCGAAGAGCACCGAAGCGAGCAGGCTGAAGGCGGCGAGACGGCGGATGGGGTGTGGGCCGAGCATGGGGCGAGGCGGACGGAGGTGCGCGTGCATCCTGTTTTCCGGCACCGCCGGCGGCAAGCTTGGGTGACGGTCTTGTGGGCGGCACCATTGCGGAGCGCTGCCGGCTACCGCGCTGGGGCGCATCGCCACGCGGAACGTGGTTGTGATTGCGTCTTTGAGTCGGCGCACGCCCTGACCGGTGGCGCTGTTATCTTCGTTCGTTCTGGAGAAAACGGAAGGACGGGCCTCGTGGCTCGCCGGTCCAGGTTGCTGGCTCCGGACTTGTCGCGGCGAGCCAAGCCGGTAGGGTGCGGGCATGACCACGCCCGAACGCATCACCTTTGATCCGAACCAATGCGGTGGGCGGCCGTGCATTCGCGGGCTGCGCATCCGGGTGAAGGATGTGCTTGAGATGTTGGCGGCCGGGGCGAGCGAGGCGGCGATCCTCGAGTCGTATCCCTACCTCGAGCGGGCCGACATCGAGGCCTGCCTCCAGTATGCGGCCCGCCAGGTCGACCACGCGGTGCTCTCGCTCGCGAAGTGAAGTTCCTCGTCGATGCCCAGTTGCCTCCGGCGCTCGCCCTCTGGCTGCGCGAGGCGGGGTACGCGGCGGACCACCTCGAGTCCATCGGCTTGTTGCACGCTTCCGACGGCGCGATCTGGGAGCGGGCGTTGCGCGATGGTTTCGTTATCGTGACGAAGGACGAAGATTTTGCGGCTCGTTCGGTGCGGGCCGCGGTCGCCCCTGTGATTGTGTGGCTGCGGGTGGGCAATGCGACCAACCCCGCGCTGCGTGCCTGGTTCGAACCGCGCCTGCCGGGCATCGTGGCATTCCTGCAAAGCGGTAGTCGAATGGTGGAGGTGATCTGAGTCCGGGCGTGGCGGACAAGCGGGTGTTCGACGTTCCCGATGGCGTGGAGCCGCGCCGCCCTCACCGCGTGAAGCGGCCGGTGCGGAGGAAGGCGATGGCCTGGGCGGCGGTGCGGCGGCGGAAGAGGATGAGCGTGTGGTTCGACGGCAGCAGGATGTGGTCGGCCATGCCCTCGAGGCGGGTGCTGCGCTCGGCGACGGTGCCGTCGTGCGGACGCTCGAGGAAGAACCAGCCGAGCGGGTTCAGCGCGGAGCTGCCGGCGATCACGCCGAGAGCGAAGTCGGCGCGCTGGGGGAGCGTGCGCCAGTAGGCGTCGGGTCCGGTGCCGAGGGCGCCGAGGTTGCGGCCGATGATCCGCCAGATGATCGGCAGGCGCCGCAGCTTGTCGGACACGGCACTGCCATGGTGTGGGGGAACGATGGTGACGACGCGGCCGAGGTTGGCGGGCCGGTGGGCGGCGAGGTAGCCGCGCACGATCAGGCCGCCCATCGAGTGGGTGACGAAGTGCAGCTTGGCCGCGCGCTCGACGCCGAGCCCGGCGAGTTTCGCGGCGAGCCAGCGCGGGCCGAGCTCGGGCAGCGGCACGGTCTTCGACGGGTAGTCGAGGTTGTGCACCGCGTAGCCGGCGGCGGCGAGGAAGCGCGCGAGGCGCGCGGTGAGCCGGCTGCTGATCGCCACGCCGTGGAGGATGACGACGACTTCAGGGACTGCGACCGAGCTGTTTGGGTGAAGGCTCATTCCCGGTTTCGCCTTTCGGAAAGGGTTAACCGCAAAAATCGCAAAGAGCGCAGAGGCAAACAGGCGGGAGAGGCGGAGAAGTTGGCCACAGATGGACGCAGATGGGCGCAGATCCGGAAGGCGGAGAATCTGGAACTCAGGAAATCAGGATACGGAAGGAGCGAGGACAGCCGTGCCTGGAACAGTTGGTTTCGGGAGTTCGCTGTGTCGCGGCCTGCGCCACGATCCGGGGTTCTGGCGCTGCGTGTGGTCGAGGTCATGCGGCGGATGGTTCCGAGAACTGGCGACGGGCGAGGAGGAGCGCGCGGGTGGTCACGGCGCCGAGCACGACCGCGCCGCCCACGAGGGCCCAGCGGCCGGGGCGCTCGCCGAGCACGAGCGCGGCCCAGACCGGGTTGAGCAGCGGTTCGAGCATGAGGATGAGGATCGAGCCGAGCGCGGTGACGTGCCGGATGGCCCGCGAATAGAGAAGATACGAGAGGCCGAGCTGGAGGGTGCCGAGCGCGATGAGCGCGGCCCACCCGGCGGGGCTCGGCAACGGTCCGGCGGCGAAGAACGGCAGGCCGATCGCGGCGCCGACGAGATTGCCGAGCACGATGGAGTCGACCGGTTCGGCGTCCTTCTGCTTGCGGAGCAACACCGTCATGAGCGCGAAGCTCACGCCGCTCACGACGGCGAGGATGCTGCCGAGCAGGCCGTCGGCGCTGAGCTGGTCGGCGAAGAACAACGCCATGCCTGCGAAGACGACGACGATGGTGACCCAGTCGAGCCGGGTGACGCGTTCGCCGAGCAACCAGCGGCCGAGCCAGGCGACGTAGATCGGCGCGGTGTATTGGAGGAGGATGGCGTTGGCGGCGGTGGTGAGCTGGTTGGCGGCGGCGAAGAGGGCGGTGGTGCCGGTGTAGGCGAGGGCGGCGCCGACCATCACCGGCGAGAACCGCAGCCGCCAGCGGCGCAGGCAGGCCATGAGGAAGAGCGCGGCGATCAGCCCGCGGCCGCCCGCGACGGCCAGCGGATGGATGTGGACGGACTTGAGCAGCACGCCGCCCATGCTCCAGAGGAGCGCGGCGCCGAGGAGGCCGAGCACGGCCCGCGAGTGCTGCTGTTTGCCGTCCTGCATTCGGGCAGACAAGGAGACCGGCCGGGGCCGGGCGACACATTTCCGGCACGGCAGCCGCGCGGCGCCCGGACGGTCGGGGCGGACGCCGGCCCGGGACGAGCGCCCGGGGCCGGCGCCTGTGCGCGGATGCGGAGCGGCGGGCGGGTTTCCGTTCGCGCCAGGGGGGATTCCGGCAATACTCGGGCCCAACCCAGCGGTGATCCCCCTCCCATGCCCCCGCGTAACCCAGCCCCCTCGGTCGTCGATCTGGCCCGGATGATCGACCACTCGCTGCTCCATCCCACGCTCACCGATACGCAGCTCGAGACGGGGCTGGCGGTCGCGCGGCGCTGCGGCTGCGCCACCGCCTGCGTGAAGCCCTACACGGTGCCGGTCGCGGTCGAGGCGTTGCTCGGCTCGGGCGTGGGCGTGTGCGCGGTGGCCGGTTTTCCCCACGGCAACAGCCACATCGCGCTCAAGGTCACGGAGGCCGATCGCGCGGTGGCCGAAGGCGCGACCGAGATCGATGTGGTCGTCAATATCGGCAAGGTGCTCGGCGGCGACTGGGACTACGTGGCCGAGGAGCTGGAGGCCGTGAACGCCGTCTGCCACGCGCGCGGGGCGCTCCTGAAGGTCATCTTCGAAAACGACTATCTGCAGGAGGCGCACATCGTCCGCCTCTGCGAGATCTGCACGGAGCTCAACGTGGCGTTCGTGAAGACCTCCACCGGCTACGGCTTCGTCAAGCAGCCCGACGGCGGCTACAACTACCGCGGGGCCACCGACGACCACCTGCGCCTCATGCGCCGCCACAGCGCCCCGCCGGTGCGGATCAAGGCCGCGGGCGGCGTGCGCACGCTCGACGACCTGCTGCGTGTGCGGGTGCTGGGCGTCGCCCGTATCGGAGCCACAGCGACCGAGGCCATCCTCGGCGAGGCGATCCGGCGCGGCCTGCCCGGCCCGGTGCCGCAAGGGCTTGCCGCGGCGTGCGGCTGAATCGGGTCACTCGGTGGGAAACACGGGCGGCGGCGGCTGGACTCCCATCGGGCCGCTTTCCGGCGCGAGCGGGGCGAGGGCGAAACGCAGCCCGCGCGAGTAGCCCTCGGCCTTCGTGCCGGCGTGGCGCTCGGTGGCGACGAGCTGGTACGCGCTGCGCAACCCCTTGTACTTGCGGCTGTCGAGGCGGCGGCAGAAGCGCTGGATGGCGTCAAGAAAACCCGGCCATTCGTACTCCGCGCCGGAGATGAACAGCCGCGCCTTCAACGGCTGGCCTGTCTTGGCGAACTGCGCCTCGTAGTCGAAGAGCCAGTCGTTGGCGACGCCTGTCGCGGGGCTCACGGCGACATAGCCGGAGAAGAGCTCCGGCTTGGTGAGCATCGTGTAGAGCGTGAACAATCCGCCGTACGAACTGCCCGCGAGGATGCGATGGCGGGAGTCGACGCGGTACTCGCGCTCGACCAGCGGGATGATCTCCCGCTCCAGCAGCGCGAGGTATTCCGCGGCGTGGCCGGAGTTGCCGGACGCGCGATCGATCGGCGCCGGCGTGAGATCCCAGTCGCGCAACCGCCCATGATCGAGGTTCTCCCCCGCGTAGCCCAGGCCGACGAGGATGCACTCGGGCACGACCTTGTCGTAGTTGAAGTTGCCGAGGATGCAGCCGAGCAACGGGAAATCCCAGTAGCCGTCCGTCACGAAGATCACCGGATAGCGTCGTCGCGTCTCCTTCGCGTAGGAAGGGGGCAGGGCGACCTGGATCTGGTATTGGCGGCCCGGAGCCTTGAAGGGCAGGTCGCGGACCTCCGTGCCCGGCAGGACGAAGGGCGGATGGTGCGTGGCAGGGGCGGCCGCGGGGTCGGCCGCGCGGGCGGAGACGACGGCCAGTGCGAGCAGGAACAGGGGCGACAGGAGCTTCACGGGGAGGAACAATCCCGGCGCCGCCCGAAGCCCGCCAAGCCGGTTGCAGCGCGTTGGCCCCGCGCCCCGCCGCTCGTGCATCAATCCCCCGAACCGCGCGCCTTCCCGGGCGCCGCGTCGCCAAACGCGGCTTGCCCGCACCCGTGTGCTCGGGCTTCGTTGACGCTTTCCCGAGGCTCCTTCGCCGCAGTCGCCCCCGCGTACTTCGGCCGGCCCCGGTTCTCCTCCCTCGAGTCCCTCGGCTTCTTCTTCCCATGCAATACGGCCACTTCGACGACGCTGCCCGCGAATACGTGATCACGCGCCCCGACACCCCCCGCGCCTGGTCCAACTACCTCGGCTCCCGCCGCTACGGCGCGATCATCACCAACAACGCCGGCGGCTACAGCTTCACCCGCTCGCCCGCGTCGGGCCGTTTCCTCCGCCACCGCTACAACGCCGTGCCGATGGACATGCCCGGCCGCCAGTTCTACCTGCGCGACACCGCCTCGGGCGACTTCTGGTCGGCCGCGTGGCAGCCCGTCGGCAAGCCGCTCGACCAGTACAAGACCTCCACGCGCTTCGGCCCCGGCTACGCGGTGATCGAGAGCGAGTACTCCGGCATCATCTCGCAGGCCACCTACTTCGTGCCGCTGGACCAGGACTTCGAATACTGGCACCTGCGCGTCACCAACAACTCCGGCGCCCCGCGCCAGCTCTCCGTCTTCTCCTTCTGCGAGTTCACCACCGAGTGGAACCTCACGCAGGACACCTTCAACCTCCAGTACACCCAGTACATCTCCGACGCCGTCTGGCAGGACGGCATCATCGCCGCCTCGTCCTGCAAGCGCCTGCCCGAGGATCCGGCCAACTTCGCCAACAACGACCAGTCCCGCTGGTGGTGGATGACGCAGGTCGGCGGCACCATCGTCGGCTTCGATTGCGAGCGGGAGAAGTTCCTCGGCGTGTACCGCAGCTACGACAAGCCCGAGGCCGTCGAGCGCGGCCAGCTCGGCAACAACGAGCATTTCGCCGACAACGGCTGCGGCGCCATCCAGAGCGACCTCACTCTCGGCGCCGGCGAGACCGCCGACATCATCGTCCTCCTCGGCATCGGCCAGGCGCCGGTCGCCAAGAAGGTCCGCGCGAAGTTCGCCAACGTCGCCGCCGTCGAGCGCGAGCTCTCCAAGCTCAAGAAGTACTGGCACGGCCTCCTCGATACGATGCAGGTCCAGACGCCCGACGCCGACTTCGACCACATGGTCAACGTCTGGGGCGCCTACAACGCCCTCATGACCTTCGAGTGGTCGCGCTCCTGCTCGCTCGTGTACACCGGCGACCAGCGCGACGGCTTCGGCTTCCGCGACACCGTGCAGGATTTTCTCGGCGTGACCGGCATGATCCCCGAGCTCGTCCGCGAGCGTTTGATCCTGATGCTCTCCGCGCAGGACTCCACCGGCGGCGCGCAGCCCGAGGTGCGCCCGTGGTCGCACAAGCCCGGCAAGATGAAGCCGACTCCGGCCTCGCACTACCGCAGCGACGACTGCCTGTGGTTCTTCAACTCCGTGCCGGCCTACGTCGCCGAGACCGGCGACACCAAGTTCTACGACCTCGTCGTCCCGTACGCCGACAAGGGCAAGGCCACCGTCTTCGCCCACCTGCGCCGCGCCCTCGAGTTCAACCTCGAGCGCACCGGCAAGCACGGCCTCCCCTGCGGCCTGCACGCCGACTGGAACGACTGCCTCAAGCTCGGCTACAAGGGCGAGAGCGTCTTCGTCACCTTCCAGGTCCGCATGGGCCTCGATATCTATGCCAGCATCGCCGATACGCTCGGCCGCGCGAAGGACGCCGCCTGGGCCCGCGCCGAGTTGAAGAAGCTCGACGCCAAGATCCAGAAGGTCTGCTGGGACGGCGAATGGTTCATCTGGGCCATCGGCGAGGACGGCACCGTCTTCGGCACGAAGAAGGCCAAGGAGGGCAAGATTTACATCAACACCCAGTGCTGGGCCATCCTCTCCGGCGCCGCCACCGACGCGCAGATGGAGAAATCCCTCGCCTCGATGCAGAAGCTCCTCGCCTCCGATTACGGCGTCGCGCTCTGCAACCCGCCCTTCGACAAGACTCCCGTGAAGGTCATGCGCGCCGTGCTCTTCAACCCCGGCACGAAGGAGAACGGCGGCATCTTCTCGCACACCCAGAGCTGGGCCGTGCTCGCCGAGATCGCCCGCGGCAACGGCGACCAGGCCTACCGCTACTACCGCTCCTACATGCCCGCCGCGCAGAACGACCAGGCCGAGATCCGCGAGATCGAGCCCTACGTCCACTGCCAGAGCACCCACGCCCCCGCCTCGAAGAAGTACGGCAAGAGCCGCGTGCCGTGGCTCTCCGGCACGGCCTCGTGGTCGCACTACACCGCCACCCAGTTCATCCTCGGCATCCGTCCGCAGGCCGACGGCCTCGTCGTCGATCCCTGCATCCCGAAGAGTTGGACCGGCTTCAGCGTGAAGCGCACGTTCCGCGGCAAGAAGATCGAGATCGACGTCATCAACGCCCCCGGCGTGAGCAAGGGCATCGCCTCGCTCACCGTCGACGGGAAGGCCGTCGACGGGAACTTCGTCCCCGCCAAGCTCCTCAAGAACGGCACGAAGATCGTCGCCCAGATGGGCTGAGCGGGCGCGGTTCGCCCGCGAAGGCTAGAGGCAAGAGGTGTTAGGCCAGAGGTGTGGCGCCGCTCACGAGAGCGGCGTCCGCCTTTCCGTCTGTCGCCGGGGGCGCCGCCCCCGATCCGATCTTCCGCCTCCGTCCTCCTCACTCCTCGCTTCTCGCTACTTTCTGCGTGAGTCACAGAGAACACCGAGGCGGAGGAGGGCGTGGAGAGGAGGTTAACCGTTCTGCCGTACGGCAGAATGATCTCCTCCGCCTCGGTGCCCTCTGTGACCTGCTCAGAATGCCGTTCCCCGGGGTGCCGGCTGGTTGCCGCTCCACCGCTCGCTGGAGCAAAGCCTACCCGCGGCCGTTTCCCGATCCTCCTTCGTTCTCTTCGTTACCTTCTGTCGCCTCCGGATTCTGGCTTCCTCCGCCGCAGCCGCCACCGCTGGTCTTCCGCGACGATGTAGCCGGGGCACTCGGGCGCGCCACAGCGGCAGGGATTCGCGGCCCAGTGCCGGAATTTGAAACCGTAGTCGAAGGAGATCTCCTCGCCATCCGCGATGTCGCGCACGGCGACGATCCAGATGCGGCCGCGCTTCTTCTCCGCGCGGCAGTTCGGCGCGCAGGAGTGGTTGATGTACCGACTGATGTTTCCGTGGCGGCGCGGGTCGAGGTCGTACCGCTGATTCAACCGGAAGGTCATCGTGCTGCATGCCTGGCCCCGCCGGACGCGCTCCAATCGCTTCGCTTCCCGCCGGGCGCTCTCGGCCTTCGTGATGCGTTCGCCTTTGTACTCGATGATGACGTAGCCGGCCGGGATCGCGACCCGCGCGTACACGCCGTCACCATGTATCGGTGACTGGGCGCGGCGGATCACCCAGGAGGGCGGGACGAGCGGATCGGTGTTGGCGGTTCGTGTGCGCACGGAGCGGGAGGGAACGTGGTTGGTGTGCCCGCCGAGTCAGCCGCGCCGCGGGCCAGCGTCACCTTCGAAATGGGCACGGAGGAACGGAAAGTGAGACTGCTGATGAACACTGATGAACACTGATCCGATCCGTTGGCAGCGCAGCGTGCCGCTTCTCCGCCGCCTTCCTCCTCGCTACCCGCTCCTCACTCCTCGCTCCTCGGTTCGCGGCATCGCCGCGCCGATGCTGGGGCCGATGGTCCTGGGCTTGATCCCCCAGGCCTTACGTCGGGCACTGACCCATATGGCACGGTGCCGCTTCATTTTCGGCGCTTCCGGCCGAATCGCTGTTCAGGCGGGAGCAAACCCACCATACCCACAACGCCCCGCCATGAAGATCCTCGTCGCCGACGATGAGCCGACCGTTCGTCGGATCATGCAGGCCTTCCTCGAAAAGAACCACCACGAGGTGGTGATTGCCGAGGGGGGCCGGCAGGCGTTCGAGCTGCTCAAGGAGGAGGGCGCGCCGCATGTCGCGATCATCGACTGGATGATGCCCGACCTTACCGGTCCCGAGGTCTGTGCGAAGCTGCGGCAGACCAAGCTGCGCATCCGGCCCTACCTGCTCATGCTCACCTCGAAGAACGGTGAAGCCGATCTGGCCGCCGGTCTCGACGCGGGAGCCGACGATTTTCTCACGAAGCCGTTTCGCTCGGCGGAGATGCTCGCGCGACTGCGTGTCGCCGAGCGCTCGATCGGCTTTGCGCAGGAGATCCAAGAGCGGCTCGAGGAGTTCGAGGCGTTGGTCGAGCGCCACAAGATGCTCGGCGAGATGGCCGCCCGGCCCGCGGTGGAGGGCCCTGCCCCCATTGCGCCCCCCGCTCCTTCCGAGCCGACTCCCGTGCCGGCCTCCTCGCCCGTGCCCGAGCCGCCGCTCGACGCGTCACCCGAGCCCGCAGCGCCGGTGGCCGAGCTGGGGTTGTCGGCCGACGAGGTGTCGTTCCGCACGGTGCATGCTCTGCGGGAGCTGGGACTCGATGCGACCGCCACGCGCCGCCTGAACGACGCGAGCCGCCCGTATCGCATCTCCTACTCGGCCTGGGTCGGGTTCGTGCTGCCCGACCGCGAGTGCTGGGTGGATCTGCTGCTCGAGGCCGATCCGCTGTCGGTGAACACGATCTTCGCGCAGGCGTTGCAGCGCCCCGCCAGCCCCGCGGCGGGCCAGGTGTTCATCGTCGAGGCGCTCACGATCATCGGCTCCTCGCTGCGCGCGATGCTGCAGGGCCGCGGTGGCGAACCGTTGGCGGCGTACCTCGCCCATGGGCAGCGCGTCGACCGCACGTACCAGGATGTGCCGGTGAGCGAAGGCGCGACGACCTACTTCTTCGAACTCGCCGGCGCGGAGATCGCGTTGACCGTCTCCACTCAGCCCTGCCCGGTGCGACCGGCGACGGCGCAGGCGCTGCGCAAGGGGGACCTGATCGCCGAGTGCTACCCGCCGCCGGGCTGCTCGGAGGTGGCGCTCTTCACGCGCGGCACGGTCTTGAACGAGCACTACATCGGCAAGCTGATCGCCTTCGGCGAGACGAACAAGGGATGTCCGCCGCTGCAGATCTACAAGCCCACCCCGCTGGCCCGGTTCTTCCTCGCCAAACCGGGCGCCCGCTGAGCCGCGATCAGGCGGTCCGCGAGCAGGTCCAGTCTCTGACTGGACGCCGGAATACGGGAGCCGGCGGTCACGGCTGGAGTCGGAGGTGTCCGGTCGGAGACCGGACCTACGGGGAGAGCATGCCGGCCGGTGGTTTCACCAACGGTGGACGGAGGTTCGCTCGTGGATTTGAGGCAACGGCCTGATCACGGCTGAGCCGCGATCAGGCGGTCGAGGGTCGAGTCGACGAGTGGCGAGAGCGCGCGGCGCCGAGGCGAAAGACCGCGCAGGCCGGCGCTCCGGTCCGCCGCCGGGCGGCGCAGCCGAGAACGGCGGAACGCAGCGAATTGGTCGCGGCGGAACGGATTCCGCGGCGTGATGGCGGCGGAAGCCGCCGCCCGGCTTGAGCAGTTACCGGAATTCTGTAGCCGGCCGCGGCGAGGCCGGCACCTCTGGCCGGGGTCGCCGCCCCCGGCTACAGCGGAACGCAAACCGTCCTAGTACCGCATACCAACTAAAGTTTCGGATAGAGACGGGTAAGCTTGATGCGC
>DAOOFR010000078.1:0-15820 GCA_035415285.1 Opitutaceae bacterium
GGCGGCCGGCGGCGGGGGGCCGCGGAGCAGCCTGGTCAACCTCGCCGAATACCTGCTGCGCATCTGGGGCCCGCCGGTGCCGAAGCGCAAGCCGCCGGCCTGACCCACGGGCGGCGGGACGGGCGCGCCTTCCGCCGCCGGCGCAATCAGCCCGCCTTGCGAACCAGGATACGCGAGTTGCGCGCGCTCTCCTCGTAGGCCTTCAAGCGCGCCTCGGGCAGGATCTCCTTGGTCGCCTCCGCGAAGCCGCAGACGCCGGAGAAGAAGGCGAAGCTCTGGGTGGAGAGGGCCACCACCTCGGTGGCGCCGCGCTGCTGGGCTTCGCGGCAGGCGAAATTCACCATCTTTTTGCCGAGCCCGCGGCCGTGATAATAGGGCACGACGTAGAGGGAACCGAGTTCGGCGAACTGCGGTTTGTCGGGGTAGAAGGCCAGCGAGACGGTGGCGACGAGGTTCTCGTCGATCTCGTAGACGAAGAACTGGTCGATGTTCTTCTCGATCGCCTGCTGGGTGCGGTGGACGAGCTCCTCGCGCTTCACGGCGTTGCGCAGGAGGTTGTAGATGGCACGCACGTCGCGCCGGGTGGCGCGGCGGATCTGCTGGTAGTCGTTGCCGTAGATCAGGGTGCCGACACCGATGTTGGAGAAGATCTCGTTGATGAGCCCGTCGGGCAGTTCGCCATCGACGAGGTGCACGCGGGGCACGCCGGCGAGGATGGCGGCGACGGCCTGGCGCGCCTTGCTGGCGAGGCGGCCGGCGACGGCGGCGGGATTCTTCTCGAGGAGTGCGGCGAGCACGTCGACGGGGACTTCGCGCCGGATCTCGCCGTCGATCGCGAGGCCGGGCGCCTGGGCGAGGAACACGATCTTGGTGGCGCCGAGCGCCTCGGCGACCTCCCGGGCGAGGAGATCGGAGTTGAGCCGGAGGGTGCGGCCGTCGCGGTCGAAACCGATCGGCTGCAGGATCGGCACCGCTCCGTGCTGGATGAGCTGGAGGAGGAAGTCCTTGTCGACGCGGTCGACGCGGCCGGTGAAGAGCAGGTCGGTGCCCTTGAGGATGCCCATGGGCACGGCGCGGACGGCGTTGGTGATCGCGCATTTGAGCCCGGCCTGGGTGAGGCCTTCGAGGATCTGGTGCGAGACGCGCGAGGAGGCGCGGATGGCGAGATCGAGCGTGGCGGCATCGGTCGCGCCTTCGCCGGTGTCGTCGCTGATCGGGATGTTGCGCAGCGTCGACAGGTCGCGGATCTGGCGGCCGACGCCGTGGACGATGACGACCTTGATGCCGAGGCTTTTGAGGACGGCGATGTCGAGCAGGATGTTGGCGAAGTTCTCGTCGGCCACGACGGCGCCGTCGACGGCGACGACGAAGACCTGCCCCTGGAAGCGCGGCACGTATTTCAGGATACCGCGGAGGTCGGTGGGCTTGATGGAGACGGGGTTCGGCGGCGGCAGGCCTGAGGTCATGGCGGAGGCTTTCTCGGGGATTCGGGGACGGGGGTCAACCGCGGGGTCCGGGGGAAGGGGAGGCGCCGGCGCCCGCGCGGCGATGCGGCCGGGGGGATCTCCGGGATGTGGATGCCGGGCGGGGCGGGGGGGCGGCTACTCGACGTTGGCGATCTGCTCGCGGATGCGCTCGAGCTCGTTCTTGCACTCGATGACGAGCTTGGCGATGGCGAGGTCGTTGGCCTTGCTGCCGGTGGTGTTCACCTCGCGGCCGAGTTCCTGGAGCAGAAACTCGGTCTTGCGGCCGATCTCGCCCTCGGCGCGCAGCAGGGCGTCGAGCTGGTCGAGATGGCTGCGGGCGCGGGTGATCTCCTCGGCGATGTCGCAGCGGTCGGCGAAGAGCGCGATCTCCTTGAGGACGCGTTCGTCGCTGAGGTCGATGGCGAGGCCGGCGTCGCGCAGGCGGCGCAGGAGATTCTCGCGATAGCCGGCGGCGATCAGGGGCGCGCGGGCGGCGATCGCCTCGAAGTGGGTGCGGATCAACGCGACGCGGGCGAGCATGTCGGCCTGCAGGGCGGCGCCCTCCTTGGCGCGCATGGCGCCGAAGCCGGCCAACGCCTGATCGACGAGGGAGAGCAGGGCGGGCTGGGCGTCCGCGGCGGCGGGCAGGTCGTGGTTGTTGCGCAGGCTGGCGGCGATGCTCCAGAGCAGGGCTGCGTCGGGGGCGAAGGGGATGCCGCGTTTCGCGGCGAGGGCGGCGAGGTGGTCGAGCGCGCGGCCGAGCGTGGCCTCGTCGGGCAAACCTTCGGCGCGGCCCTCGGGGGCGCGCACGGAGACGGCGACCGAGATGCGGCCGCGTGTCGCCACAGTGCGGATGCGGTCGGCGACGGCGGTCTCGAGCTCGCGCCACTCGTCGGGCAGGCCGATGGCGATCTCGATCCCGCGGCGGTTGACCGCGGAGATCTGGACGGAAAGTTCGTGGCCGGCGAACGGGGCAGCGGCTCGGCCGAAGCCGGTCATGCTTTTCATGGGAGTGGTAACAAGGAGACAGGAGCGGGGGCTGACAAGGGCAGAGCTCCGCGCTGGCGGCGGCTCCGCGGCGGAGCGACGGGCGGCAGACCCGGTTTCTACCCGGAGCGCGCGAGCAACGTGTCCGCGATTTCGGTGACGTCGCGCAGCAGGCGCTTGGCGCCGGAGAAGTCCGCCCGCCGGCTCAACGGGGTGGGGATCACCCAGCAATCGATGCCGGCGGCGCTGGCGGCGGCGAGCCCGCGGGGGGCGTCCTCGATCGCGACACATTCGGACGGCGCGAAGCCGGTGCGGGCGATGCCGGCGAGGTAGGGATCCGGTGCGGGTTTGCTCTCGGCGTAATCTTCGGAGGTGAGCACGAAGTCGAAGAACTCAAGCAGGCCGGTGCGCCGGTGGATGGTCGCGAAATGGTCGCGGCGGGAGCTGGTCACGATGCCCATCGCGAAGCGGGGACGAAGCGCGGCGAGTGTCTCGCGGACCCCCGGGATTGTGAGCGGTTGTTGCTCGAGATGGGCCTGGTAGAGGGCGTTGCGGCGCTGTCGGAGATCCTCGAGGTCGGCGGCACCGAGGCCGCGGGCCGCCGCGAGCGGAGCGATGCCTCCGGAGCTTGCGAGAAAGTGTTCGAAGTAGAGCGTCTCGGTGAGTTCGATGCCGATTCCGGCAAGGACCTCGCGGGTCGCGTGGAAATACCAGCGTTCGGTGTCGACGAGCACGCCGTCGTTGTCCCAGAGGATCGCGCGATAGGGCATGGCGCGAGTGGGGTAGCGGCTTCCCGCCGCGGCGCAAGAGCTGCGGGTGCGGAAGGGGGGCGACGGCGGGAGAGCCTGGCGCGGCGGTTGAGGCCGGTGGGGCGTGTCGCTGGTCCGGCAATCGTGCGGGTGCACGGTGGGGGCGCGGTCGAAACCGCTGACGTTCGCGCCGGCCCCGGTGCCGCTGATCGTGGGCGCGGCCTGGGCCGGGGAAACGTTGCCGCCTGCTGCCGACTTGGTTCGGAGATGCGCCCGGGCGGCGGCGGCCGGCGGGCGCGAGCGATCGCGCTGGCTATTTCGCCGTCTCGCCGAGGATGGCGGCCACCTGCTGCACGTCCTTGTCGCCGCGGCCGCTGAGGTTGACGATGACGATCTTGTCCTTGGGCAGCTCGGCGGCGCGCTTGAGGGCGAAGGCGACGGCGTGGGTCGACTCGAGCGCGGGGATGATGCCTTCGAGGCGGGAGAGCAGTTGGAAGGCGGCGAGGACCTCGTCGTCGGTCGCGTAGGCGAACTCGATGCGGCCGCGCTGCTGGTAGAAGAGGTGCTCGGGGCCGACCGCGGCGTAGTCGAGACCCGCCGACACGGAGTGGGTGAGGTCGATCTGCCCGTCGGCGTCCTGAAGGATCAGGGTCTTGCAACCCTGGAGGACGCCGAGCCGGCCGCCGGCGAAACGCGCGGCGTGTTCGCCGCGTTTGATGCCGCGGCCGCCGGCCTCGACGCCGGTCATGCGGATGCCGGGCTCCTCGAGAAACTCGAAGAAGAGGCCGATGGCGTTGCTACCGCCGCCGACGCAGGCGATGAGCTCGTCGGGCAGGCGGCCCTCGCGCTCCATGATCTGAGCACGGGCTTCCTGGCCGATCACGCGGTGGAAATCGCGGACCATCTTCGGGTACGGGTGCGAGCCGTAGGCGGTGCCGAGCACGTAATGGGTCGTGCGGACGTTGGTGACCCAGTCGCGCATGGCCTCGTTGATCGCCTCCTTGAGGGTCTTCTGGCCGGCCTCGACACCCACCACGGTCGCGCCCATCAGGCGCATGCGGAAGACGTTGAGGGCCTGGCGCTCCATGTCGACCGAGCCCATGTAGACGACGCATTCGAGGCCGAACTTCGCGCAGGCGGCGGCGGTGGCCACGCCGTGCTGGCCGGCGCCGGTCTCGGCGATGATGCGCTTCTTGCCCATGCGGCGGGCGAGGAGGACTTGGGCGAGGGCGTTGTTGATCTTGTGCGCGCCGGTGTGGAGGAGGTCCTCGCGCTTGAGGTAGATCTTGGCGCCGCCGCAGTGCTCGGTGAGACGTTCGGCGAAATAGAGCTGGGTGGGGCGGCCGGCGAATTCCTTGAGGTGGTGCTTGAGCTCGGCCTGGAAGGCCGGATCGATGCGCGCCTTGTCGTACTCGCGCTCGAGGTCCTGCAGGGCCGTCATGAGCGTCTCGGGCACATAGACGCCGCCGTAGGGGCCGAAGTGGCCGGCGGCATCGGGCAGGGAATTGCGGTCGAGTGAAGCGGGCGCGGTGGACATTGCCCGCGAAGCGAAGGGGAGCGGGCCGCGCTTGGCAATAGCGACGACCGGCTCGAAGTGGGCCCAATGAAGTGCAGGGGGGCAGGGGGGCCGGCGCTGCGGTCGGTGGACTACGGCACGTGCGTGGTGTGGCGAGCGGCTCGACCGGGCAGGTAGGCAGAGTTGATCTGGGGGAGAGCCCCCGGACCGGCACAGGCCTGCGGGTGCCGACTGTCGGGAGCCTCGGCATTTGTCGGCAACGGCTGCCGCGAGGTGTCCGGCAGGTTCTGCCGGATGTTGGGGGTCGTGTTTCGCAAGAAACCGGTAAACAACGGTATGCGACAGTGGCACTGGCTTTGCATCAGGGAGCCAAAATGCAAGCCCAGGGTCGTAGAACACAGCCCGAGGCCACCGCCTCAACTCCCGTCGCCGCCGGTTCCTCGTATCGTTTTCTCGTCCGCTCGGCCGAGGAGGCGGTCGGGGCTATTCGCGGTCAGCTGGGCGAGGACGCTCGTGTGGTTTCGGTGCGGGCGGTGAAGGCGGGCGGAGTCGCCGGCCTGCTGGGTGGCACCCGGTTGGAGGTGATCGCGCAAGTGCCGCCGCCCGCGGCGCCTGCTCCGGTTGAGACTCCCCGGGAACCCGATACGTTCGGACCTGTGAGCACGGTGCCGCAGGCAATCCCGACCCGGCGAGCGGTGACCGTAGGGGCCACCTATGCCGAAGCTTCCACCGAGGCCGTGACGCCGCTGCCGGAGGTCCCCGACACCGCGGCGGGCGCCGGGGCCGCGGCCCGCCGTCTGCCGCCGCCCCAACGGCTCGAGGCTTTGCTGCGCCGCTCCGGTCTCTCGGAATCGCTGATCGCGCGGTTGCATGCGACCCGCGGCTGGCCTACTGGCGGTCCGGAGCAACCGCTGCATCAGGGCCTCACCGCCGTGGCCGGTCTGATCCGGCAACTGGCCGCCGATGTCGCCCTGCGTCCGCTGCCGGCGCGCACGGCCTTCGTGGGGCTGCCGGGCGGGGGCACGACGACGGCCCTGTGCAAGTGGCTTGCGGCGGAGGTGTTCTCGCGCGGGCGCCGCGGAGTGGTGGCCAGCGTGGAGTTCGACCGGCCGAAGGCGGCGGAGGATCTGGCGGTGTTCGCCGAACTGCTCGGCGTCGACTTCGCACGACAGGTGCCGGCGGCGGGACGCCCGGTGGATCCGCAATTTTGCTACGTCGACATGCCGCCGCTGTCGCTGACCCGGCCGGAGGAGAATGCGCGCCTGCGCGCGTTCCTCGACGAGCAGCAGCTGCCCGGCCGCGTGCTGGTGCTTTCGGGACTGCTCGACAGCGCGGTACTGCGGTCGGCCTGCGCGGCCGGCCAGGAGCTGGGCTGCACGCATGTGGTCTTCACCCAGCTCGACGAGCTGCCCCAGTGGGGCAAGCTCTGGGACTACCTCATCGAGGCGCCCCTGGCGCCGTTGATGGTGACGCTCGGTCCGAGCCTCACCGACGAATGCGAAACCGATGTCATCGGCGCGGTCCTGCGCCGGACCTTTCCGTGGAACTGACCCCCATGCGCTACGCCTTCCTCATCGGTGGTTTCGTCGGGTTCACCCTCGCGGCGTTGGCCGGGTTTCTGGCCGACCGCCCGGGCGAGATCGTGTTCCGCGATGCGGCGATCAGCTGCCTGGTCGCGGCCTTCCTTTTCCGGTGGTTCTGGTCGGTGGTGATCAAGGCCTTCATCGAGGCCGCGCACCAGCGCCGTCAGCAGGCGGCCGCCCAAGCAGCGAAGGCCGACGAGGAAGCCGCCGCGCCGTCCGGTACCCCTGCCCAACCCTGAACCGCGTCTGAATCATGAAAACCGCCCCAGGTCCCGCGAAGAAATCGCCGCCGCCCGCCGCCCCGGCCTCCTCCTTGCCGCCGAAATCCGCCGCCGCCGCCGTCTGGCGCACCTACCAGGGAGTCGAGAGCAGCTCGCTCGATGAGAAGGCGCTCACGGAGCGTTACCTGCCGCTGGTCCGGTCGGTCGTCGATCGTATCTGGATCAATCTGCCGCCGCACATCGAGGCGGAGGACCTGTACAGTGTCGGCATCCTCGGGCTCATCGCCGCGGTGAAGAACTACGACCCGAAGCAGAACAACACCTTCGCCGCCTACGCCAGCCGCCGCATCCGCGGTTCGGTGCTGGACGAGCTCCGGCGGCTCGACTGGCGTCCGCGTCGCGCCCGGGCGAAGGCCCGCCGGATCAAGGAGGTCATCGCCGAGATCGAGCAGAAGAACGGGCGTCCGGCCACCGACGAGGAGGTGCGCAAGGTGCTCGGCATCTCGACCAAGGAGTACGCGAAGTGGCTCGAGGAGGCCAAACCCGCCTGTTTCCTCGCGCTGGACCAGTCGCCCGACGAGGAGGGCGGCGAGCGTTCCAGCCTGCACGAGATCATCGCCGACGACACCGACGTGCTCGCCCGCGACGACATGGAACGGCGCGAACTGCAGGAACTTGTCGCTCAAAGAATCCGGCAACTGCCCGATATACCGCGCAAGATCCTCGCGATGTATTACCACGAAAACATGCGGTTGGCGGAAATCGCCTCCGTGTTCAACCTCACCGAGTCCCGCATCTGCCAGATCCACGCCCAGACGATCATCGGGCTGCGCGGCTACATCCAACGCGTGCGGGAACAATAAACGAGGCCGACCACTATGATGTTGCTGGTCGGAATCCTGATCGTGTTCGGAGCCACCTTGGGTGGCTTCATGGTGGCCGGTGGCAACCCGCTGCTGCTGCTGCACATCTCCGAGTTCATCGTGATCGGCGGCATCGCGCTCGGCCTGATGGTCATCGCCAGCCCCACGCACGTGCTCAAGGAGATCATCGTGAAGATCAAGGGGGCGATCTCCGGCGGGCACACCGGCAAGGACGAGTACATGGATCTGCTCAAGCTGCTCTACGAGATCTTCCTGCTCGGGCGGCGCAGCGGCCTGATCGCGCTCGAGGGCCACATCCTCGAGCCGGACAAAAGCACCATCTTCACCAAATACGGCAGCTTCATCGGCCACCCCGAGCGGGTGGAGTTTCTGTGCAACGGCCTGCGGCCGGTGGTCGACGGCAAGATCAAGCCCGACCAGCTCGAGGCGCTGCTCGAGGTCGAGCTCGATGCGAAGGCCAACGAGGCCGACGAGCCCGTCCACATCCTGCAGTTGGTCGGCGACTCGTTGCCGGGCGTGGGCATCGTCGCGGCGGTGCTGGGCATCATCAACACGATGGCGGCCATCTCCGAGGGGCCCGAGGCGGTGGGCGAGAAGGTCGCCGCCGCGCTCACCGGCACCTTCCTCGGGGTGTTCAGCGCGTACGGGATCATCAATCCGCTGGCGATGCGCATCAAAGCCAACAACGCCAACGACGACAAATATTTCCGCTGTATCCTGCAGGCCGTGTCGGGCTTCGCGAAGGGTCTGGCGCCGCTCATGGCCGTCGAGGTGGCGCGCCGCTCGCTCGACAGCACGGTGCAGCCCGGGGCCGACGAACTCGAGGCCATCCTCAAGGGCATGCCGCCGGCCAAGTAGGCCCGGCCGCGGAGGAACCAGCCATGGCGAGAAAGAAGGATGCCCACCACGGCGGCGCTTGGAAGGTCGCCTTCGCCGACTTCATGACCGCCATGATGGCGCTGTTCCTGGTGCTGTGGATCTCCGCCCAGGACCAGGAGATCCTCATCGCGACCTCGCAGTATTTCCAGAGCCCGTTCAACTCGCCGCTCGACAACACCAGCGGCGTGCTCCCGTTCCAGTCCAACACCACGCCCCAGGGCGACGACAGCGGGTCCTCCGGCAAAAGCCCGGCGGCCATCGACCTGAACGCCATGCAGGCGCTCGCGCGCGAGTTCTACCGCCTGCTCAACGTCTCCGAAACCGATCCCAACAACCCGATCAAGGTCGAGGTGACCAGCGACGGCCTGCGGGTGACCCTGTTCAGCGGCGGCGGCCAGCCGCTGTTCGTGCGCGACTCCGACACCTTCACCGAGTGGGGCGATGTCGTCATGCAGAACCTCGCCTGGCTCATCGACCGCCAGAAGTTCCGGATCGTCGTCGAAGGTCACTCCCGGGCGGGCGTCGCGAGCCCGAAGGAGGGCTACACCGATTGGGACCTGTCGACCGACCAGGTGCAGGCGGTGCGCCGGTCGCTCAACTACTACGCCGTCGATATGTCGCGCTTCGACCGGCTCAGCGGTTTCGGCTCCACCCGGCCGTTGCCCGGCGAACAACCCGATTCGGCCCGGAACCAGCGCATCGTCATGAGTCTCTCGATGGCCAGCCGCCCGTCGGACGCCCGCGACCAGTTGCGGGCGCCGGAGCGGGCGGCGAATGGACCATCGGCCCCAGCCCCCTGATCTCCCGTGAAGGACTTCCTCCAGAACCGCCCCCGCGTCTCCTCGCCCTCCGGTGCCAAGCCGGCCAAGGGGACGGACCTGCCTCCGCCGGTGTTCGATGCCGCCCTCTTCGGCGCCATGGCGACCGGGCCGGGCGACGGCGGCGGGCACGACGCCACCGTCGAGGCGATCAAGGAGGGCGACCGCGTGGTCAAACTCATCGTCACCTGCCGGTGCGGGGAGAAGATCGAGATCCTCTGCGCCTATGCGCCGGGGCAGCGCTGAGCCGGATACGGCCCGCTCCGGGCCGACGGCACGAGCGTCGCGAGGCCGGCCCAACGGGGCGGGGCCCGGGTGTCTGGACGGCCCGATACGCACGCGCGGCCGGTCGGTGCGCGTCTCGTGCTTGGTCCGCTTCGGCAACACCGCCCCCGGGTCGGCACAACCTGCCTGAAGTCCACGGAAGACTTTTCCGGGGTGGGAGAGGGGCAATTCCAAGATGCTGGACCGCAGCGAGTAGGGACTCTGGCACACGGACTGCAATTGCGTGGCCGATGAACATCGGTCTCTACCTCGGAGCCTCGGCCTTGGGCGCGCTGGAACGTTGGCAGGCGGCGACCTCGCACAACATTGCCGCCAGTGGCACGCCCGGTTTCCGGAAGCAGGAAGTGGGCTTCTCGACGCAGACCGCCGGCGCGATGCCCACGGGGGCGACCGGCGCCAGCGCGGCTCGCCCCGTGCAGTTTCCCTCCAGCAACGTCTCGGTGAGTTTCCAGCCCGGCCAATTCATCGGCACCGGCCGCGAACTCGATGTGGCGATCCGCGGCGACGGCTTCTTCGAGGTGCAGACGCCCGACGGCGAGCGCGCCTACACCCGCTCCGGTAGTTTCTACACCAACACTGACCGCACCGTGGTCGACGCGCAGGGCAATCTCCTGCTCGGGGAGGGCGGGGCACCCATCCAGTTGCTGCCCGAGGGCGGACCGCTCGCGATCGCCGCCGACGGCACCCTCTCGCAGGGCGGCCAGCAGATCGGGCGGCTCACCATCCAGCGATTCGCGGACACGCAGGGACTCACGCCGCTCGCCGGCGGGCTTTTCGCCGCCAACGGCCAGATGCCCGAGACCGTCGAGAACCCGGAGCTCATGCAAGGTTCGCTCGAAACCAGCAACGTGCAGCCGGTCGGCGAGATGGTGAACCTCATCCAGGTCTCCCGCGCCTACGAGGCCGCCCAGAAGGTCATCACCACCCGCGACGATCTTCTCGACAAGACCATCCGCGCCGTCGGCTGACCCTCCTCCCTCCGTCTGAGCCCCCGCCGCCTCTCCGCCCACCGATTCGCCTCCGGCCCGCCACCCCGAACGCCATCCCAGCATGAATGTCGCCCTCTACTCGTCCGCCACGGGCATGCAGGCCCAGCAGCTCAACCTCGACACGATCGCGAACAATCTCGCGAACGTGAATACGACGGGCTTCAAGAAGTCCAAGATCGAGTTCCAGGACCTGCTCTACCAGCAGTCGCGGCCCGCCGGGGCCGACGGCGGGGCGGGCAACCTCGTGCCCTCCGGCACCCAGGTGGGCGCCGGTTCGCGGGTCGTCTCCACCGCCAAGGTGTTCACCCAGGGCACGCTCTCCCAGACGGGCGAGAAGCTCGACATCGCCGTCCAGGGCGAAGGTTTCTTCGAAATCCAGCGGCCCGACGGCACCAGCGCCTACACGCGCGACGGCTCGTTCAAGCTCACGTCCACCGGCCAGGTCGTCACCAACGACGGCCTGCCCGTGCTGAGCGGGTTCCAGCCCATCCCGGTCGGCGCCACCTCGATCTCGGTCGCCACCACCGGCGAGGTCACGGTGAGCACGCCCACCGGCACCACCAACTTCCAGATCCAGCTGGTCCGGTTCGCCAACCCCACCGGTCTCGAGAACGCCGGCGGCAACCTCTATCTGGAGACGACGGCCAGCGGCACGCCCGAGCTGGGCAACCCCGGGGTGCAGGGCTTCGGCACCACCATCCAGGGGTATCTCGAGGGCTCCAATGTGAATGTCGTCAACGAGATGGTCAGCATGATCGTCGCCCAGCGCGCCTATGAGATCAACAGCAAGGCCATCCAGACCTCCGATGCGATGCTGCAGGAGATCAACAACCTGAAACGCTGATGCACTCCGCTTCCCGATTGCTCCGTCCGTTCCTTGCCGGCGCCGCACTCGCGGCGACGGTCCTGGCCTGTGGTGCCGCCCCTGCGACGGTCGCCCCGCAGGATTTCCTCCCGCAGGTGGGCGCGCAGCTTGCGGCGCATTTCGCCCCGACCGGCGAGTTGCAGCTCGAGTTGCTGCGCGCCTGGAAAGCCCCGGTCGCCCCCACCGGCGAGTGGGAGATGGTGGTGGTGTCCCCACCACCGGTGCTCGCCAACCAGATGATCGTGCGGGTGCGGCTCACCGCGGGCGGGACCACGCTCGGCGAGTGGAATCTGCCCCTCGAGGGGCACCTCTGGGGCGACGCCCTGGTCACCCGCCAACCGGTCGCCCGCGGAGCCTCGATCGAGACGTCGTGCTTCGAACTCCGCCGGGTCGATTTCCTCCGCGAGAAGGATGCGATCCCCGCCGGCACTGACCTTTCCGGCCATGCGCTGGCCCGCGGCCTCCCCGTGGGCACGGTGCTCTCGTGGCGCGAAGTGGCGCCGCGGTTGCTCGTGCAGCGTGGCAGCCGGGTCGAGGTCGTCGCGGTCAGCGGCGCGCTCACCATCACGATGAAGGGGCTGGCGATGCAGAGCGGGGCCCGCGGCGAGACCATCGTGGTCCGCAACCCCGAGTCGCGGCGCGACTTCTCCGCCGTCGTCGTCGGCGAGAACCAGGCCCGCATCACCTTCTGACATGAAACGCCTCCTCTCCAGTTGTGCCGTGCTCCTGGTGCTCGCCACGGCGGCCCCGGCCGACTCGATCTGGCCGGCCACCACCTCCCGCGGCGTGCTGGCCGACCGGCGGGCCTCCCGCACCGGCGACATCGTCACCATCATCGTGCAGGAGAGCGTGAGCTCGCAGAACTCGCAGTCGTCCAAGGCCGACAAGTCGAGCTCCGCCGACAGCGCGATCACGCAGTTCCTCTTCCCGTTGGCCGCCAGCGCCGCCGGCACCCACAAGGGCGCCTATCCGGGCACGAGCTACGAGGGGGGCAACACCTTCTCCGCGTCGGGCCAGATCAACAACAAGGCCTCCCTGACGTCGCGGGCCGCGGTGCTCGTCACCGACGTGCTGCCCAACGGCAACCTGGTGCTCGAGGGCGTGCGCCATGTCTCCATGGGCGGCGAACGCCAGTACATGGTGCTGCGCGGCATCGTCCGGCCCCAGGATATCAGCTCCTCGAACACGGTGCCCTCGACCAGCATCGCCAACGCCACCGTGGAGGTCGTCACCGAGGGCAGCCTCACCGATTCGCAGCGCAAGGGCTGGCTCACCAAGCTCTACGAGATGCTCCGGCTCTATTGACCGCGTCCCCATCATGTCCCTGAAACACCTGTTCGGCGTTCTCCTCCTCCTGGCCGCGGCCCTGCCGCTCGCGCGGGCCGACGGCTCGCGCCTCAAGGACCTCGTGGTCGTCGAGGGCGGGCGCGACAACCAGCTCATCGGCTACGGCATCGTCGCCGGCCTGGCGGGCGACGGCGACAAGAACTCCGAGGCCACGCTGCGCTCGATCGCCAACACCCTCGAGCACTTCGGCATCTCGATCCCGGCCAGCACCCTCAAGTCCTCCAACGCCGCGGCGGTGCTCGTCACCGCCGACATCGGCCCCTTCCTCAAGCCCGGCGCCCGCATCGATGTGACGGTTGCCGCGCTCGGCGAGGCCAAGAGCCTGCAGGGCGGCGTGCTCTTCCAGACGCCGCTGCTCGGCGCCGACGGCGCCGTGTATGCCGTCGCCCAGGGCCCGGTGGCCGTGGGCGGCTTCCTCGGCGGCGGGGGCGGCCCCGGCGGGGCCACCGTGCAGAAGAACCATCCCACGGTCGCCTCCATCACCAACGGCGCGATCGTCGAGCGCGAGATCCCCGCCACCGTCGTGCGCGACGGCGTCGTGCGCCTGCTCCTCCATCAGCCCGATTTCGCCACCGCCGCCCGCATCGCGGATGCCGTCAACGCGCAGTTCCCCGGCACCGCCCGTGCCCAGGATGCGGCGACAGTCGCGGTGGGGCTCCCGGCGGCCTTCGCCGGCAACGAGGTCTCCTTCATCGCCTCCCTCGGGGCGATCGAGGCGCGGCCCGACACCGCCGCCCGGGTCGTCCTCAACGAGCGCACGGGCACGATTGTCGCCACCTCGGCGGTACGCCTCTCGCAGGTGGCCATCAGCCACGGCTCGCTCACCATCAAGATCGCCTCCACGCTCGGCGTCTCGCAGCCCGGGCCGTTCAGCGAGGGCGGCACCACCGCGGTGGTGCCCTCCACCCGCACGGATGTGACCGAGGTGAAGGGCGGCTTCCAGATCGTCGAGGAGATGCCCTCGGTCGAGGAGTTGGCGAAGGCGCTCAACGCCCTCGGCGTCTCCTCGCGCGAGATGATGGCGATCTTCCAGAGCCTCAAACGCGCCGGCGCCCTCCAGGCCGAGGTTGTGATCAACTGACCGTCGCTTCCCCTCCCGCCATGTCGACCGTCCCCATCAGTCCATTGCTCGGCGTCACCGATGCGGCGGCGGTGCGGCGCTCGTTCCAAGGGGGGGCGAACCGCCCGCCGGCGCAGGCCGCCGCGGAGCAGTTCGAGGCGATCCTCGTCCGGCAGTTGCTCGGAGACGCGCTCAAGCCGATGTTCGGCGCCGGCGAGGGCGCGGTGGCCGGCAACAACGTCTACCAGTACCTCGTCACCGACGTCGTGGCCCAGAGCGTCGCGCAGGGTGGGGGGCTGGGCATCGCCAAAATGCTCGTGCCGCAGCTTACCCCGAAGGGGCTAACGACCGATAAACCGGAGACCACCTCATGATTGTGACCGACACACCACTAGCCGCGGGACCGTGCCCTGCCTGGTCGACGGTCGTCGACACGCTCCGGAGCGAACTCGCCGAATACGGCGGGCTGCTCCGCCTGTTCGAGGAGCAGCAGCAACGGATCCTCTCGCTGGATGCCGAGGCGGTGGCCGGCTTCGTGCCGCAGCTCGAGGAGCAGGCCGAGTCGGCCCGGACGTGCCGCGCGGAGCGCGAGAACGCGGTGCGCCAGTACGCGGCCGGGCACGGATGCCCGGCGGATCGCTCGTTGCGCCAGCTGCTCCCCGAGTTCCCCGCCGAGGTCCGCCCGCTGCTCGAGGCGCTCATCGACGAGATCAACCACCTGCTGCACCGCACCAAGCAGCGCAACCGGCAGAACCAGATGATGCTCTCCCGCCTGGTGGAACTGCACCGCGATCTCGTGCCCGCCCTGCGCCCGCAGGCGTTCACCAAGACCTATTCCCGGCAGGGGCAGGTCGCCGTGGCCGCCGTCGGCACCACCCCGACCTACCGCGCCCAAGGCTGAACTCCCCGCCATGTCCGGACTCTATTCCACCCTCTACTCGAACACCAACGCCCTGCGCGCCCACAGCGCCGCGCTCGACATCGTCGGGCGCAACATGGCGAACGTGAACAACACCGCCTACGCCCGCCAGCGTGTGGTGTATGGCGACAAGGGGTCGGTGAATACTCCGCTCGGCGCCCAGAGCCTCGGCGTCGAGCCCGTCGCGATCCAGCAGATGCGCGACCGCCTGCTCGATGGCCAGATCAACGAGGA
Source organism: Opitutaceae bacterium (assembly GCA_035415285.1). Taxonomy (GTDB): domain Bacteria; phylum Verrucomicrobiota; class Verrucomicrobiia; order Opitutales; family Opitutaceae; genus CAJCBL01. The sequence goes on from DAOOFR010000078.1 coordinate 14,803, forward strand.
GACCTCCAATACGAAGTTTCTCGAGTCCCAGCTCGCCTACCTCGAACAGGCGCAGACCGCCCTCAGCCAGGGGACCTTCGCCAAGACCACCACGGTGGACACGATCAGCAGCAACACCGACCTGCCCTCGGGCATCGCGGCCTCGATCGACGCCTTCTTCAGCGCCTGGCAGGGTTTCGCCACCCAACCGGCCGACCCCGTCAACAAGCAGCAGCTCATCGCCACCACCGACGACCTGATCAACAAGATCCGCCTCGCCGACCGCCGCCTGGCCGACATCTCCCTCGATACCCCCGTCGCCGCCAACACCCTCACCGGCCAGATGGACGAGGATGCCAAGCAGGTGAACTCGATCCTCGCCAATCTGGCGGATCTCAACCGCCAGATCGGCCGGGTCGAGATCATCAATCCCGGCAGCGCCGTCGATCTGCGCGACCAGCGCCAGGGCAAGCTCGAGGAACTCGCCAAGTACATGGACTTCACGACGGTCCAGCAGGACGCGGGGCAGATCGGCATCCAGGTCAACACCACCGGCGCCCCGGTCCTGTTGCTCGACCGGGCCGTGGTCACCGGTTCGCTCGCCCGCAACGCCGACCAGTACGAGTGGACGACCACCGCCCCCGCCAGCACCAGCCAGCTCACGCTTTCCGCCGGCAGTCTCGCCGGGTACCAGAAGGTTGGTGCCACCGTCGATTCGTATCGCAACCGGCTCGACGGCTTTGTCCAGGCCCTCGTCACCCAGGTCAACGACGCCTACGACAACAACGGAGCCAACACCAACGGGGACTTCTTCACCGGCACCGGCACCACGGCGGCGACCATCGCCCGCACCGCCACGGCCACCAATGTGCGGGCCGGCGACGGGACCTACACCGGATCGAACGACCGCGCGTTGGCCGTCGCCGCCATCGCCAACAACACCGCCTTCCTCGACGGCACTCCGGCGCAGACCTTCACCCGCATCGTCACCACCGTCGCCCAGGATGTCTCCACCACCGAGTCCCGCAAAGAGGACCAG